>JANNEN010000246.1:0-7491 GCA_031378715.1 Emticicia sp.
AATATCTTGCCCTTTTTGGGCATAAGCTCGTACATCAATGCCCATTTCGCAGTGCGTTGAGCAGTTGCCGCACGAAATGCACTGTCCGCCATTGGTTGTGATTCTGAATTTTGATTTGAAGCGTTGTATTATTCCAAGATAGGCGGCCAACGGACAACCAAATCTGCACCAAACACGATTGCCCATTAATGGATAAAAACCCGTGCCAACAACCCCCGAAAATATCGAACCAATCATAAATCCGTAGCTTGATTTTAGGCTTTCGGTCGGGATAAAACCGAGTAGGGTGTAGCTACCCGTAAAGTAAGTATAAAGCACACCGATTGTCATTACGATTGCGAATACCAAGACCCCATGGATAAGGTAACGCTCGATTTTCCAAGCCTTCAAAGATTTGTCGGAAAGTTGCCTAAAAGGGTCGCCCAGTGTCTCAGCCAAGCCACCACAACCGCACACCCACGAGCAGTACCAACGTTTACCAAAAAAGTAAACCATTACGGGTACGCCAACTACGAAAAGTACAATTCCCCAAACCAACAAAAATATACCGAAAGCTCCACTTGAAAGCAATTTATCAATCCGATAATTAAAGAAAAATGAATAGTCGAGCGGCCACATATTTTTTAAATCGGCCGAGGGTAAATTCAGATTTGACATGATTTCGGGCAAGATGAAAGCAATGCAGGTCTGAAAAAACATAATAGATAAAGTCCTGACTATTTGATACTTAGCGTGTCGGTATTTAATAATATAGCGTATTCCCATCACCAAAACAGAAATTGTATAAAGGAAACCGTACATAAACCAGCGGCTTGCTTCGCCTCCGTTAATGAGCTTACTTACGGGATCAACGAGCATTGTCCAGTTAGCAATATATTGCGGATAAAAATACAAGAAAATATAAAATGATATTAGAAAAGTACCAATACCAATGCCGAGCCACTTGCGAGTCATGGCGGGATTGAAGTAAATACCGTTATTTTTGATACCTGCGGGTTTTTGAGCTTCGGGAAGGATGAAAAGTAATGCCCCCAAAATGGCCATTCCAAAGGTTAAAAAAAACATAATACCCTTATTATCAGATAAATAGCCACTTGCTGAAACTTTAGTGAGTGCTAATAATGTGTCTTCTCCGTATTTATTCCCCCATGCTTGTTTGGCATCATAGGCTTTGTTGAGGGCAGTAGTGCCAGCCGTTAAATCTTTGGCAAAACCGAAGAGATTTGCGTAGCTTTTATCAAGCATTGGAGCAAATTGTTTTTGGGCATCTGATAGCTGTTCGGCCTTGACATTTTTTGTTAAAATATCATTGGTCAATGTGTAATTATTCATGCCCAAAGTGCTAACGAATAGCCCAAAAGCAGCAATGAAAATAATGAGTCCGATTTTTTGTAGCATGGCTTAAAATATTTTTGAGAAAATTCCTTTTTTCGATTTTAATTGTAGGTTCTTGTTGTTTTTTTGATTGTACTTTTCCAATATTTCGGATTCGTACTGTTTGAAAAATTCGGGGTCAAAATTGGCTTTTGAGAGATTTTCTAACACATATTCAATGGTTTTTCCTGACGAAAGCCATTTGTCCCAAACATCATGCCTCATTCTGATTCCGAAGGTATTAAGCCCCGTAACTGATTGATTATCAGTTTGGTAATTAATTCTAACGCAGATTTTACCCGATGAATGTTCCCAATAAAAAGTTTTTGTGTTGTCGGGAAGCACAGCAGGGATTTGCCCATAAGTTTGGTATTCAATATCAAAAAACTTGGCCGAATTGAAGAATATCCCTGGCTGATATTTGGTGCGTTTGCCCGTAATCGTACGAGCCACGGTTTCGCCCATGATACGCCCCGTGTACCAAATTTGCTCTAAATTTCGGCGGTCTTTTGGCGGGTTTTCATGTTCAACACAATCGCCGATGGCGTAAACGTCAGCAATATTCGTTTCTAAATATTCATTGACCAAAATTCCTCGATTCAGTTTTATGTCACCAACGCCCAGCACGAAGGCTGGTTTTTCTCGGCCAATCATGTTGCCTTGCGGTACTCTCAATAGATTTATATTCGGACTCACGCCAACGGTTAAACCTACAAATTGACATTCGATAATTTCGCTTGGGTTGGATTCCGTGCCTTTGGTTCGTATTGCCTTCACTTGCCCGTTTTCATCTCCAATTATTTCGTCTAATTCGCTCGAAAATTGCAGATTTATGTGATTTTCTTTGATATGCCTCGAAATCAAAGCCGATTCTTCGGGCGGCATGATGGCGTTCCAGAAGCTACTTTCTCGCACCAAAAACGTTACTTCAATACCTTTAGAATGAAGCATTTCGGCCAATTCTACGCCAATCAAACCGCCACCAACGATTACCGCTTGTTTGATTCGGGGGGTGCTTTCTTGCAAGGATTCTAAATCTTGGTAGCTATAAAGTCCTTGGACGCCCTTGAGATCTTGCCCCTTCCAACCAAATTTGTTAGAACTTGATCCGAGGGCAAATATCAATTTATCATAACTAATCGAGCCCCCGATTTTTGCCTCTTTATCTTCATCGTTTGGTAATCGAAAATATAGTTTTTTTTCTTCAAAATCAATCGTTTTCACCCATGCACGTTTGAGTTCGATGCGGTTTTTTGCCCAAAACCAGTTTTCGTAGGGTTTGGTGTGTTCAAATTTTAGGTGTCCCATATAGACATACATGAGAGCTGTACGGGAGAAAAAGTGGTCAGTTTCGCCCGAAATTACGGTGATTTTATAATCAGACTGTTTTCTGATATGACGGGCGGCGGTGATGCCACTGATGCCATTTCCGATGATGACGACGTGCTGCATTAGGTAGAGAGGTTTGCTTACAAACGAATATACGAAGGAAACTTGGAATAAGTTTTTGTAGTTCAGATTTCAACAATAAAAAAACCATTAGAAAGGAATTTTTATTCAATTATCATAAATTTCTCTTCGATGACCTACTTTTAGGGCTTCAATAATAAGTTTAAACAGGTTCATAGCTAAGGCTATAATCACCAATTTTGAAACGGAACAAATCCTTAGAACCTTTGAGTTGTTTATAGCCGTTTGGAAAAGGGCCTGAAGCGATGTAACGAATAAACAATAAGTTGGTCTAAACAACACGATTTTTTTGACCTCTGCCGAGGGAAAAAGAGTACCTCATGGAATTATGAACGAAATAATATTGATACAGAAGGTATTGCATTCATCAAAATTTTTCAAGAGATTGCAATATATTTTTCGTTAGTATGTCCAAAATAATTAATATTAACTCCTACACTTGGCTCGATTTCACGGCCGAAAACAAAGATTTAGCAACCGTTGATTTAGAAAATACCGCTAAATTTTCGGAGTTTGTATTTGGTAAAATTGCCGAATCAGAAGCTGAAATCGGGGTTGGTGGCTACATGGAGCATCGAGTGATTTATAGTAGGAGTAAGCACTTTGCATCCGAAACCGAAGCTCGTTGTATTCACCTCGGAATTGATATTTGGGCGGCAGCCGAAACGCCGATTTACGCCCCTTTTGATGGCACTGTGCATAGTTTTCAAAACAATGATAACTTTGGCGATTATGGCCCAACTATTATTTTAGAACACTCGCAAGATTTTGATTTTACGCCTCATAAAAAACTATACACCTTGTACGGACATCTGAGTTTAGATTCTATCGAAGGGGTTTTTGAAGGAAAAGTCATCAAAAAAGGCGAAAAAATAGCCAAAATTGGCAATTTTCCAGTTAATGGAGACTGGCCACCCCATTTACATTTTCAAGTAGTGACCGATATGCTGGGCATGAAAGGGGATTTTGCGGGCGTGTGTGCTTTGTCGGAAAAAGAAAAATATCAAACCATTTGCCTCGACCCGAATTTAATTTTGGGTTTGGTATAATTTAATCAATCTATGAAAAAAATACTCTTAGTTGGCGTATTGCTTTTGTCAAATTTCTGTACTTTTGGTCAGCATTTGGGATTGTCCTTTAAAGAAGCTGAAAAGCAAAATGTCAGTATCGAACGACTCGATAAAAGCTACAAAAGTGCCATTCATTCGGATACATCGCAGGCAGTTTTCAAAACCGAAATGGAGCAGGTGGCATTGCAGCAAGCTTACGTAAAAATGCTTCAAGATTTGGGTAAATTTCTCTTAGAAAATAATTTTAAATGGGAAAAGCCTACCCGTTGTTTCCAGCGAATTTATTTCAAGCCTGATGGTACGGTTGATTACTTTTTGTATAACTTCTTGAATAAAAATGTAAAACCTGAAGACCAGCTTTCCGAAGTAAAGCAAGCAGAATTTGATAGATTATTGAATCTTTTTATCGAAAACTACCAGTTTGCTGTGAAAGCAAATGTAAAATTTGCTCAATGTAGCCCCGCCACGTATCGACCTTAAAGTTGTATGAAAATAATTGTGGCACACCTTGGCGATGTGCCACAATTTTTGTCTGAAAATTATCCCTTATAAAACAACCACTTTCCGATTTCTTTAAATGACGGTTTTTTGCCGTACATCAAAATCCCCACTCGGTAGATTTTAGCGGCTAACCATACCATGCCTACCGTACTAATGACGAGAAGCGTCATCGACAAAATCAGCTCCCACGGCTCAACACCAAACGGCAAGCGAGCCATCATCGTAATCGGTGCCGTAAATGGTATGATTGATGCCCAAAAGAGTAATTTATTGTCGGCTTGCCCCGCTGTCATGAGTCCAATCAGGTAGCCTGCGAGTAGCGGCAACATGACTGGAAACATAAACTGTTGGGTGTCGGTTTCGTTATCAACCGCCGAGCCGATTGCTCCATAAACCGAGGCGTAGAACAAGTATCCGAACAGAAAATAAAACAAAAAACAGCCGATTATCAACGGGATATTGAGGTTTTTGGCACTTTCCAAGAAACCCATTATTTTGCTCGCCCCGTTGGGTACTTCGGTGGTTTTTTTGATGATTTTATCTTTGTTCTTTTGCGGCATTTCGGACATTTGTTCCTGAGCCGCTTTGGCAATTTGGTTGGCGGGTAGCAACGAAGAGCTTACGGTTGTGAGCAAAAACGTGAGCGAAATCCAAAGCCCAAACTGCGTAAGTCCGACCAAGCCAACGCCCAGAATTTTACCCATCATCAATTGAAACGGCTTCACGGATGAGATAATAACTTCAATAATTCGGTTGGTTTTCTCTTCGATTACGCCCCGCATCACTTGCATTCCGAAGCCGACTACGGTCGAAAACATCAAAATAACGGCAATCGTACCCAAAATCGTTGAGGCCAGCGTATTTTGTTCTTTTTGTTCGCCTTCTTTGCTCACGACCACTACTTTGGAGGACACATCAACATCGGCCGATTCGAGTATTTTTTGGTCAATACCCGCTTTGGAGAGTTTTACGTTTCGGATTTCGTTCTGAATCACGTTTTCGATTTTGGCCTGAATCTCGAAACCTACACCTTTTCCCGTAAAAATTTTAAGACTTTGCGGGTCTTCCATGATGTTTTTCGGAATCAACGCCACGAGGTCGGTTTTGTCTTTTCGGTCGTCGTTGAGGCGAGCAATGGCCGAATCAATCGGGATATTGAGGTACTCAAATTTTACTTTTTCGGAATCCTTGAATTTTTGGGTAAACGAACCGCTTTCATCAATGATGGAAATTTTTTGGAGTTCACGGGAATTGAAAACTCCCCAAAAAAGTAAGGCATAAAAACCCGAAATCAAAATCGGCATGAGGAGGGTCATTACCCAAAATGATTTTTTCTTGATTCTGACCAAATACTCTCGGCGGAGAATGAGTAATATATTATTCATGTTATATTTCTTATAAATTATTAATGCTGATTGAAAACTATCGACCACGGACTCATTGACTATCGACTAACACTAATCAATACTTTCGTTCACGACCATTTTGAAAATGTCGTTCATTGACGGAATATTTTCGCCAAACGAACGGAGTTCCACTTGGTCGAGGAGTTGCCTAATGAGTTGATTGACAGGCGTTTGCGGATGTAGTTTGATAGTAGAACTCACATAATTATCTTCGATTTGCTCGGTATTGATAATTTCAAAATCGCTTGAAGTCGGCATCAATTCACCCAAATACTTGACGTTATAAGTATGGGTTTTGAAGCGTTCTTTGATTTCGGACTTGGCACCGTCCAGCACTTTTTGGGATTTATTGATGAGGGCAATGTTATCACAAAGTTCCTCGACTGATTCCATTCGGTGGGTGGAGAAGATGATAGTCGAGCCTTTTTCTCGCAATTCGAGAATCTCGTTTTTGATTAAATCGGCATTGATTGGGTCGAAACCCGAAAACGGTTCGTCCAAAATAATGAGTTGCGGCTCGTGCATGACGGTTGCCACAAACTGGATTTTTTGTTGCATTCCCTTCGATAAATCCTCGACGTTTTTGTCCCACCAAGTTTTTATATCAAACTTAATGAACCACTCTTTGAGTTTTTCCATGGCTTGCTTTTCGGACAAACCTTTGAGTTGAGCCAAGTAAAGTAGCTGTTCGCCGACTTTCATTTTTTTGTAAAGTCCCCGTTCTTCGGGCAAATACCCGATTTCTCGGATATGCTTGGGATTGAGTTTTTGTCCATCAAACAATACATGACCCTCGTCTGGGCCAGTAATTTGATTGATAATACGAATGAGTGAGGTTTTGCCAGCACCATTTGGCCCGAGCAGACCAAAAATAACTCCTTTTGGAATATTGATGCTAACGTCATTAAGGGCGGTGTGCTGCGAGTATCGCTTCACCACATTGTGAACTTCGAGAATATTATTCACGCTTGAATATGTTTATGTTTTGGTTTAGTGACCCAAATATAAGTTACTCGTCAGAGAATAGAAAGAAATAGTTATAAATGGATTTTTTCTTTAATAAATGGTAGGAAAAAGGAGCTTTTGAAACAAAAATTGGCCTTTATTTTCATTGAATTGAGTTTCTTGGGTTTGCGTTCTCCAAAATTTTTCAATAAAATATCACATAATCATTTCTTTGTCAAAGCATTTTTCAAAACTTTAATGTTTCTTTGTATTTCATTCCTAAAAGTAGGCCTAACAAAGCCCAATATACAAAAATACTACCTATATATAATCAATGATGGAAAAGATAAAAGATGTGATAGAAACCGTTAGTAAATTTTGGGCCACAATATCCGCCAAAATTAGTGCAGGCTGGTGGTGGGTTTTGGATAAAATTTATCGTTTACTCTGCAAGGTCTTTGGTGAAGCAAAAGTAGAAAGCGTTTTTGTGAAATATTATCGAAAGCTTGATCAAGCAAAAGATTATTTCGGAGCAAAGTTTGAGACCGATGGCGACTATTTTCCTACAATTAGTAAAATCTACCGATACAGTTTGCGTACGTTGGTGGCGGTTTTGATTTATATATTTTGCATCGAAACTAATCTCCTTTGGCTTTGCGGACGAATGCCCAGCATTGAGCAGCTAACTAATCCCAAGGTTTCGCAATCGTCAACCATTTTTACGG
>JANNEN010000253.1:0-10444 GCA_031378715.1 Emticicia sp.
CCCCGGTACTACTGACTCACGACCGCTATTAAACGCCATGATTTTCTCGGTAATGGTCATTCCCATATTTCTAAACAAACCTTATAGGTTTTGAAAACCTATAAGGCTTAAAGGTTTAAAGTGAAATAAAATTATTTATCCGAACGAGATTCTCCCATTGTGCGTCTTGCCGCTAAATCTATCCAAAACTCGGCTGGAATTTGCTCTTGGGTAGCCGTTTTTCGTTCATCAATCATCGTTAGTCCTTGAAACTCGTCGTCTTGTGTCCAACGCCAATTTCTTACACGGTGCGTGCCATCACCAATCAAATCTATCATTTCAAAAAGTTTAGAGCCTGGTCTGTTTTTATAATTCCAAACCAAGCAAACACTCCCACGGGTTTCCCACGAACGCCCGCTGATTCTTGGATTTTCAAAAATCAAAACCCCTTCTTCGTCAAACTCACACACACCGAAATCGTGGAGTTCTTCGTGTCCATCGTCCCAAAAATATTGGTTTACTTGGTGGTATTTGTTGCCATCAAACAGCTTTATCGTGAGGCGACTTTTCCATTTGTTCGTTACGTTTCCTTGCGGATCAATGCGGGTGTAGGTTCCTTCCCATACGCCCGTATGCTGAGGAAAAAGTTGTAAGTTCATTTTGATGTATTTTTAAAAACTAAGTTGATGCCGTCTGTAAGTTACTGATAATCAAATGCTTACAAGTGTTTTTTTGAACGAATCAATTGAAAATAAAAGATTTTTTTGTCAAATATAATAGTTAATTAAATTAATTAACTATTTTTGAAAAAGTTTTTTTAAAATAATGTTTTCTGCCGTTTTATAAGTAAAATTATGCAAAATCGTCGGTCATTTATAAAATCTGTTTCTGTTGCTTCACTTTCTTTGGCGAGTGAGGTTTCTTGGGCAAATTTTACTGAAAATCCAAAGACTGATGTAATCATTATCGGTGCGGGGCTTTCGGGGCTTTATGCTGCCATGCAATTGCAAGAAAAGGGCTTGACGGTGAGGGTTTTGGAAGCAAGCAACCGAATAGGCGGGAGGCTTCATACGCTTGATGAAATTGCGGGAAGCCCAAATACGGGCGGAACGGAAGTAGGGGACGGCTATAAAAGATTAGTAACGATTGCCCAAAAATTGGGTGTTGAACTCGTTGAGCCGAAGTCCGAACGAGGCGGGCAGCAAATGTTTGTTATTGGCGGAAATGCTATTCCGCAAAACGATTGGGCAAATTCGAGTTTTAATCAATTGAATGAAGCCGAAAAGAAAACTTTGCCGCATTTATTAGAGTTTACGGCAATGCAGGGCAAAAATCCGTTGCAAACATTAGACGATTGGTACAAACCCGAATTTGAAAATTTAGATATTTCTTTTGCCGATTACTTGAAAAAAAATCAAGTTTCGGACGAAGCACTCAGGCTCATCAATGCCAATGCCAACACCAATGATATTGCTACTACTTCGGCTTTGAATATCTTTAAAAGTGCTACCATTAGAGCGAAAGGCGGTAGTAAGAAAGTTTTGCGAATAAAGGGCGGAAGCCAACGATTACCCGAAGCCATGGCAAAAACTTTGAAATTACCTGTTCTACTTAATAATAAAGTAGTAAAGATTGAAGACGAGGGAAAGTCTGTCAGAGTAAAATGTGCCAACGGAGAAATTTTTGAGGCAAAACAATTAATAGTTTCGGTGCCTTTTGCGGCTCTGAAAAATATTGAAATCAAGGCAGAACTTTCAGCAACACATCGAGAAGCCATCAATGACCTACAATACACTCAAATTACGCAGGTACATTTTAATATCATAAAGCCATTTTGGGAGGAAGATAAACTTCCGTCAGCGATTTGGTCAGACGGAGCAATCGGAAGATTTTTTACCGAAAAAAGTCCTTATTCTGATGTCACAACTGCTCTTTGTTGGCTCAATGGAAGCGAAGCCATTCAAGCTGATAAACTGAGCGATGCAAGTTTAGCCAAAATGGTTTTGACAGAAATGAAGCGAATCCGACCAGCCAGCGAAGGTGCGATTGAAGTAGCCAAAGTAAACTCTTGGGGACGAAATGCTTTTGCAAGAGGAGCTTACTATCATTTGGCACCAAAACAGGCGAGTAAGTTTTTTCCTGAAATACTGAAAAACTGCGGAAATATTTATTTCTGTGGCGAGCATACCGCTCTGCAAAATTCGGGCATGGAGGGTGCTTTGGAGTCGGCAGAGCGAGTGGTCAGTCAATTACAATAAACAAAACTATTCTAAATAAATAAACCCAATTCCCAATTCTGATGAAAAAAATTACTACTTATTTATTACTACTTATGCTCGGTCTTTCGGCGGGAACTTTTGCCCAAAAGAAAAGCAAAGTTTTGCCACCACCACCGCCCGCAACTGCACCCAAATTAGATGTTTATAATAACCCCGAAGATGCTGTAAAAGCTGATAGAAAAATAACTTCGAGTTTGAAGGACGGTGAAGAATGTACTTACTGGTGGGAGGGACACGTATTTAGCCGCATTGCGGGTGAGAAAGATCGCTTGCTTTTCAACTACGTGGGTATGAATGTACGTGCCTCAAAAACCGTCATGGATTCGGTAAAAGGCTACGGTTGGCAGCACGTTTCTCGTGAATTGCTGTTTTATCAAGACCCAAAAACGAATGAGATTTTGAGAATGTGGGATAATCCAATGACGGGCGAAAAAGTCGAGGTTATTCACGTAGCTAACGACCCCGTAAATGGTCGTGGACCAACATTCAGCAAAGGAGCAAACGGAAATACGCCCTACAAGTTCAAAATGATGGAAAAAGAAGGATTCTTCATGCAAACGACCGAAGTTCCGTTGTTTTACACAAACCCACTTTCGGGCGATTATCAGGAATACGTGGGTGGAACTTACCACGCCATGGAGATTTTTAATACCATTGTAAGCAAAGACGAGCTACTCGATGCCACCAAAGACAAAGCCGAAGATGTACTAATTGCATGGTCGAGGGTTTCAAAGTTTTTACCGTGGATGAAAATGGGCGATAAGGCAGGTTGGCTCATCGTGAGTGGCACTGGCAAAAAACTCAAAGGCGGCACCGATGCCCTTCCCGAAATAATGAAGGAAGAAATGAGGAAAAATTATCCTGAATATTTCCACGCACCACCAGTTGATGACAAGCGACCAAACGAAACCAGTTGGACGGTGTTTAAGAAAGCGATGGAAAAGAAAAAAGTAGCAAAAATAAATTAATGAGGATTTGGTGTTTGGGGAATAAATAAGTTCAAACAGGTTCATTTACTCAATCTTCAATCAATTTACAATTTTAACAAACCTAAAAATGAAATTAAAACTATTATTATTGAGTACTGTTCTGAGTCTGACTGCTTTTGAGATTTTTGCTCAAAGTATCTCGGGTAAAGTAACTGTTGAAGGGCAAGCCACTGCGGGTGCAACTATTGTAATTTCGGGAACAACATTCGGCACTATCACTGATGCTGAGGGTAATTACAAACTTAGTGCTTTACCGCTCAACAAAACCCTCGTAGTTCGATTCAGCTATATCGGTACACGCCAACAAGAAGAATTGATTGCTTTTAGCTCGAAAGAGGACAAAGTGCTAAACATTGACCTAAAAGATGATAATATAACCCTTGATGAAGTAATCGTTACGGGTTTGTCAATCAATACTAAGCAAAAAGAATTGGGTACATCACGGGCGGGAGTAAATAGCAAAACGATTGAAAGTTTGCCCGCACCCAGCGTAGAGGCGGCTTTGGTTGGTCGTTTGGCAGGCGTTGAGGCTTTTTCGACTGATGGAGCCCCAGGTGGGGGTTTTCGTTTCCGTATCAGGGGAGCAAACTCTATCTCAAATGCCTCTGACCCACTCCTAATTATTGACGGAATTATTATTGATAATGCCAACCGAAATGCCATCACGGGTGCTGCTGGTGGGGCAAATGCTACGGGTTCGGCTACTTTTGGTATGCAAAATGGCACGAGGGGCTTGGGTTCGCTCAACCCCGAAGACATTGAATCAATCGAGATATTGAAAGGTGCCGCAGCAGCTTCATTGTATGGTTCACGTGCGGCGGCGGGTGTAATTGTCGTAAAAACCAAGAGTGGTAAAGGAAAACTCTCGGTTGATTATTCGCTTGATGCAGGAAGCACCGAGCTTGCCAGAGGTGTAGAGAACTATAAAAAAGACTGGACGGCTGCCGAGATTGACCAATGGACAGCTTTCATAAACCCAACAAAAACGGTTTATAAAGATGCCGATATTGCGGCTTTCAAGACTAATGCTTTGACAGATTATACCACAAAGGGTTTTCAGAAAGGTTCGTTTTCGAGAAATACGCTGAGGTTGCAGGGCGGTACAAAATATTTAGGTTACTACGTTTCGGGAAATATTCAAAACACAATCGGACATATCAAAGGAGCAGATTTTAAGACCAAAGGTATGTTGGCAAGTTTGAGTAGTCAGCCAATTACGGGACTTACAATTAAGGTAAACTTAAATTACCAAGATGCCGACCGCAACCAAGTGGCTTCAGGTTCGCCAGGCTTTTTTGTACCAAACCGCTGGGCAGTAGATGCAACAGCAATGCCATTTATGAATTATGATGTTTCGGCAACTGCCGTGCCAGATGTTGGTGCCGTGAAAGCCAGCGTTACGGGTGTCAGAAACTTAGATGATTATGCTAAATTAGCCAAAAACAGTGTTTCGAAGCGGTACTTGGTTTCGGGAAATATCAACTATAAAATATTGAGTAACTTGAGTGTAGATGTCAATGCAGGAATGGACAAAACAAAAACTAATGGTGGTATTTTATACCCTGTGGGCTTGATTTCGTTGTTCCCAACGGGACGATATGACCAAGATTTTGAGGATATTTCACAGAAAACATTAACTTTGGGCTTGAATCATTCTTGGAAAATCAATGATAAAATGTACCTCAAAAGTGCCGTTGGTACGCAGTACGATGAAAACGAGCGTTTTTATGACTACACAAGATTTCAAGCCTTAACCACAGGAAAAGAACCACGGGATACATCAAGTTATACCGCCCCACAGCGAGCTGCATTCTTTCAGGCACTACCGATTATCAAAACATTGGGTATTTATTTCAACGAAACTTTTGGTTATAAAGATAAATTATTCTTGAATATCGGCGGAAGAATGGATAGAAGTACCTCGTTTATTTCAAAATATTTCTTCTATCCAAGGGCGTCGTTGAGTTATCAAATTCTACCAACAATGCGATTCAGAACTGCTTATGGTGTGTCAGGTACGCAACCTTTGCCTTATCTCTCGACACTAACATTTAGAGCTGTGGCGGGTGGATATAATGGTAGCGGTTCAAACTACGTTCCGAATAACCCTCCCAATGCAGGTTTAGAACCCGAAACTCAGCAAGAATTTGAAATTGGTATTGATGGAAATTTACTGAAAAATCGAATCACGTACGAGCTGACCTACTATAAGAAATCATTTAATAACTTATTATTAAACTCAATCATTAATCCTGCTACAAATTTTGGTTTGGTCAATGGTATTCGTAACGTCGGCTCGATGTACAATAAAGGTTTTGAGTTTACGATTGGTGCTTCGGTGATTAACACCAAAGATTTGCAGTGGGACGTAAGGCTTACTGGCTCAACGCTCGACAACCTAATTACCTCAATGCCTGCTCCAAAAACACCTCTGCCAGGTGGAATCGATAACATCGTGCAGATTCGTGAAGGCTACCCAATGAGCGGAATTTGGGCGGGAAACCCTAATACACTCGCAGTAGATAATGTTGCTCGCACTTACTTAGGTAATACGATTCCAAAGTTTGAAGGTAATTTTAGTACGTCAATCATCTACAAAGGCATTGAGTTAGGTGCTTTATTGGGCGGAAAATCTGGGTTTTTCAAGTATAACCAAACCGACCGAGATATGGCAAACCCCGTGAAACGTATGCACAGCCAATATTGGAGCTTACCTGCCGCCGATTTGAAAATATTGTATGATAACCAAGCTAATTGGGTACAAAAAGCCGATTTCTTGAAGTTACGTCAAGTGAACCTAAATTATACAGTACCAAAATCACTTTTAACTAAAACAAAATTTATCAAAAAACTGAACGTTGGACTCGTAGGGGCAAACCTAATTACGTGGTCTAAATATAATGGTGGCTACGACATCGAATCCGAAACCAATGGCTCGACGGGTGCAAATGCCGCTTGGGCTTGGACTCGGGGCATTGACTCGTGGGACGGCGGTATTCCTAAAACTTATACATTGTCGTTTAATATTGGGTTTTAAAAACCTTCCTAACTTCCCCAAAGGGGAGGAATTTAACTCCCCTCTCCCGTGGAGAGGGGTTGGGGTGAGGTTTTAAACCTCCTCCCCAAAAGAGAGAGTTATATTTTCGGTTAAACTTTAAATTTTTTATGAAATGAAAAAAACACTCAAATATATTTCGGTACTCGGTGCGGTCTTTATGCTCAATAGCTGTGAGTTGGACGTACTAAAAGACCCAAAAGCATTTACCCAAGATAAAGCACAAGATGCGAATGGTGCCTATTTAAGCACTGCGGGAGCAATCAGATTTGGCTTCGATGCTCACCAAAAAATGGCTTGGACAGCAGGCATGATTGGCAACGAAGAGATAGAATCGGTGCTTGATAATGCCATCACGCAATACGGTTTACGTTTGGAAAAAGAAAATGTTTTGGCAAAAGATAATACCCAAAATCGGACTATTGTTAGTGCTGCTTATCAGGCATTAGCATTAGCCGATAATGCTCGGCAAGCCATCAGCAAAGTGACGCTCAGTGCCAAAGGAAAGGCATTAATGTTGGCAAATATCAATATGATGGAAGGCGTAATTTATGGCGATATGTCTAAATTTTACGCAAAAGTGATAGAATATGGCACAGGAACGGAGTTAGATCCCGCCACTGCCAAAGCCAGAGCGATTACGGCTCTGCAAGAGTCAATCACGCAGTTTAAGGCAGCCGCAGCCATAGTTGATGCTCCAACCGAAAAGGTAACGGGCTTATTTATTGACCCCGTTATCGCCCAAAAGTTTTTAAATTCTTATATCGGAATGTTGCATTTCGATACGGGAGCAAAAGCCCAAGCAGGAGCATTTTTGGAGTTGGGATACGTTGTTGCCGATGCAGGAAAAGAAATCGGAATCGTTAATATCAATGCCTTGACGGGCGTGGGTTTATATCCAGAATGGCGGAGTGGTATAGAGTTTCAGCTTAATGGCTACTCACAAAAATTTATTGATGCTCGTATCACGTCAGATACTTTGCGTAGAGCTCCCGCCCGTTGGTTTACGCCTGGTAAAAACATTGCCTTAGCAACTAACCGTGTGGTAATGAATTATTTTTATCCGCAATCGCCACTGACCGCCACAACCCCAGCGGGCGGAGCAACTTTGGCTTCGTTTCCGTTGATAACTTGGCAAGAAGTAGCCCTTATGCAAGCCGACCCAGCTATCAACAAGCTAAAAGCGGCAGATGTCATGGAAAGCGTTTTAGCCTCTTGGAAAATATCGGCAGCTAATGCCAAGGCACTTGCCGCAACGCTAACCCTTGATAGAGTGGCTCGCTACGAGTACGTAGGGCGTGGTCGCCGCTGGTCGGCAGTGGGTAATTATCCTAAATGGGAAGTAGCGAATGAGTTTAATTTTAAGTAGATTTTGGTTTACAGTCGAGAAAAGGGAGAAAAGTATTCTCCCTTTTTTTGTGGGCAGTTTTATGAGCTTGAGCGGGCAAATGCTCTTTTATTTTGTTTCAGTTGCTAATATTCTTTGAATTTTTAATATTCATAAAAATCTATACTTGTATTTATTCTGTTTTTTATTAACATAAATACAAATATAACTTTGCAAACTTGTATTTATCTACTCATACTTACTACATAAATACAAGTATATGTAACTCGGCAAATAATTTAGTAAATTATGTACAAACTCAAAAAAGTTTCCGAAATCGTAATTATCACGGCAGATTTGAAGCAAATGATTGATTTGTTCTGTCATTATGGCGGTTGGACTCATCTTTTTACAAGAAAAACACCAAAATCAGTCTTGATTTCTTGGGGCATTCCTGAAAAAATAACGGCAAAAGAAGCCTTGATTCAGTTTATGGACATCGAATTTGGCAGAATTCGTTTCGTAGAAATCAAAGACATTCCTCAAAAAATTATGCGACCAGCGTCCAAACTTTGGGATACTGGTGGTATCTACGACATTGATATTCGCACGCATGATATTCATGCAGTTTTTGACGAAATGATAAACCGAAATTGGTCGGCGGCTGCCGTGCCAATGCCTTTGCCGATTACGGCTTTTGAGATTGATGAATGTGTGCTAACCAATGCCGACTCGATGACGATTGCTTTGGCAAAACGATACTCGCCACCATTAGATTTGCCACACGGAAAAAATCTTGCCAGCCATATTTACCTTTCGGCAATGACCGTAAAAAACTTGGCAATCGGAACTGATTTCTTTGTAAATAAATTAGGTTTTCAGCTTGTGAATGACAACTTGAAGGTGAAATTTCCTTCAAATTCGTCAAATAACTTCGGTGTTCCACATAGTTTTTCGGATAAATTTGAGATTGCGTTGAGCATATATTCGCCCGATGGAACTCGAGATACGATGGTCGAATGTATCGAAACCGTCGGTTTATTGGGCAATGATTATTCAGCGAAATGTGAAGCCCCCAATCGTGGGATTTTGTGTTACAGAATCGAAGTTGAGAATATTGAAGAGTATCTCTATTTTGTAAAAAGCAATGGAGTTTCCGAAAAAATACCTTTAAATATTCAACTTTGGCATGGTATGGGGCAGGTCAAAACTTTTACTGTTTGTAGCCCAGATGGTGCTTGGGTGATGTTTTTTGAGAAAAACTTAACCTAATAATCTTGTTTCAAGGATTTCTTTAAATTTACGAAGAATGGCTATTATTTGAAGCAAATCATCTTTATCGGTACAATTATAAACTTTGGAAGTGCAATAGGTTCTATTTACCATCACATAAAACTCCCACTCACGTCCATAGATAGTACACCCATACAAAGGATTGATTTTTGCCGAATTTGCTTCTTTATTTTTTTCTTGAGCAATCAAAAACGCCTCCAAAAGTTGGGCGGTAATATCGCCTTTTGGGTCTTTTACTTTTTTGTACTGCGGAACGCCGCCCGCATGAAAATAAAAATATGGCATTTTTGGTAATTCCAAAATCCCTGTTGTAATCATCATATCTGTACGAACTTTCAAAAAAACACCATCTACGGTTGCTTCAATGTTACCTTCGTAAAATGTTTTGTAACGAGAGGTTTCTTTCAAATGTCCCAAAAGTAAAATAAATGCGATTAGGTTCATTTTGAGCATTTCTTCATTCCAACCAGCTATTTTTTCAGGTAAATCTCTATACGTTTCTTCAAATAAGGCAGATTCCTAATCGTTTAAAACAGTGCTTACATTTGTCCACTCAAACATTAATGGATCTTTATTATTCCCCACTTTACGCTCTAATTTGAACAAATCAATAAGTTCGGTTTCTGAGTAAGATTTTACTTTCTTTGCTATTTTGGTAATTTTTCTACAAATTTAATGATATTCCTACATTAAGTAATGGGATAAATATAATTAACAATTTTTAAAATGACTAAGTAACTGATTATTAGCACATTATCCTGCTGTGGACTTGTCGACTATTGACTGTGGACTACTTATATCGGTACTATTTATTGTTTCACACGCTTAATTTGCAAAGCATATTCATCAATTTTACCGAAAAGTACTTTTCCTGTATCGTCCTTTCCGACTTCGGTCGAAGCCCAAGAGTTAGCATCAACTTTTAGTTTTCCCGAAATATAAATTGGTTTTCCTCGTCTTGCTGATTCAAATTTGCAATTTTCGACCGAGCCAATGAATTGATTATCAATCTTTTGCCAAATATCGGGACACCCCAAAGAGGTTTTCAAATCGTCTTGCTTTAAAGCCAATAATTTCTCCGAATTTTTGTAGAAATCATAAAAAAGCGAGTCAGTTTTGAACGAAAATGCTTCCGACGAAATCTGTTTTTTGTCAGCATCAAAACTGAAAACATAGATTCGCTGGCGGTAAAATTTGCCATCGGCTCGCACCCATTTTACATAAAAAGCGGGGTTTTTGATAAAAGCGACTTTCAACGGTACAACCTCCACGCTTGCGATAGCCGTCGGGTCAGCGGGCGTGGTTTCGGCTCGGTATTTTCCTGCAAAAATCTTCTGCAATGCCTTAAAGTCCTTTTTTGTGGCTTGCGAGAAAGACGAGAATTGGACTAAAAATAGCGTAGCGAGAGCGAAAGGAAAAAGCGGCAATCGGCACTCGGTAAGCCCATATCAAATCTAGAACATGCTTTCCATGTGCCGAGAATTATGGTATAATAGCTATGTTGACGACAAGGATGATTAGC
>JANNEN010000257.1:0-5102 GCA_031378715.1 Emticicia sp.
TCGTGCCTAACCGAAGACGGAAAAACCTATCCGATGGTGCTAAAAGGTGAGTTGCAAAGGGCTTTGCCGATGATAAAGAAGAGTTTTATCAAATATACCGACTACGCCAACAAGAATATAACCGAACTTTTCACGCCCGAACAGATGAAAGATGGTATTGAGAAAAAAATCGTTACGACAAAAACTTCGTTCTTGATTAATGACGGCAAGGGAAATTTTACAATAAAGGCCTTGCCGACTGAGGTTCAATTTTCAAGAATTTCGGCAATCGAAACGGGCGATTTTGATAATGACGGTATTTTGGACATCGTTTTGGCAGGAAATTTCTTTGATGTACTGCCCGAATGGGGACGTTTTGATGCAAATTATGGTTTATTTATGAAGGGGCAAGGCAAGGGGAATTTTCAAACAATAAAATCAAAGGATTCTGGTTTTAAGACAATGGGGCAAGTACGAAAGATGTACAAATTACGAAGTTTAGGAAGCAAAGAGGTGCTTATTTTAGCTAAAAACAACGATAAAGCACAGGTATTTAGTTTAAAAAAGTAAATTTACTCTAAAATCTAAACAAACGAAATCATGGGAATGGTATATGCAAAAATTGAGTTAGTAAATGCAAAAGATATTTTGTTTGCAGAAGATGGCTATTTACCAAAAGAAAAAATCAGAAGAATGACATCAACAATGCTGGTTGATAGTGGGGCATATATGATGGCGATTAATCAAGAAACCAAAGCACAGCTTGGGTTAAAGGAAATAAAAAAACAAAAAGCTCAAATGGCTAATGGTGATGTAATTGAGTTGAGTGTTGTTGGTCCAATTAAAGTATATTTTGAAAACCGAGATTGCACAGTAGATGCTTTTGTTTTGCCAGGTAATACGGAAGAGTTACTCGGAGCAATCCCAATGGAGTACATGGATGTTTTAATTCATCCACAACAAAATGCTTTAATAGTAAATCCTGCACACCCGAATATTCCACAGTTGAAAATGAAGTAAAAAAATAGAAAAATTCGATGAAATCAATAATAAAATATTTAAGTATAATTCTAATTTTTAGTGCGTGCAAGTCAAGTAAAAACAACGACGACGTAAAGTTATTCGAGAAACTTTCACCAACCGATACAAAAGTAGCGTTTACGAATACTATTACCGAAACCAAGGATTTTAACATCTTGGACTATCTCTATTTTTATAATGGTGGCGGAGTTTCGGCGGGAGATATTAACAACGATGGGCTGACCGATTTATTTTTTGTATCAAATCAAGGTAAAAATAAACTTTTTCTGAACAAAGGCGTAAAGGACGGCAAGCCACAATTTGAAGATATTTCGGCAAAAGCGGGCATTGAGGGCTTTTCGGACTGGAAAACTGGCGTAACAATGGCCGATGTCAATGGCGATGGCTTGCTCGATATTTACGTTTGTGCCGTTGGTAATTACAAGGGTTTGGAAGGTTCAAATGAATTGTATATCAATAATGGCGACCTTACTTTTAGTGAAAAAGCCAATGAATACGGCTTAGATTTTACAGGATTTTCGACCCAAGCGGCCTTTTTTGACTATGACAAAGATGGCGATTTGGATATGTATTTACTTAACCACGCCGTGCATAATTCTCGCTCTTATGACCGCGTAAATACCCGAATGTTGAAAGACAACGAAGCAGGGGATTATTTATACGAAAATAAAAATGGCAAATTTACAGACATCAGCAAAGAAGCGGGCATTTATCAAGCAGCGATGGGCTATGGTTTGGGTATTTCGATAGCTGATATTAATGGCGACGGCTGGGACGATATTTATGTAAGTAATGATTTTCACGAAGATGATTATTATTATATTAATCAAAAAAATGGAAGATTCTCGGAGGAAGTAAAAGAGCATTTCAATCACCTGAGTCGCTTTTCGATGGGGTCAGATGTAGCAGATATAAACAACGACGGCTTTCAAGATGTGATGACACTTGATATGTTTCCCGAGGACGAGAAAGTCGAAAAATCGTCGGTTGGTGAAGACCCGCTCGATATTTATCTCTACAAACTTCAATTTGGGTACTTTAATCAATACTCCCGAAATTGCTTGCAGTTGAGCATGGGCGGTAAAAAATTTAGCGATATTGCTCCTTCGGCGGGCGTAATGGCAACCGATTGGAGTTGGAGTACACTTTTGGCCGATTATGATGGCGATGGAATCAAGGATATTTTTATTTCAAATGGCATTTTACGCAGACCAAATGACTTGGATTATCTAAAATTTATCGCTGCCGATTCGCTACACTTCAATTTGCCAACCTCTGCCAAACTCGACCAAGAAGCAATTGACAAAATGCCGAGCGGAAAATGGCATAATTATTTGTATAAAGGCACAAAAGAGTTACGCTTTGAAGATAAATCAATGGACTGGGGCTTTGAAGAAAATGGAATCTCGAACGGTTCGGTTTATGCCGATTTGGACAACGATGGTGATTTGGATTTAATAACCAACAATTTAAACGAGCCATCGGCAATATATCTGAACAATAGCCGCCAGCTTTTGGCGAATAATTATGTAAAAATAAAATTCAAAGGCAACGATAAAAATACCTTTGGTATAGGGGCAAAAGTTATCTTAAAAACCGCCGAAGGCGAGCAATTACAGCAAATGATGCCAACCCGTGGTTTTATGAGTTCGGTTGTGCCAAACTTACTTTTTGGCATCAGAAAACTCACCAAGATTGATACAATGATGGTGATTTGGGAAAACGAAATGATGGAAATTATTCCTAATCCGAAAATAAACTCGACGGTAGTTTTGGATCAAAATAATGCCAAAATCAAAGTCACTGATCATCAGTTTTTTGTGCCTGTAAAACCAATTTTTGAAGAAATTCCTGTAAATATTGCCTATAATCACCAGGAAAACGTCTATTTTGACTTTAATCGAGAATCTTTGATTCCTTTCAAAGTTTCTATCGAAGGACCGAAAATGGCGGTTGGTGATGTAAATGGCGATGGTTTGGAAGATTTTTATGTGGGTGGAGCAAAATACCAAGCGGGCGAAATTTATCTCCAAAAAGGTGATGGATTTATAAAAACCACGCAACCCGTTTTTCAAGAAGATTCACTCATGGAAGATGTCGATGCCTTGTTTTTTGATGCCGATGGCGACAAAGACCAAGACCTTTACGTGGTGTCGGGCGGTAATGAATTTTATGAAAATATGGTGCAGCAATTCGACCGACTTTATTTGAACGACGGCAAGGGGAACTTCTCGAAATCTGCAAATTCTCTACCCGAAATGTACGACAATAAATCGTGTGTAAAACCCTGTGATTTTGATAAAGATGGTGATATTGACCTCTTCGTGGGCGGGCGTGTGGTTGGTTATAGTTATGGACAGTCGCCACGCTCTTATTTGTTGGTAAATGACGGAAAAGGACGATTCAGTGATTTAACTACAAAAATTGCCCCTGAACTCCGTCTTGCAGGAATGACAACCGATGCGATTTGGACCGATTTGGACAAAGACGGCGACCAAGATTTAACCATCGTTGGTGATTGGATGCCTATTAGAATGTTTGAGAATAATAAGGGAAAATTTACACCGATTGATAGTAAATTAGGCAATTTTACGGGTTTTTGGCGTGGAATCACTGCCGCAGATTTTGATAAAGATGGTGATATTGATTTTGTAGTGGGCAATATCGGTACAAATACAAAATTCAGAAGAGAAGAAAGTGGACAACTAAAAATGCTCATCAAAGACATTGATAATAACGAAGCAAAAGACCATATTTTGGCATACAGTAAAAGCAAACGGAGTGGCGACTCCCGTTGGTTTCCAGTCAATGGAAAAGACGAAATGGGCAAGCAGATTCCTGGCATTATCAACCGAAAATATACAACTTACAAAGATTTTGCTGGAAAAACGATTGATGAACTTTTCACCAAAAAAGAATTAGCCGATGCTGATGAAAAACTCGTCAATACGTTTGAATCGGTTTATTTGGAAAACTTGGGCGATAAAACCTTCAAACTTTCGGCATTACCGAGCCTGGCACAAGTATCAAAAATCATGACGATATTTGCCGAAGATGTTGATAATGATGGCAATATGGACGTGGTGCTGGGCGGAAATTTCCGTGGGGCAAGTATGTACCAAGCCCAATATGATGCGTTGTACGGCTTGATTTTGAAAGGAAATGGCAAGAAAAATAGCACGTTGCCACAATTCACGGCATCAGTGCCAACCGATAATGGCTTCTTGCAAAAAGGCGATGTGCGAGATATAAAAACAGTCAATACGCCCAAAGGAAAATTGTATTTTGTGGTTAGAAATAATGATAAAATGCAGGTTTTTAGGAAGTTATAAAACCCCACGGCAGCGGCCGACCGCCCAACCCTCCCCGAAAATGGGGAGGGCTTTCATTTTCTAAGATGAAACTAAAATTTTCTTTATTTTTTATTAGCCTATTTTTAATTACAGGCTTTTGCTCAATTTTGCTTTCTTGCCAGTCGAGCGAAGAGGAAGAAGGTGAGAAATTAGCACAGGTTTATTGTGTGGGTTGTCATCAGTTTCCCGAGCCGAGTTTGCTCCCCAAAAACGTTTGGCAGTACGGTACGCTCCCTTATATGTCGATTTATTTGGGCGTAAAGCGGGACATGGCAAAACTCAAGCCACCCATTGCCGATGACGTAGTGCTGCAACCCACCAACCAAATGATTGATGACCGAGATTGGGAAAAAATCAAAAAATATTACCTAAAAAACGCCCCCGAAAAACTTGATTTACCCAAATATACCAACCTCGAAGAGCTAACGGGACTTTTTGACATAAACACCGTTAATGCTAAAATTCCAAACGGCACGATTGCAAATTTTACGGCCATTGGCATTGATGCCCACAATCAGCGAATCATTGCCAGCGACCAAACTAACAAAACAATTTGGGTGATTGATAGCAAAGGTAAGCCGATGCAATCAATTCAGAATCAAAATGCGGTGACGAATATTGATTTTTCGGTAGCAAAAAAACAGCAATATTTATTCACTTACGTTGGCTCAACGACTCAGCCAAACCCCGAAGTTGGGGGCTATGCCGAGCGGGTTTCGCTAACTAATG
>JANNEN010000273.1:0-30579 GCA_031378715.1 Emticicia sp.
TTGGAAGTCACAACAGTCACGGTTGTTACTCCCGAAACTAACCCGATAAGCCCTGATGCCAAAATTAGGGCGAAAGGACTTGACCGCATCAAATGGTCAATCGACCGAAACCATGACTTGGGTTCGCACCTGCTTTGCGGGCCATTTCATTCGGCTCATGCCTATTTTGTGGGACACGAAGCCCTCGAAGAAGAGTACAAATGGGGAGCCGAAATCCTGCACCAAGCGGGCGAATATGCCAAACAAGCCAACGTAGTTTTGGGTTTGGAAGCCCTCAATCGCTTCGAGTGTTATTTGTGCAACACCATGGAGCAGTTGGCAAAATTAGTGAAATTGTCCGACCATTCGCACGTGCAAGCCATGTTTGATACGCACCACGCCAACATCGAAGAGAAAAAATATCTTCCTGCCATTCAGACAATTGCCCCGCATTTGTGCCACGTTCATATCAGCGAAAACGACCGAGGCACACCAGGTGATGGACACGTGCCATTTGATGATGCGTTCTCGGCTTTGGCTTCGATAAACTATGACAAATGGCTAACGATTGAAGCATTTTCAAGGAATGATGTGGCCTTTGCCAATGCCATTGGCGTTTGGCGAGAATATAACGACCCATGGCATATTGCCGAAAATGGCTTTACATTCATCAAAGAAATGTGTCAAAAACACAATTTATAGTTACCGTTGTTTGTGTCCTCACAAACGACAGCAATATTCAATGAAACCAATTCATGTTATCTCATTTCAAAGATAAAATATCAAATTCTGCTCAACTTGGTGGCATCGAAACCTCCATCTTGGACAACGGTTTGGGGCGTGGAAATCGTATCGCTTGGATAAATACAGGTACTGGTTTGCGTTATAAAGTGGTCATTGACCGAGGAATGGACATTGCCGATGCATTCTATAACCAACATAGTTTGGCATGGTTGAGTCACGGAGGTTTTACTGCCCCACAACCCAACTCCGACCGAGGAATTGATTGGCTAAAAACTTTTGGCGGCGGATTACTCACAACTTGCGGACTCTCGCACGTGGGCGGCCCCGAAAAAGACGAGTTTGGCGAGCGAGGTATTCATGGAAACATTTCAAACCTTCCTGCCGAAATCGTTTCTATCATTCAGCCCGACCCCGTTTTGGGCAAAATGGATTTCAGCATCACAGGAATTATCAAAGAAACCAAAGTCTTTGGGCCATGTTTAGAATTAAAAAGAACTATTTCGGGAAAATTGGGCGAAGCAAGCATAAAGATTCATGACGAAATTATCAATCGGGGAAATACAGCCGCTCCGATAATGCTACTTTACCACTTCAACTTTGGATTTCCGTTGGTCGATGAAGGCACAAAAATCCTTTGGGAAGGTAGCTGGAAACCACGTTTTGGTGATGCAGATGCCAAGATTTTCAAGGAGGAAAACGATTTCAAAACTTGTCCAACACCAATCGAAGACCATCTTGGTTCGGGCGAGGAAGTGGTTTTTATCAATCCAAATGCTGATGATTTAGGAAACTGCACTTGTGGAGTTTTTAATGAAAATTTAGGTTTAAAAGTTGAAATCAACTTCAAGAAAGAGCAATTTCCGCATTTAATAAACTGGCAGCATTGGGGCAAAAACGAGTACGTAACTGGCATCGAACCTGCCACCAATTTGCCAATCGGACAGGCACAAGCAAGAGCCAATAATGAGTTGATTTTCTTGGATTCTTATGAAACTCGGACTTTTGATTTGAAATTAATTATTTCGCAGGATACAAAAAGAAATAAGTAAATTTGACTTTCTTTTTCTTTCAAAATTCAATGATTACAGCAATTGTATGGAAACATTAAAAAAACTTCACCATAGCCTTGATGCACTAACAGATACATTCAATATAATAGAAAAAAAAACGTCTCAATACCTTACGAACTTTCTCAACGTTACGCCAAAGCCTCTAAAATCCTCCTATCAAGAGATTTTTGATATACTTTTGGAAGAAATCCAAGACAAGGGCGACCAGTGGAATGAAGAAGAATTGAAAATGAAGTTCATTGCATTACTTTTTTTTATTTCAGAAATTGAAGAAAAAGGAAAAATTCAAGCATTTTATGAACGCCCACTTTCTGCAACTATTGAAGGCAATAAATTGAGTGTAAAAATTGATTGTATGCTGGCAGCACCATTAGGTAAAAATACACCTCGTGAACCATACTTCTTCTTGCAGGCGGGCGGCGTTCCGCAATTCAAAAAAGGTAAAGGCGATAAATTTGACCCCGAAGCACAAATGCTTGCTGCCATGATACTTGCCGAGCATTACAATCAATATAATCACCCTGTGTACGGAGCGTTTATTGTCGGTAAAAACTGGATTTTTACAGTGTTACAAGATAAAAAATATTGTAGGAGTCGTCAATATGATGCTTCTCAAAAAAATGATTTACTACAAATTATATTTATTTTGAGGAATCTAAAAACAATGATTTTGTCAGATAATTAACAAAAATTCAACCTCCAATCTATAAAAAACTATGTCAAATCAAAGTATTGCCCAAAAAGCATTAGAGCAAGGGCAAGGAATATTAAGATTAGCCCCGACTTGGGTTCCTCGTTCGTTTTGTGTGCCAGGTCGTAGAATCAAACTTCACCCCGATGATTATTATATACTTGGTGGTGTGCGTGGAGGCATCGACGAACGTTGGCTTTCGTCCACAACTCCTGCCAAAAATGGGCCATTAACTGGCGAAAATGAAGGTTTAAGTTTCGTTATCGTTGGCGATGAAAGAGTATTACTGAAAGTTGCCATCGACGAACTCGGTGCCGAAATCATCGGCAGCCGCCTCTGGGACGAGTACAAAAGTTGGCCGATGTACTCGAAGTTTTTTGATAATATGGGGCCTTTGCCGCACCACATTCACCACAACGACGAAGAAGCCGCCAAAATCGGGCAACTCGGCAAGCCCGAAGCCTATTATTTTCCGCCACAGCTAAACAACCACGGGGGAGATTTTCCTTATACATTTTTTGGCATTGCCCCTGGCACAACCAAAGAGCAAATCAAAGAATGTTTGATGAATTTTACGAAAGGTGATAATAAAATCACGATGTTTTCGCAAGCATTTCCGCTCATTCCAGGCACGGGCTGGGACGTTCCCCCAGGAATGTTGCACGCCCCAGGAAGTATGTGTACGTACGAGCCGCAAAAAGCATCTGATGTTTTTGCGATGTACCAATCGCTGGTAAACGAAGCCATTATTCCCGAAGAATTACTGTGGAATGGCACACCGCCCGACCAAATCGGTAATTATGACCAACTAATGGGCGTAATCGACTGGGAGCTAAACACCAATCCGAATTTGCTGGAAACCCGCTTTATGATGCCAAAACCAGTAAAAGATGTGGCAGAAATGCAAGCCGAAGGGTACATCGAAAATTGGGTTTGCTATCGCTCGGAGGCATTTTCGGCAAAAGAATTGACAATTCTACCAAATCAAACCGTAACCATCAAAGACAGTGCCGCCTACGGAATAATCATGATGCAAGGTCACGGCAAAATGGGCGTTTGGAATATCGAAACGCCAGCCCTGATTCGTTACGGACAACTAACAAACGATGAGTTTTTTATTACCGAAAAAGCGGCAATGGAAGGTGTAACGATTACGAATCATTCATCAACTGACCCAATCGTAATGCTCAAACATTTCGGACCGAATAATCCTGACAGCCCCCTAACCCCCGATGGGGGAATTTAAAAGAAATCTTAAATGTAAAATATAATATTAACCCTAAAATACGTTCCTAAAATTCCCCCATCGGGGGTTAGGGGGCTTTTAACTCATGGAAAATAATTATCCCAAACTCCACAATGCCACTTGGCCAGGCATTGTAGGAAAAGGCCCAGACTCTGAGCCAGCTATTGCATTGGATACCATGCTCGAAATGACCGCCGCCGCCGAGGTCAATGGTGTAAAATTTGATGGCGTTGATTTAGGGCTTTTCGACCCGCACTATGACCTTGATACGTCTGATGATGCCATCAAAAGATTGGCTGATAAAGTCGCAAAACACGGCTTAGAAATCGGCAGTTTGGTTGCTCCAATTTGGGGCGGACCAGCCATGGGAAGCAAAGAAGAACGAGCTAATTTTGTAGAAATGGTGCGGAAAACTTGCCATATTGGTCAAAAACTGCGAGAAATGGGCATTCGTCCAAATGGAATCGTCAGAATTGACTCAGCGAGTAGTCCGCAAAACTGGGCAACTGACCCCGCAGGAAATACAAAATTAATTGCCCAAACATTCAGAGAAGCCTGTGATGTGGCCGCCGATTATGGTGAAAAATTAGCCGCCGAAGGCGAAATCTGTTGGGGCGGAATGCACTCGTGGCAAGCCATGCTCGAAACCTTAGAGATGGTTGATCGCCCCAATATTGGTTTTCAAGCTGATATGTCGCACACTACGCTTTATTTACTTGGCTACAATGCTCCCGAAGCTCGTATTTTACCCGAAAATTTTAATTGGGAAGATAGAGAAACATTTCTTGCAGGATTAAAAAAACTCACCGATGCTTTGCGTCCATGGACGATAGATTTCCACGTGGCTCAAAACGATGGTACAGTTCATGGTACTGGCTCGCACGACAAAACTGGTCGCCATTGCCTTGCAAACGACCCCAACGGCAAGCTCGATATTGCCCACGATGCGGGTCTTTGGCTTCGCAATGATACGGGCGAATTGACAAAGGCTTTCAAGCATATTTGTTGGGACGGCTGTATGTTTGATAATGCAGTAATGACCAGACAACAAACATGGAATGATATTTTGGCGGCCATGATAAATGTCAGAAAACAACATGGGTGGGTAGCCCCCTAAGCGAAACGTCGCACCGCCCCAAAGGGGAACAAAAAAATAAAAATATTTTTCTAACAATCTTAAAACTTTCTTTCTATTCCCCCTCTGGGGGTTAGGAGGCTCGGGGCTATGAAAAAACAACTCAGAATAGGATTAATCGGAACGGGTTTTATGGGACGAACCCACTCCAACGGATATAACCGTGTACCAAATTTTTTCCCAGAATTAGCATATACGCCCGTTTTAAAGGCAGTTTGTTCACGTGATGCCGAAAAAGTGCAAGCATTTGCCAATCAATGGGGCTACGAATCTATCGAAACCGATTGGCGAAAACTCATTGCCCGTGATGATATTGATGCCGTGGATATTTGCACGCCCAACGATTCGCACGCCGAAATAGCCATTGCGGCAGCCAAAGCAGGCAAGATGATTTTGTGCGAAAAACCACTTTCTCGCAACCTCCAAGAAGGCGAAGCAATGGTAAAAGCCATCGAAGAAGCTAAGGTCAATAGCACAGTTTGGTACAACTACCGAAGACTTCCTGCCGTAACTTTGGCAAAACAAATCGTTGATTCAGGAAAATTGGGTAAAATATACCATTATAGAGCTAATTTCTTGCAAGATTGGACAATCAGTGCCGACCTTCCGCAAGGCGGAACTGGACTTTGGCGAATGGATGCCGAAGCCGCTGGTTCAGGCGTAACAGGCGACCTTTTAGCACACTGCATTGATACGGCCATGTGGCTCAATGGGGCAATTACCGACGTTTCGGCAGTGACCGAAACCTTCGTAAAAGAGCGTATGCACCAACTCACGGGCAAAGTACAGCCCGTAAAAATTGATGATGCTTGTATTTTTCATTGTCATTTTGCCAATGGTTCGCTTGGTCTTTTTGAATCCACACGCTACGCACGGGGGCATAAAGCACTTTATACTTTTGAAATAAATGGTGCAGATGCGTCTATTCGTTGGGATTTGCACGACCTCAATCGCATGGAGTATTTCGACCATCGTGATGAGTCAATCGTGCGTGGCTGGCGTTCGATTATCGTAACCGATGGCGACCAACCTTACATGGATAAATGGTGGGTTGGGGGCTTAGGCATTGGTTATGAGCATAGTTTCGTGCATCAAGTAGCCGATTTCTTGAAAAGTTTAGAAACAGGCGAAGGTTGTTCACCGACTTTCAAGGAAGCACTTCAAACCCAAAAAGTTTGTGAAGCTGTTATCAATTCGGCCAATTCGAGAAGTTGGAAGGATACCAACGTTGATGGTGACTTTGTTTGATAAATGATTATGCGATAATTTTTCGGGGCATCAAACTCTCAGAAGGGTGGGACTATATTTATTATAGACCCAAGTAGAGAGCAATAACTATTGCTTCGACAGAATATTTCTAAAATAATCATAAATTTTAAAATAAAAACATGTAAAACTACAAAAATGTAAAAATAAAATGTTTTGAATCTATTTATTTAAACTATATTTGTGTAAATAAATAATTTTATGATTAGTATAAGCCTTATTCCCGATGAAAAAATAATAGAGCGGCTACGTTATGAAAATCCTTGGTGGGTAAACAAGCATATCCCCGAAGTATATAGTTCTATGGCAGAACGCTTATATTTTGGGTTATTTTACCCTTATGTCACCGAAAAAAATGTGCGAAGAGCTTTGGTACTCATGGGGCCAAGACGTGTAGGTAAAACCGTAATGCTATTCCACAGTATAAAGCAATTATTGGCTGAAAATGTAAACCCACAAAAAATATTTTTTGTGGGCATAGACAACCCCATCTATGTTCATTTGAGTTTGGAAGATATTTTAACTCTCTGCAAAAAATCGCTTAACCAAGCCAATTTGAACGGTTGCTACATTTTTTTCGATGAAATACAGTACCTTAAAGATTGGGAACGCCACCTCAAAGTGTTGGTAGATTCTTACCCCGACACCAAATTTATTGTATCGGGTTCGGCTGCTGCCGCTCTAAAATGGCACAGTACCGAAAGTGGGGCGGGCAGATTTACTGATTTTATGTTACCACCGCTTACTTTTCAAGAGTACATTCATCTAAGAAATATGAATCACCTTATTTATGATGGAAACATTATGTACGGCGAAAAACAGATGTCATATTGTCTTACGCACGATATAAAGGTACTAAACAAAGAATTTGTTCATTATCTGAACTTTGGGGGTTATCCTGAGGTGGTGCTTTCTGAAAAAATCCAAAGCGATATGGGCAGATACGTCAAAAGTGATATTGTAGATAAGGTACTTTTGCGGGATTTACCAAGTTTATATGGTATCAAGGATGTTCAAGAATTAAACCGTTTTTTTACTTACATTGCTTACAATACAGGCAACGAGTTTTCATACGAAACAATGAGCCGAGAAAGTGGCATACAGAAAGATACGCTGAAAAAGTACTTGGAATACTTAGAAGCAGCTTTCTTGATAAAAGTATTAAACAAAGTAGATGTGAACGCCAAACGCCTAAAAAGAGTGACGAGTTTTAAGGTATATTTAACTAATCCATCTTTACGCACCGCTTTATTTTCTCCTATTTCCGTAACCGACAGTGAAATAGGAAACATGGTAGAAACAGCCGTGTTATCACAATGGATGCACCGTGAGAAATTGGATTTAACTTATGCCCGTTGGAAAGAAGGCAGAAGCGAAGGTGAGGTTGATTTGGTTTTGGTAGATGATAAAAAATATAAACCAGTGTGGGGCGTGGAAATAAAATGGAGTAATCGCTATTTTGAAAAACCAAACGAACTAAAAAGTTTAATTCAGTTTTGCAAAGCCAATAATTTTCAAAATGCCTTAGTAACCTCAATCGACCAAATAGGCGTGAAAAAAATAGATAACCTTACATTTTCATTTTTGCCCGCCTCCGTTTATAGTTATAATATTGGCGATATAACCTTGAAGATGAAAAATAACAATTAAGTAGCTGGCAGAAATTTACAGTAATACAAATCGCTGATTATCAGTATTTTATGATATGAAACTCGTTGATAAAACGCAATAAACTTGTATGGTTTTTTTAAGCCAGTCCTCAGCTTTTTCTATTCGTAGCGGTATTTTCTATATTTTTACTAAACTTAATTTGGGAATAATAATTATTGCTTTGCTACAAATACTCACTAAAATAAGTATCGCTTTATTACAAAATAGCCTCGGTAGTGTTAAAAGTTACATCGTCCTAAAATAAGTTTACATTCGTTTTAGGACGACAAAATAGCTACACATTAAACCTAAAGTGCATCACGTCACCATCAGCCACGACGTACTCTTTACCCTCAATTCGTAAACGCCCCACCTCACGACAAGCCGCCTCGGAGGTATATTTTACGTAATCGGCGTAAGCAATTACTTCGGCTTTGATGAATCCTTTTTCAAAATCAGTATGAATCACGCTCGCTGCCTGCGGAGCTTTCCAGCCCTGTTGAATCGTCCATGCTCGCACTTCCTGCACGCCCGCCGTGAAGTAAGTCCGTAAATCTAATAGTTTGTAAGCCGACCGAATCAAGCGATTTAGGCCTGGCTCGGTGAGTCCGTATTCTTCCAAAAACATCAACTTATCATCGGCATCTTCCAGTTCGGTGATTTGGGCTTCCACCGAATTATTCAACACAATCATTTGGGCGTTTTCGGCATCAACGGCTTTTTGTAGGGTTTCCGAATATTTATTACCCGTGTGCATCGAAGCCTCATCAACATTGGCCACGTATAGCACGGGCTTAATTGAGAGCAAAAACATATCGGCAACAGCGGGTAACTCCTCTTTTGTCAGCCCCAACGAGCGAATACTTTTGCCTTGCAGCAACCACTCTTGGCAACGTTTTAGTATGTCAAACTCGGCCTTTGCTTTTACATCTCCGCCTACTTTGGCTTGCTTTTCGGTTTTCTGAATTTTCTTTTCTACGCTATCCAAATCTTTGAGTTGGAGTTCGGTATCAATGATTTCCTTATCACTCACGGGGTTTATATCGCCTTCTTCACGCAGAATATTCTCGTCTTCAAAGCACCGAACTACGTGAATGATGGCATCAACCTCACGAATATTCCCCAAAAATTTATTACCCAAACCTTCGCCCTTGCTGGCACCACGCACCAAACCCGCAATATCGACAATTTCGATTTGAGTAGGCACTATTTTGTTGGGCTTTACCAATTCGGCCAATTTGCTCAAACGCTCGTCTGGCACATCAACCAAGCCAACGTTGGGGTCGATGGTACAAAACCGATAATTGCTCGCCTGTGCTTTGGCACTATTTGATACTGCATTGAAAAGCGTTGATTTTCCAACATTGGGCAAGCCCACGATACCGACTTGTAAAGCCATATTTTTATTTTGAATCAGCTATCGGAGCAAATGAATTTTGCTTACCCGAAAGCCCTTGTTTTGATTATTATTAAATTAGGGTGCAAAATTACGATAAAACCTGTAAAGTGGCAAAGATTTTTCGGTTATCAAGTTATCTGCCGCATTTTCAAAAAAAATACCTTCCCAAATACCCATTACTGCGTAGTTGAAAAGATATTTTCAATACCAATGTACCACCGAATACTACTCCCACTTCAAATCGGAGCCGCTGCTGGCGTAATCGTCTTTTTCGGCGATAACATTTGGCGTTTCGCCGTTTGGGGTTGAGGGCTGCTCTTCGTGACTAAACTCATCGAAATCGTAGTCAGGCATTAACTCGGTTTTGATGTGGTCAACGGTTTCTTGGAGGGCTTCAAGAAACTTGTTAAAATCTTCTTTGTAAACAAACATTTTACTCTTCTCGTACACAAATCCGCCGTCTTTTTGAAAACGTCGGCTTTCGGTGATAGTCAAATAAAAATCGCTCGAACGGGTGCTTCTGACATCAAAGAAATAAGTCCGTTTGCCTGCCCTCACACGCTTGGAGTAAATTTTATCGGGGTCTTCTCTTTCCACAATCTTTTAGGGTTTAGGGGGTTTCAAATGAACTCCAAATATAAGATTTTATTATTTTATGAAAAATTTTTCGGTGCGTTTTTTTCATTAAAAATTATATTATTATCATTTCAAATAAAACAAAACCAATATCATTTAGTTGAGCTATTGTTTCGGTCATTGCAAAAAAATTCGTAACTATGCAGTTTATTAAGTAGTTGAATGGAAATAATAGACATTTTAAATTTAGCTAACTTGCTTATTATGAGCATTTTACACCATTAAATATTCAACATTTATCATTAAACATTACTTACTAACCATAATATAAGATGTTACCGAAAAAAATAACTCTTTTTCTGCTGTTTTTATTGCTAAAACCGTGCTTTTCGTATAGTCAAGAACTTATTTTGGGTGAGGAATCGGTCGGAATGGCTTCTTATTATGGCTCTGAGTTTTACGGCAGGAAAACTTCGAATGGCGAAATCTTGAAAAAAAATGAATTTACTTGTGCTCACCCAAAGCTACCTTTTGGTACGATGCTTGAAGTAACAAATCTGGTCAATAACCGTTGGTGTGTCGTGCGAGTCAATGACCGAGGGCCGTTTAGCCATAACCGCATCATAGATTTATCGCATGAGGCGGCCGACCGTCTCCAAATGTTTCGGGCGGGTACAGTCAAGGTGAAAGTTATGATTGTCGGCGACCACGGAAACGTAATTATTTCTCGCCCCGAAAGCATCATCGAAAACTCCATGGAACTCGTTGATGAAGCCGACAACGAAGATACGATAACAGTACCATTGGTGCGGTCAGAAGAAAATTCGGGCGAAAGTAAGACAGCGAAAGAAAAAGATAAAAAGAAAGATATTAAGAAGAAAAAAGGTTAAAAATTGCGACTAAAATCCACCAAATAAAGATGTTAGATTTAGCAAAAATACGAGAATACGGTAATGTCGAATTTCTGGCGAAACAGTTGGTCGAGGGCTTCATTACGGGGCTGCACAAATCACCTTTTCATGGCTTTTCGGTGGAGTTTGCCGAGCATCGCCTGTACAATTCGGGTGAAAGTACCCGCCACATTGATTGGAAAGTATTCGGAAAAACCGACCGTCTGTACGTAAAACGCTACGAAGAAGAAACCAATCTACGGTGCCATATTTTGATTGATACGTCGTCGTCGATGTATTATCCCGAAAAAACCAACGGTAAAATAACATTCAGCACTATGGCCGCAGGAGCTTTGGCTTATATGCTCCAAAAACAGCGTGATGCCGTAAGTTTGCTTACGTTTTCGGACGGAATCGAGATTCAAACGCCCATCAAGTCCACGCCATCACACATTCACAAGATTTTTTTAGACCTCGAATCTATCCTGCAAAAACCAAAACCTCAAAAACAGACTTCGGTTGTGGATACTTTGCACGAGATTGCCGAAAAAATACACAAACGCTCATTAGTTATCATTTTTAGTGATATGTTTGATGATATTGCTAACGCCGACCGCCTATTTTCGGCTATGCAGCACCTAAGGCACAATATGCACGAAGTATTACTTTTTCATGTGACCGACAAAAATACGGAGGAGGAATTTAACTTTGAGGAGCGTCCTTACGAATTTGTGGATTTAGAAACGGGCGAAAAAGTAAAAGCCCAACCTTCGCAAGTAAAGGTACAGTACCAAGCGGCAATCAAAGAGTTTTATCACGAACTAAAACTAAAATGCGGGCAATATAAAATTGATTTTATCGAAGCCGACATTGCCCAAGGTTTTGACCCGATTCTATCGGCTTTTTTAGTAAAACGTAAATAGCGAAAGTAGTAAAATTTCGAGCAAATAACTATTCTTTTATCAGACCTAATTCATCAAAAAAACTTCACTCAGCGAGCATGAGTGAAGTTTTTGTTTTTTAGAAGGAATAGAAATTAAATAAAGTGAGCATTTGATACGATACTTTTTCCGTTATGAAATCTTAGTTTTTACTTGAATTGAACACCGCTATTTGCTTAAAAAATAAAATTACCTAACAAAGAAATTACCATCGCAACGGCGAACCGTCCTAAAACGCTCACCTTACTTAATTCCTATTCCTAACCTACTGATAATCAATAGACTAAGATTTTTTTTTGATGGTTAAGTAAAATAAGTGTAAAAAAAACATTTTTAGCATGATTTTTGAAAATATACAATCATAATTCGATTGCATTGGGAGATTTACTCACACGCAAACATCCGAATCGCTTATGTCGGAACACTTTGTAGGGTCGTAAATTTTCTGAGAGCAGGCGTGCGATTGTTTATTTCCCAAAATACCAAATTTCGTCATGGCTATCAAAAAAACCTTTTGCTTATGTATAATAATTTTTACTCTTGTATTGTATGAATCCCGTTTATTTGCACAGAAGAAGCCCGAAGTGTTTTTTAAAGAAATCGAAAAGCCAAACAGGTTATTAGCCTCTAATTCGATAGTAGCCAAAGAAGATACATCGGAGTTATCCTTTTTTTCATTTGAAGAGGGGCGGGCAGTTGCTTACCACAAAAAAATCGTTAATACCGAAGATTCCAAGACTTCAACGGCGTACGTCTGCGAAAACAACAGTATCGTGCTATCAACGCCTGATTTTGGGCCTGATGCTATTTATTCGTGGAAAGGACCCGCTGGATTTTCGGCACTTTCGCAGCAAATAAGGCTCGAAAAAATAACCCCTTTTCAGGCAGGATTCTATAATTTTACTATCAAAAACAACGGCTCAACCACCATCGGAAAAGTGAAGTTGATGGTAAAAGAACGCCCAAAAGCAATAGCAGTTGGCGGGCAGTATTGTATGGGCGACCCCGTCAAGTTGAGTGCGGCCGATGCGGGCGTTGGGGTAAGCTATCGTTGGACACTCCCACCCACTGATTTTGCAGCTTACACACCCGAAATAGACCTCGAAAATCTATCGGCGGGGCATTATACTTACTATTTAAGTGTAGCCAAAAACGGCTGTAAATCAATCGACACGGCCAAGGTTGAGATAAAAACTGTACCCGTGGCGATTGCTAATAATGCCAATATTAGGGTTGGACAAACGGCCAAACTCGAAGCCCATGACGCAGGCACAGCCGCCACTTACCTTTGGAAGGGGCCGTATATCAGCACCATTGCCGATAAGATAGCAACGTTGAGCGGTCTGACAGCAGGAAAATATATTTATGTATTGAAAGTAATGAAAAACGGGTGTTCGTCGATGAATATTTCGACAGTTGAAGTGCAGAAAGACGACACCAAAGCATCGGCAAAAAATGAGTAACCTTTTATAATGAATACAAAAAACCAGCTTTCGGGCTGGTTTTTTTGTTTGTTAAAAATACTTTTTACCATCTCTGTATTTTTTATCTTTCTCAAATAAATCGGTTGTTTGACGAATAATCAAATATAGAATTGGAAAGACAACAAGAGGAACACAACTCCAAAAACAACCCAATCGGGGATTTCTCATTAGGAAATTTGACCACGCCCACCAAAAGCTGCCGAATACACAGAACGGATAAGAAAAAATAAGTAAGACAACCACCCACGGATAGATTTTTCTGATGGCTCTGGGAGAGGCAAATACCAAAAAAGATAAGCCCGCAAGCCTCATCCACGGAATGAATGATAATCCACCCAAAACTTGCATCACAATCATAAAAGTACGCATAAATAATAGTTTTTTGTTCAAAAGTCAGTCAATAATTTACTAAAAACAAAGTTTTTTTATAAATCTTATCAAATGGTTGAAGAACAAAAAGAGTGCCATTGTACCGTTTAATAAGTCAAATCCAGTAAATGGCGGGTATTGACCCGTAAGTGGTCGAAAAAGTGGTGTTTTGGTAATTTTGCTTATTTTCATCAATTTGACAACTCTCTGATGGCCAGCCACGCCATCAGACCTGGGCCAGTTTCGAGTGATGTTTCGTCAATATCAAATGTAGGCGTATGCACGCCCGACACAATTCCACGGGCTTCGTTGCGGGTGCCAAGTCGATAAAAACACGCATCGACCACTTGGGAATAAAACGCAAAGTCCTCCCCTGCCATCCATAAGTCGAGGTCAATGATATTTTCTTGCCCCATATAGGTAGTTGCTTCGGCTTTCACACGACGAGTAAGCTCAGGGTGATTTTTCAGAAACGGATAACCTTTAACAATTTCAAAATCGCAAACGCCTCCCATGGCTTCGGTGATACCCTCGGCCATTTTTTTCATTCGTCGCAGGCCGTCTTCCCGCCATTCTTCATCCATACAGCGAAAAGTCCCTTGTATCGTGACTTCATTAGGGATAACATTCGTAACGCCATCAGCAATAAACCTCCCAAAGGAAAGCACCGACGGATTAGCGGGTTTTTTGTTGCGAGAAATCACCTGTTGCAAAGCCACAATAACGTGCGAAGCAATAAGCACGGGGTCGATTAATTGGTCGGGCATGGCTCCGTGTCCGCCCTTACCTTTTACGGTCAAGTACAACTCATCGGTGCTTGCCATGTACATTCCTTCCCGAAAACCTATTTTGCCCACGGGGATATTAGGAGCTACGTGCTGCCCAAGCATGCTATTAATTGACGGGTTCTGCAAGACGCCCTCCCGAATCATAATCGAGGCTCCGCCTGGGGCTTTTTCTTCGGCGGGCTGAAAAACGAGCTTTATCGTACCCTCAAATTCATCACGGAGTTGGTGCAGGATTTTGGCCGTACCGAGCAGTGATGCCGTGTGGGCATCGTGTCCGCAAGCGTGCATCACACCCGCATTTTGGGATTTATACGGCACATCGTTTTTCTCAAAAATCGGCAAAGCGTCCATATCGGCTCTAAGGCCGATAACCTTGCTGGCGGGATTTCGACCTTCAATCAAGGCCACTACGCCCGTGTTGGCAATGCCCTCTTGAGGTGATAGCCCGATAGCTTTTAGCTTTTCAGCCACAAATTTTGCGGTGTTATACTCCTGAAACGAAAGCTCAGGATTGATGTGCAAATGCCGCCGATTGCCCACCACTTCGGCAGCGTAATCTTTGGCTAATTGTTTTATTTTGAGGTCAAGCGACATGGTGAATGTGATAAATGTGGTGAATGTGGTAAATATTGTAAATGTGGTGAATGTGATATTGTACTTACTATTGTTTTTTTGTAAGTAATGAAACACAAAAATACGAGAGAATAGACAACGAAAAAATTTAAACTTGATATATTTGTGTAATACTTTCAGTATTTTTGCGTTTTTTATTGGCTTGAAATTTGCTGTTTTATACCTAAATTCAACCTAATTATTTTTGATTCGAGATGAAAAATTCCCTTGTTATTTTACTGATATTATTTTCAACTAACATTGTTTTTTCGCAAGGTAAGGACAAGTTTTTGTTACAAATCAATGATTTTGAAGCAAAACTCAAACAAAATGCGGCCACGGCTCAACTCATTGATGTCCGAACAACTGACGAATATATGCGAGGACACCTCAAACGTGCCATCAATTTGAATTTTAATGACGATAATTTTGAGGAAATCGTCAAGGCTAAGTTAGACAAATCTCGGCCAGTGTTTATCTATTGTTTTTCGGGACGACGCAGTACCGATGCGGGTATTTTTCTGCGAGATTTAGGCTACAAAGAAGTCTATGAAATGGCGGGCGGTTTTGCCAAATGGACTGCTTCGAGCAAGCCCTACGCCTCGGATAATACCACGACCCAGCCCATTGCGGCCTTCACGATGGAAAACCTCGACCGAGTGGTAAAGTCTAACAGCATCGTATTGATAGATTTTTATGCCGAATGGTGCGGCCCATGCAAGAAAATGAACCCCGTGCTGAACCGCATCGCCGAGCAGAACAAGGGAATAAAACTGCTAAAAATTGATGCCGAAAAAAGTGATAATATCGCAACGGCTTTTAAAGTTGAAGAAATACCAACCTACGTAATCATCAAAAACGGCAAGCAAATATGGCGTGGCACTGGCGAAATGGAAGAATCGGAATTGAACGAGGTTTTGAGGCGAATAAAATAAAAATACTGATTGCCAACAGAAACAGCCATCTCTTTTCCTCTGTGGTATTTTCTCAGTTTTCTCTGTGGTAAAAAAAAAACGATGCGTAAACCCACCCACGGTCCACTCCAAGGATTACGGATTCTTGATCTCAGCCGGCTACTCCCCGGCCCATTGGGTACGATGCTCATGGCCGATATGGGTGCCGAAGTTATCAAGATTGAAAATCCGCAACAGCCCGATTATGTCCGTAATTTTCCGCCCTACAAAAACGGAGTTTCGATGAATTACCTGGCCTTCAATCGCTCAAAACTAAGCGTTCTGCTCGACTTTACGACCGACAAAGGGCGACACGATTTCTTGGAACTCGTAAAAACGGCCGATGTCGTGGTTGAACAGTTCAGACCAAAATTTCTTGACAAATGGGGCATTGGCTACGAAGCTGCCCGCAAAATCAACGAAAAAATCATTTATGTCAGCCTCACGGGCTACGGACAAACGGGGCCTTACGCTCATTTGGCAGGACACGACCTCAACTATGCGGGCATTGCGGGGGTGCTGGGTGTAACGGGCAAACCCAACGAACCAATGCCCACGGGTGTACAATTAGCCGATGTGGCGGGCGGCTCGTATATGTGTGTAATTGCCACATTATCAGCTATTTACGCCCGAAACCAAACGGGTAAAGGGCAGCAAGTAGATGTAGCTATGACCGATGCCGTGATGCCGCTACTCACGCCACTCATGGTCACGGGCGAGTATCCAAGTGTCATGCAGACCAATAATGTTAGGGGGAGTTTTGCACTATCGGGAGGACTACCAAACTACGGTGTATATACCACGGCTGACAAAAAGTTTATTGCTTTGGGAACGCTCGAACCAAAATTTTGGCAGAAATTCTGTTCGCTCATCAACAAGCCCGACTGGGTTGCTTTTATGTTGCCCCAAAACGAAGAAAACTTGGCAAACGCCAAAATTAAACTATCGGAGCTAATCGCTTCACAGTCAAGAAATTATTGGGTTACGTTGGGCATTGAAAATGATATTTTGATTACGGCCGTCAATGAACTTGATGAGCTTTCGACTGACCCGCACGTGCAAGCCCGTCAGATGATTATCAACGAAAACCACGCCAAAGCGGGTACTTTCAAGAGTATTGGTGTGCCGCTAAAATTTTCGGAGACACCCGCCCTACCCGCTTGGGTAGCTCCCGATTTGGGCGAAGATACCGACGATATACTTGGAAGTTTATAAGAAAGAATTTCCAAATTTTGCTTCAAAACTACCAAATTTTCTAAAAAACCTACTGAATACTAAATGTGGCTTTTTGTGCTGGTGCAGTTACTTTATCTTCCAATGAATTTACATCAACGGCTCAATGAGTAATTACGAATCTGTCTTTACGTTGTTGGTTTTTTCCAATATCCTTTGGTATGGTATCATTGTGCTTTTACTTATCATTGGCTTGCTACTGGGCTACCAAAAAAAGAAAACTCAGTTGGGGCTTTCCAAAAAAATTCAGGAACTCGAAAGAACCATCGGCAGTCAGCAGTTTTTTTACGGAAATCTTGATGCAATCAAACAACATATCTTACAGAATAGCCCCATGGAGGCCGCTATATACGTGACTGAATTTACGAATTTGCTCCGAACTTTGTCCAACAACTCGAAGCAAAAAAGTATTTCGCTGGCTCAAGAGATTGAAACGATTTTGCTTTATCTTGAATTAGAAAAAAAACGCATTGGTGGGTCTTTTGTTTTTTTTTCAGGAAATCAATGCAAGCATCAAAACCGAAGATGTTAAGGTAACGCCAATGTTTGCCTTCAAGCAAATCGAAGCCTTGATTCAGCAGAGAAATAGTTCACTTAATTTGCATTTGATTATCCAATCAGTGGGACAAAAACTTACTTGTAGTAGTGAAAATACACTACGCCAAACCAAGTTTTTTATTGATGTTCCTGCAAGATGCACGGCTGTCTTATAAAAAATAAAGCCCCGTTAGGGGCGAAATATTGGTAGTAATTATAGCGTTTTTTATTCCCCCTCCCCTCTTTTAGCTCGCCTATGGCAGGCTAAAAGAGGGGAAGGCTGTGGGTTTGAATGTCTGTTTTTCTACCAATATATCATGCCTATGGCATTTTTTCGAGTACAAATACCTTGTCCTGAAATAGGTTTACACAAAAATATGTAAACTTATTTCAGGGCGAGACAGTAAATCAAAAAATTACTCTAAAATTTTCTTGTCTATATTAAAAGTCATATACATTTGGTTCTTATTATCCTCATAGAATTCTCCAAAACCTAATGCAAATTCCTTTTCAAATTCAGGGAATTTATTTGGGTATCTAAAATTATTTAAAATCAAGACAATAATCTTCTTTTCGTCCTTCAAACTTATATAACCTAAATATTGTCTGCCGCTGCACCTAAAATATTTATATAATTTTTTAGTTACTATTTTCTTAATATATGATTCAATGAGTTCAATATCAGCTATTGAAATATCAATACGGTCTTTTTTGTCTTTTATTATAAAACGTTCCCTATATTCTTTGGCGAATACTATACTCGATACTTCGTAATATTTTTTAAAAAACACCTTTTGTGTTTGTGCAAATGAGCAAAAAAAAGAAAGTGTAAAAGAAACAGTTAAAATTTTCATATCAGGGTCTGTATTTAAAAGGTACTTGATTTATTATATCATAGTGATACCACGAACTTGAAACTTGTTGTTGAAAATAAAATAGGCTATTGCCTTTGATGTCAATAATTCTTGAAGGTTCATATTCCGTTTGTTCATAAAATACCCTTAATGATATATTATTTTCAGCTCTCAACTGATTTTCGATATGAGTAGCATATTTTTCTGCATTTAGTGTTGCCTTAGCTCTACCTTTAACTTGATACCAAGCCGAGTAATCTATTTTAGTATTCGCAAAATCCTGCGTATGTGCCAGTTCATGCCCAAGACCTAAAAAAACAGGTCATGAAGTACTTCCTTTTTCATCTAATCCACCATCAAACTGTGTTGAGTTCCAAGTTACGGTTCTTCCAATTGCACTATTTCCTTCCATCGTACCGTCTGGTTTCATCTGTGCCTCTTTGATATTAAAATTTTGAGAACTACCTGCCAAATCATTTATCAACGATTTTCCAGCAGGCCCTCCGTTACTTATTTTATCAAGAGCAGCGAATGCATCTGCTAAGAAATTTCGTATTTTTCCTTTATACTCTTGTCCATTTTGATACAGTTTTCCACTACTATATAAATATTTAGTTCCATTATCATAAATCCATAAACTATCCCCATTAACATCAATAAATCTCATCGGATTATTAGCTGCATATTGATAAGTAGATAATCCCAAGTACTTATCAGCAAATCTATCCACTCTATCCATACGCCCAATAGTCGGGTTATAACTCCTCGCTCCCAAATTTATTCTATTCAATCCAAAGGTTTTCTCAGATTCTTTTCCTTGAAACTCATAACGATTTTGGTAGGTATTTACTTGCCCTGCACCACGCAAAACTACGCCGTAAGGGGTTTACCATTGATGAGATTGTACACTACATAAATGCAACGCCCAAAGCAATAACGCTGGAAGATAAAACGGCTTCTGAGCAACTTAAACTGATGGCTCAACTCAATGAAAAAGATAAGAGTACGGTAATGAATATCATTGATACGATGCTCACTAAACAAAAATTCCAAACTTTCTTTGAGCAAAATTTAGCAATGGCTCAATAAATATTTCTTTCAGTTGAAAAATAAAAAAGCCCTCAAAATATCATTTGAGAGCTTTTTTATTATTTGAGCTTTTCCATTTTTATTGTTGGAAAAAAATCTATTGGGATTTTCTCCAATACCCTTTCTTTTTGTAGCGGTTCAAAGTTGTCTATAAGTACAACAATATATTTTTCTTCATTTAAAGTTGTAACAAAGTATATTTCCAAATTGTCTTTGGTCACGTCAAAATGAAGCTTATTTTTTACTTCTTCCAGTGAATTACATTCTAAATATGTTTTGAAATTTAGGTAATTTTCATCAGAATAAACAAACCCTGAAAAATAGAAAACTTCTTTACATTCTATGTCAATAGCTTCTTCTAATTTTAGAAGCATTGGATTTTTGGCAGTTCTAAATAACCTTTTTAATATGTTCATTTCTTTTCGTCTTTTTTAGTTGTAATAGCATTGTATGTAGTTGTACCTGCATTTGCTCCAATTATTCCACCACCTATACTTCCTAAAACTCCTCCTATGATTGCCCCAGGCACTGCACCTGCACCACCAAACCAAACGCCAATAGCAGCTCCAACTTCAGCACCTGTTTCTCCACCTGCAATAGCCCCTACCAATGCACCGCCTTCTGTTGCTACAGCTTGGGGCTTATTTTCAGCAGTAGCTAAATTATAAACGGATATTCCCACGGAGACAACTCCTGCCACCTTGCCTATTGTACCAAGAGTTCCAACCATTTTATTTACTCCTAAATTAGTTTTACTGGCAGTACCTCCAACTCTTGTGCTTTCACCAGAACTTGGACGCATTTGTTCTGCGACTTCTCTCATTACCGCTGGAGTTTTTTCTCTTGCTTCCATTTTAGCTTGGGTTCTCCCCTGAGAATCAGTCTTATCCAAACCTGACACCTTGCTTACATATTCTTTTCTTACTTCTTGAGATTGAACAAGTGTATATGATGTTGAAGCTGCAACGCTTTGAGTAGTTCTTGAAGCATCCGAACTACTAAAAGCATTACTTATCCAATTAGATGCTTTTTTATACCAAGGTTCGTCTAATGCTCCATCGGGGTCAATCCGTAAAATCGGGTTATTTTGGGCATAATTGTATGGCGAAACCCACATTCTTTTTTCCGCCAACGGGTCAATACTATCAAACCTTCCCGTAGTCGGATTTACCGTTCTCGCACCCAAATTAATTCTATTAAGCCCGAAGGTTTTTTCAGATTCTTTGCCTTGAAACTCATAACGATTTTGAATAGGGTTTACTTGCCCTGCCCCCCGCAATACTACGCCGTAAGGGTCAAAAGCAGTTTCGGAGGTTTTCTCTAATTGTGTGCCGTTGGCTTTGAAGGCTACTCGGGTATTGCCCAAATGGTCAAGATAAAAAAACTCGTATTGCCAAAGCCCCCTGCTGTAAATTGCTCTACTTTCGGGTGTAGCCATTTGGTAGAACGCCCCATTTTTGAGTATCATACTGCCTATAAAATCCCAAATTTCACCCGTTGAATAGACCGTTTTAAACAAACGCCCCGAACCATCGTAATAGTGTTTTATCCAACGCCCGTCGGTGAGTTGTATTTCGGTGGGTTGTTTCAAAAAGCTATCGTAAATGATGTTTGATATTTGTTCGTTGGCATCACTCTTTAAGCTCCCATCGGCGTAGTAGGTATATGCTCCGCTACCACGTGGCACAAAATCAACGGTATTGTTTGTGGTAATCGCATCAGTTACGCTACTGAGTGTGTTTCCTGAATAGTTATACGTCAAATTGTCAATAGCCCCCCAGCCCCCAGAGGGGGAGTTAGTTAATTGTCCATTTCTTTGTAAGTTAGTGATATTCCCGTTTTTATCATAACTCATATTCGGCAAAGAATAATTTTCGCTGTTTGCTCCCGTAAAATTTGCTTGTTTCAATCGGTTAGAAGCATCATAATTAAAAACATAACTTCTGATACCGTTCGGTGCGTTGCTTTCTGTGGTTTGCCACGATTGTTTGCCGATATTGCCATCATACAGGCCTGCGGTTTCAAAATCAAGTTTATAGCTAAACAAATCGCCCTCGCTGGCCTTCGGGGTTGGGTTGTCGGTATTATCCAAGTTGATACCCCGCAAGCCGCCTCGGATATGGTACTGATAATCAAGTGTTTGTAAGCCATTGATGGGCGTTCCTTGGGGGGCGTTGGGGTCAATTTGCCCAATATACTTTGTTACGCCATTGGCATCAATAAGTGTTCCTGCATTTAAGAAAATAGCCTTTCTTGCCAAATCAGTTGTATTGGGTGTTGGGCTGGGTGGGCGGTTGATATAGTCCAAAGCTCCGCCCACGGTGTATGTGCCGTTTGGTAGTATTTTCTTTTGTTGCAATCTACTTGCTTCATCATAAGAAAACCTAACGATTTCGGTCGGGGTGGCGTTGATGCCGTGAAACACTTTTTTTATTCGACCTACGTAATCGTACTCAGTAGTGGTAATCACTTCAATATTTGGTAAACCATCAATCTGACACAAAACTTTTTCCTTCGTAACTTCCCCCGCAAAATTATACTCATAGTTTGATATGATTGGTTTATCAACCGCATTTGCTCCGCCTTTGTGGTGTATTTGGTAGGTTTGCAAAACCCTTCCCTTATTGTCGTAATGAATAACCGAATGAAATACTTTATTTACATCTTCGGCATTACGGGCAAACGAACCCGTTTGCAAACCCTTCACATTGGCATTATAGCTACTGGCATTGTAGGCGATGGACGCATTAAAAGCCCATTGACTGGCTGCCCAACTATACTGGTCATAGAAATTCCAAAGTTTTTCATCTGTTCCGTTATAACTGATAGGGAAGCTCACATTGCTATAATTAAAGCCCTGCCACGTTTCGTAAGGCACATTGACATTATCAAAAAGTGTCTGTAAATCGTTTCGGCTTAGGTTATTGGTCAGTTCGCCCGTGATGATTATTCGCCCGAAATTATCATATTTGATAAATTTCCACTTGCTGCTACCGTTATTTCGTTGGAGGGCAGTTTGCATCAGCACGGGATTTTCTCGTTTGTCATATACGATGTATTCCCACCCTGCACTCGGCACTTTACTCTCGATGAGCCGTCCTCGATAATCATAGTTATAAAAGAAAACCCAATTATTAAACGCTGCCGAATTATAAGAGATATTGGCATTTCCGCCATTGCTCACTATTTGTTTATAGCCTTCGGGTTGTAGTACGGCTCGTAGCCTTCCCCAATCATCATAGACAAAATAGGTGGTGATGTACCCGCTATCGTCTTGCTGTTGCTTCTGAATCACCCTACCTGATTTGTCGGTTATTTCGATATTGGTATGTCCTTGCTCATCAATGAATCGCTTTTTATAAAGACTATTGGCAGGGTAGTTTCCCGAATAAATTAGGTCATTGGCACTATTGAGCAAATAAAGCACGACATCTGTACCCGCCAATTCATCAAATATTTGATTTTTTTTGTCGTTATTTTTCCATGCTGCTCCTGCCCCAAACTGTTCTCTTGGTCGGTTCAATGGCGAATTATCAAAGGCGGTTGTTTCGCTGTACGCATTGGCATCACCGTAAAAAGTATTAGCCAGTCCAAAAGGGTTCGATTGGTAAGTTCCCGATTGCGTAGTGGCAGGGGCTAAAAGTCCCATTTTTGTAGCCCTACTAAACGCATCATACGCAACGGCTCCACTTACCATATCCTTTTGGGTGGGGCTTTGTTGATAACCAACTGTTTGGAGCGGTCGCCCTAAACCGTCTAAGTAACCAACATTAATAACTGCTTTGGTGGGGTCGGTAGCATCAGCTTCGTTGGTGGTGGCAATTCTCAATTTGCTTTGAATAATGGCATTTTTATCCGTAGTAACTGTTTGGCCAAAAGCCTCAAAATGAAAGCTAAATAACACAAAAATAAGGCATAAATGTATCTTTTTCATAGTTAGAAGTTGTTGATTGATACGTTTGTGAATACAGACTGATTAGTCAAGGCATTGCTACTATAACCATTATTATAAACCACCAAACCAAAACGATTTACGCCATTGAACGAGGTATTGCTTGCATTAGTGTACAGTGTCCAGTCGGCATCGTTATTCCATGCGGGGTTAGCTGCCTGACTATACCATGCCGAAATGGTGTTGCCTTCTTTTTTCAACCGAAGCCATACCGAAAGGCTACTGGCTTGAAAACCTAATTGTAGATCACCATTACTGCTATTCTGTTCGTACAAACTTAGCACTTGATAGCCGCTATCAAAGAAAAACTGGTAATAATCAGCCGTTGAGATGTTATTGGCTCGTATCATAATACCCGAACGCATTCCATTTGAATTGGCAGACATCGTATTGAGTTTAGCAACCATGATAGTATTTCCCGATGCGGATACGTGAGGAAAACTTAGATTATCGGCTGTGCCAAAAGTATTGCCCGTTCCGCTAATTGTCCACGTTCCGCTATTTTCTTGCACACAATAAGGCATCGCTGGTGTGCCTATTTGGGCTACTGACCACGAAGCATCGGGCAGGACTGGAATTTGTACTTGATTAGAACTGGTGCTTGTACAGGTGGATACGCTACAAGTAGCCGAATACAACACCGTTTCTTTTGTATTGACCGAAATTGAGTTTCCTAATGCTCCATTCGACCAATTTATAACACCTGCACAACCCGAAGCATTGAGCGTAACACTACACAAAGCCGACGAACCGACTGAAATAGTGGGAGGACTTGGGGCTGTGCAACCACTTGGCGAACTATCGGCATAGCGATACGAAAACTTATCAGTTATGTTGTCTTGGTTATCTCGGATTGTGATTAGTCTGTTGATAGTATCGTATTGATAGGCATTTTTTAAATCGTTAGGAACAGTCAATTTTTTCAAACCAATACCCGAAGCCAATACCCCCGATGTAACTTGGGCATTGGGTAAATTTGCTCTTAACGAATTACCAATGTTTTGAATATCCCCTTCATTGTATAAATTACCGACCGTTTCTAAACTGCCAATAACACTCTCGACCTGTGATTTTGTGGCATTTAAAACCGTGGCAATCGGGTAAGAATGGTTATAGCCCCAAATGTAGGTAATTGGGGGTCTTTTTCTTGCCACACTTTCGATTAAGTTACCCTTTGAACTATATTTACGGCTATCGTACAAGGCAAAGTTTCCATCAAAATAGATATTGGGGTTGTGTGAGTGGGGAATCAATGAGGTTTGTTGATAGGTATAAACTTCAATCGGATTACCTACATTATCACTTTTGATCAGTACACCCTCAATGGTATTCCCATTTACAGTTTTAACCAATTTCAAGGGTATGCCAATCATATTTTTGCTTTTAATTGGTCAATGTTTGTATTGGCAATGTTATTAAAATCGTTGGCATAGTATGTAATTAATTCTTCTGTTTGGTTTTTGCTGTTGGTGCTTGTAGTCTTACTCAGCAACCAGTCATTGTTATAGGTATATGCCGTATTTTGAGTTAGGCTCGACCCGCCAAAATATTCGATATTACTCGTATTTGCTATGCCATATTTATCTGTAATCACAGGTATAATGGCATAATTATAATGAATATCATCAGTTGGCTGTAAAGTAGTACCGTTGGGGCAAGTTAGTTTTTTTCCTACTTTCAATCCATTTTTCACGATGGGAAAGTAGGTTTCTGGGGTGTACGTTTGTATTATTTTTTGAACCAAACTGAACGAATCATTTTTGTCGAATGTTTCTTGATTGGCTAAATTTCCGCTTCGCCAACTCAAATTAAAAGTACTTGGAAAAGGGCTTGATTGCATTGGTCCTCCCACAAAATAGTTACCTGTATAATTGAATATTTTCTTTCCGTTGATTCCGTTTAAGCCGTGTAACTCGTTTACTCTCAGGTATTCTACATGAAATCCGTCCCAATTATAAACATTGTTTTCGCCCAAAAAATACTTTGTTCCGCAAGAAAAGCAGGGGTTTAGTCCGCCACCAAATGCACGACCTGCTTCAATGGAAGATATGTAATACGGCTCTGCCAATAGTGCGGCTTGTTCGTAGGTAATATATCGGTCATTTGTCCCCGATGGGCTACCGTAGTCTATGATTCTACTGACTCTATTTCCGCCAACTTGAAGTTCAATAGCACCGCTCGGAATATTGGGTTTATCAATAGTAAAATAGGCTTGGGCAGTGGGTGTTCCACTCATAGACACACAACCCGCATATAGGGCATAATCATACGTTCCCGTAGCTAAGTCGGTATATTGTATTCCTTGCTTATAGGGTTGCGAAAAATCATTGACGATGTAGGTTGATGAACCCGTGGGTTTGAGTGTAAAAGTTGAATTATCATCTAAACTGCTGGTTTCCAAAGTCCAGGTTATTTTTGCTCCTGCAATAGCCTGACTAACGCTTATTTGCCCTGTGATTGTACCATTGCTACAACCCGCAACCGAAGATGTAAAAAAATTGGTGTATGAGGTTGAGCCTTGATTTTTGAGAAAAAACGGTACTTCATTATACGAACTATAATTCACTTTATTGGGTTCGTACTCAATTTCTGTAAAGCCCCGCGTAGGGTAAGTAATCTTTCTCAACATTCCATGTTTAGCATACACATTATCGGAGCTTCTATTGGCTTCGCCGAAACTGGTGCTGGTAGTTGGCAAAACACTGGAATAATTTCCTAATGGAATTTTACTGGTATTAGACTTACCATTGAAATAACCCCAGTGGTCAATGCTGTGATTTTCAGGATTTTATTCCCTACAATTCTCAAAGATGGAATGGGTACTGATTGCCCAGGTATTTCATAATATTCAAAAGTATGGGTTTCTACTTTATCAGTATTTGTGTTATCTAAAACCGAAACATTATTGAGTTTCAGACGGTCGTCATTATAAAAATAGCCATATTCAAAACCTATCTTTCGTACAATCTGATTGCTTTCGTTGAAGACATTAATCTTTGATAGGGCTTTTGCTTTATTCCCATTTATATCAACCAAATCATTTCTTTGGGTGGTTTCAAAGGTTACTTTCTTGCCTTTCCATGCAATTTCGGTAAGTAGTGCTTGCGAAACCGTGGTATTAGCCGTTGAGCCTTGATAAGTAAATTGATTTTGTTCGCACCCAAATTGCCCGCCATTCGCACCAATGGAGTATGATTTTCCATCGGTAGCTATCTGATAGTCAATATCGGGGGTATATGTAAAGTTTGTTTCAACCCCCGCAGGAGTAGTAATTTTAGTTAAATACCAAGTGCGGCTACTGACAACAAAAGGGTCGGCATTTGAATAAAGAAATCCATCAGTAAAACTACCCGAAGATACCTGAGAATAAGCAAAAGTAAACTGATACCCGAACTCATCAATAATAGTAAATTGATTGGTGGCGTAGGTAATTCTCAACGGCATATAATTGAAAAAGTAAACCACGCCATTATCAAAGTAGAATTTCCCTGTCTTTCCTAAAAAGTTAAATGAGAAAACATCAAACTGAGAATCTTTTACACCATCTTCAATATCTTTGGCATAATAATACTTATTCGGATTGGTCATTCCGTTAAAAATAAAGAGTTGATTTAAAATGTAAGTAGACTTGGTGTGTATAAATATTCGTTAAAAAATCTAATGCCTGATTTAGCAATAAAAAATTTTGTTTGTTTAGCTTAAACCCATAAAAAAAGCGTGAATCGTTACCGACTTCGCTTCTAAGGCTCTGGTAAGCCTGCTCACAAAGTCAAGCAACGCCCACGCATAGCGGGCGTTTAGCTTGAACTTTCCATGAGCAAAAATTTACCAGATTTTAGAAGCAGAAAGGTTCGACTAATCGCAACAATATGTATTTTTTCTTTTTTCTACTATACGCTTTTTATTATGTTTGAACAAAAATAAGAATTCTTTGTGATGATTGTATTTAAAACTATATTTATTAACAGTTGGGTAGCATTTTTTTAGTAAAAACTCAGAAAAAGACTTTTGCAGCCAAAGCAGCTTAAATCTTGGAGAAAGGTCATTACCGCAAAATAAGTTGTAAAACCGATTCTCGAATAACACGATGAGGATATTTTCAAAACTGTGCAAAGCCAAAATGATACAGGAATAAATTGGGGGTGACTTTCGCAGGAAGTTTATTAGTAGAATCAAATACCTCAGCCTTGGTGAGTTCGTAATAAACTACTCATTTCTTCTTAGCCCCTGCCTTATTAACCAAAATTTTAAGCACGCTTTCGGAGCTATCTCCTTGACTATCAGTAACTTTTAACCTAATTTCGTACGAGCCTGCTTTCGGAAAAGTAAACACGGGGTTCGGATCTCGGATAATCATCATACCGCCAATGTTCCATTCAAAACTTAGGGCATCATTGGCATCATAATCGACCGAACCTTCCGATGAAAACGTTACTTTCAGCGGAGCATTTCCTGCCACCACATCAGCCGATGCCATGGCTACGGGCTTGCGGTTGGTTTCGGAATAATCAATGCAAACGAGTTGATTATTTTCAAGTAAATACAAAGCCCCATCATCCCCAAAAACCATATCTTGAATAAAATTAAAGGTATTATTGGGCAAAAATGGCTCGACGTTTTGCAGATTTCCATCATCATCGTAAGTTTCCAAAATAAATCCCTTTTCGTTGTTAAAAACAAAGGTTTTCTTGTCAAAATACTTTGGTAACCGATAGGATTCTTGAGCATATTTATCAAAATCATAGGCGATGTTTTTTACCAAAGGCGTGGTCGATTCGCTCGAAAAATCGCTCAATACTGCCGCACTATCACCAATGATTTGTAGTCGCCCGATTTTATATTGGTCAGGTACGGTTTCCAAAAAAGTATAAAGGTAGCCGTTAGTCGCAAACTCAGGATCGAGCTTGATGGCTTTTAGTTTTGTGGCTTCAATGCTGCCCACGGTACTGATTCTGCGTTTTTTGGTGTTGAATATTTTTACGTTTCCGTTTTGCTCTACTACTACTATGTTGCGGTCGGGCGTGCTGGCCAACGCTACGGGAAAAGTCAAGTTATCGGTCAATGTTCGCTTCAAAAAAAACTGCTCTTTGGGCAAAGCCGAATCAGCTATTTTGGTGTAATCAGGCAGTGATTTTCCCGAAACTTCTTCAATACCACCAAAAATATGCAGCAAAAAGGTCGGATTCTGGAACGCCGAAAGTTCGCTCCCCAAAGCCGTATAAAACATTTTTCCGCCTTCGGTGGTGGTGTAGTACCAAGCCCAAGTTTTACCCATCACATCGAGTAATGAAGGCTTACATCTGGTTGATAAATTATTGATAATCAATGGTTTATCTGCTATTTTCCAAAGTGGAGGCAACTCGCTTTTTCCGACGGAAGCATTTGTAATTAGGCTGAATTGTGTGCTTTCGGTGAGCTGATTTTCGGCCATCGTGCCGCCTATCATTTTACTATACCAAAGCCATTTATAGTTTTTTTCGAGGGCTGCACCGATGCCAACAAAGCCCCCTCCCGCTTGCATGAATCGCTGTAAATCGGCCGATTGCTGAAAAGTCAGGGCATTGACCGATACATTAAGAAACACAACTGCGTGATAATTTTTGAGATTTGCCTCGTTGATTTCGGCAGAATTTTCGGTCGTGTCAAACAATCGCCCGCCTTGGAGAGCCGCATCTTTCAAGATTTTTGCCTGAGTCGCATTGGTAGAAGCATAAAAAACGAGGGTTTTTGTTTGCCCAAAAGCGATGCAAGAAATGATGTATGTGATTGTAAAAAGTAGTGTTTTTTTCATTTTTAAGTAAAGCAAAATTGATTTGTTACAAAAATAAGGTTTTAATACCAAAATTTCGGCAAATAGTAACCCCGTAATTCCTCAAAAACTTAATTTCGGTTCAAAACCTGTATTTTATCTTTGTTTCTTCGGTAAATTAGAATTTTCTTTGCAAAAAAAACCTGATTAAATGCACAAGATTACTATTGCCGTTGATGGCTATTCGAGTTGTGGCAAAAGTACGACTGCCAAAAAAGTAGCCGCCCGATTGGGGTATAGCTACATCGACACGGGGGCAATGTACCGTGCCGTTACGCTGTACTTTTATCAACACTTAGTAACCCACACCAACGAAAAAGAGGTAGCCCGAGCATTGGATAATATTCAGATTGAGTTTCGGCGAAATCAATCCGATGGTCGCAACGAAACCTACCTCAACGGACTCAACGTTGAGGACGAAATCAGGAAACTGTACATCGCCAACCAAGTGAGCGAAGTGAGTACGATTGCCGAAGTTCGCCACGCAATGGTAGCCCAACAACGAAAAATGGGCAAGAAAAAAGGGGTTGTCATGGACGGGCGGGACATCGGGACGGTGGTGTTTCCCGATGCCGAACTCAAAGTTTTTATGACCGCCGATCCCATCATTCGAGCCAATCGCCGCCAAATTGAACTAAACGACCGTGGCGATTTGGTGGACATCGAAGACATCATCGAAAATATCAAAAAAAGAGACCTCATCGACACCACCCGCAAAGAAAGCCCCCTCCGCAAAGCCGACGATGCCGTTGATATTGACACCTCATACATGACCCTCGATGAGCAAGTAGAAATGGTGTGTATCTTGGCCGACGAGGCGTTGAGTAAGGCAATTAGAAAATGATAAAGCAACTTGATTATCTCATCGTGGGGCAGGGCATTGCGGGTTCGTTGCTGGCGTATCAGTTGCTAAAATCTGATAAAAAAGTAATGGTTTTGAATGATGAAACTCTCCCGACCTCATCAGCCGTGGCGGGTGGAATATTCAATCCGATTACGGGCAAAAATCTTGATAAAACTTGGTTGGCCGATCGGATTTTTCCGTATTTGCGAACGTTTTATAGTTCACTCGAAAAGGAGTTGGGGGCAAGTTTTTACCACGAAACAAATCTTTACCGTCCCTTTGCCAACGAACAGCAACGCAGGCACTTCATACGGCTTACTGACGAATATGATTTGGATAATTATATCAAGATTATTAATGCAGAAAGTGCTGACTATCAACAAATTAACAATAATTTAGGCGGACTTTATACCTCGTCATCGGGTTGGGTGAATGTACCAAAAATGTTGCTTCATCTGCGAAATTTTT
>JANNEN010000315.1:0-3590 GCA_031378715.1 Emticicia sp.
ATCGACCTGCTGGATGATTTGATATTTACCTGATGCGATTGTAAAAATTCTTTGGTCTTGAAAAGTAGGATGGAAAGGTGATTGGAAAGAATGGCTTTTTTATAGGGAGATATGCCTTTATATTCTTGAATCATGGTTTCAAACATAGCGGTCATTTCCTTGATAATCAGGTAATTGAGTTTCATTACGGGCGTACTTTCATTCAATAAAAATGGGAATTATTGGAATAAATCACCCGAAAAATTTTGTTTCAAGAAGGTTTCAGTAAACGTAACCATGTAGCCTTCCAAAGGAATTTCGATATTGAACGATTTTAAATGCCCTGGATTTGTGAAATAAAATGACCCTTCGCCCAAAGCAAAGCTCTGATTGTCAATAGAATAGCTTGATTTTCCACCCGTGATTAACAGAAATGCAAAATAATCTGTTCTGAACATGGGCGAGACTTTTGCTCCGCTTCCGTGCAAACCCGAAAGACTATGAACAGTCATCTCAAAGTCTTGTTCGAGTGGCAAACCGATGGACTTAAAAAATCTTGAAGGGTTCTGAAAATGGTTTCCATGTTAAAAAAATAGCTTTGAATTTAACAAATATAAACGAAAAAGGGTCAAATCTGTGAAGAAATGACCCTTTTTGAGATTATTTATTTTACATAAAAAAATCTTAAACCGCATCGCTCAGACTACTGAACGTAAAATCACGAATCTTCAAAGGTGGCACTAAACTGCCGCCGATACGAGTTGGTACGCCCATTGCTTCCAAGTTATTGAGCATAATTATTGGGCTTTCGTTGAAGCGGAAGTTTTTTACAGGAAACTTGATTTTTCCTTTTTCGATATAAAAAGTTCCGTCACGGGTAAGGCCAGTATAGAGCAAAGTCTGCGGATCAACGCCACGGATATACCACAAACGAGTAACCAAAATGCCTTTTTCGGTATTTTTTATCATATCGGCCAACGATTCGCTGCCGCCCATCATAATAAAACCCGAGGCTGGTGGTGTGCCTTTTACGCCTTTTTTATCGGCCCAAAATCTTGAATAAGCCATATTTTTTATAACCCCGTTTTCAATCCAAGATACTTTTTCTTGTGGGCGACCATCACCCGAAAATCCCGCCTTCGGAATTTCCAAATTTGTTGGGTCGGAGTAAATATTTACTCGCTCATCGAATAGCTTTTCACCCAAACGAGTGCCGCCGCCTTTTTTACTCAAAAAACTCCGTCCCTCATCGGCACTCCGAGCGTCCATGCTCCGCATCATGTTTTGTAATAAATCAATCGAAGCGGCGGGTTCCAAAATCACCGTATATTTTCCTGGCTCTAATGCCTGAGCCGTGCTTGATGCCATCGCTTTTTGCATCGCAATTTCGGTGGCTTGTTTGGTGCTTAGTTTTGATACGTCATTAAAATCTCGAATGGCGTAACCCGAACCGAGTCCGTCGGCCGTACGAACGGTTATCGAAAAATCAACCGAAGTAGCTTGATTATAACCAAAAAGCCCCTTGCTGTTGCCAATGGCAGCATACCCTGCCGAATCTTCCAAATATCCCGCCGCCGTTAGGTTCTTTTTGGCACACGGATCCATGCTGTCGAAAGCCGCTTTTGCTCTAAAATCGGGGTCAATATTTGCCGTGCTGTCGGCAAATGTTTTGGTGTCGATATAAGTTTGCGGCCCAAGTGCCGCCATAAACTCGGGATTTTCGGGGGCAAGCCGTGCTATTTCCTCGGCACGCCTAACGGTTTTTTCGAGCGAAGCGTCATCAAATTCATTGATAGTTGCCGTACCCGAACGCTTACCATACACCGCCGTTATGGCCAAGGATTGGTCGGTTGATTCGCCACTGGTCGAAACCGAATTTCGGGCGTATCGAATATTTCCCGTGCGTCCGCCATTGACCGACACACTCATTTCATCAGCTTTTGAAAACGCTAAAACCTTATCTATCAGACGTTTAGCTTCTTCTTTTGTTAATATTTTAGTCATTTTTTTAGTCTTTTAAAAGCCCCACCCCGACCCTCCCCGATGGGGAGGGGGTATGAAACAGTGCGGTTTTTCTCCCTCCCCATCGGGGAGGGTTGGGGAGGGGCTGTTGGGTTTAAATTTTTCTACCAGTATTAATCACATTCACGCCATTGAAACGGGTGGTGGCACTTCCGTGCGAAACGGCACTCACCTGCGAAGGTTGCCCTTTTCCATCAAAAAACGAACCGAACGTACGGTAATCGTCTTTATCGCAAATCTGTACGCAAGAGTTCCAAAACTCTTGGGTGTTCGACTGATAGGCCACGTCGTCTAACATTCCTGCGAGTTCGCCATTCTTGATTTCGTAGAAAACCTGCCCGCCAAATTGGAAGTTATACCGCTGCTGGTCAATCGAATACGAGCCACGCCCGATGATATAAATGCCTTTTTCGACACCTTTAATCATGTCAAAAACGCTCAATTTATCTTTGCCCGCTTTCAGCGAAACGTTGGGCATTCGCTGAAACTGCACCGAATTCCAATTATCGGCGTAGCAGCAACCATGCGAAGCGTTTTCACCAATAATATTTACTTGGTCACGGATTGCTTGATAATTTACCAAAATTCCATCTTTTATCAAATCCCATTCTTTGCACGGCACGCCTTCATCGTCGTAGCCGACCGTTCCGAGGGTGTAGGGCTGGGTTTTATCGGCCACGATATTTACTTGTTTGCTACCATAGTTGAAAGTTTTGGTTTTCCATTTATCAAGCGTGGCAAAACTTGTGCCTGCATAATTGGCTTCGTAGCCCAACACACGGTCGAGTTCGAGCGGGTGTCCGACCGACTCGTGAATCGTCAAGCCCAAATGGTTTGGGTCAAGCACCAAGTCATATTTTCCTGCGGGAACGCTCTTGGCGGTGAGTTTTTGCTGGGCTTGCTTGGCGGCCATGATGGCATCTTCTACCATATCGTACGAGTTTCGGTAGCCGATAAGTCCGTTTGGTGCCGATATTTTTTCGCTCGCCAAACCGTCCAAGTATTCGTAACCCATGCCCATTGGCGAGCTGATGGCATCACGAGTTTTGAATTTTCCTGCGGCTTTATCAACGGCCGTAACGGTGAATGTTGGCCAAATTCGATGCACGTCTTGGTCGATATAAGAGCCATCGGACGAAGCAAGGTATTTTTGTTCGTTCACAAAGAACAGGTTTGACGTAACAAATCCCGCCCCATTTTTCATGGCTTCGCCGTTTACTTTCATCAACAAATCAATCTTTTCTTGTACTGGCACTTCAAAGGCATTTCGGACGATGGGGGTTTTCCAGGTAACTTCGCCCACGCCTTTTTGGGGAGCTAAAATCACGGGTTCTTTCTGAATCTTGGCATTTGCTTTGGCAATGGCTACGGCGGTAGCGGCACATTTGGCAATACCATCGGTGCTGACATCGCTCGTGGCGGCAAAGCCCCAAGTGCCATTAGCAATAACCCTGATGCCCACGCCGTAAGATTCGGCATTGACGATGTTCTGTACTTTGTTTTCTCGGGTAAACAAAAATTGCTGCAAATACCGCCCGATACGCACATCGGTATAAGTTGCTCCTGCCGACTTGGTGGCATTGAGAGCC
>JANNEN010000342.1:0-11970 GCA_031378715.1 Emticicia sp.
TTGAAAAATATCTCGTTCGATGTCAGGCACGGCGAAACCGTGGCATTTGTCGGAGCAACGGGTGCAGGAAAATCTTCGATAATCAACTTACTATCAAGATTTTACGAGATAAACAAAGGGCAAATCCTAATTGATAACCAAGACCTAAAAACGTATGAACTCCGTAGCCTACGTGAGCAAATCGGAGTAGTACTGCAAGATGTGTTTTTGTTTTCGGACACCATCGAGAATAACATCACACTGGGCGATAGCTCTATTTCGAGAGAAAAAATCATTGATGCCGCCAAGCTCGTGGGTGTCCATGATTTCATTATGCAGCTACCCAACAACTACGATTATAATGTGCAAGAACGTGGGGCAACGCTCTCCGTGGGGCAACGCCAACTGATTTCGTTTGTGCGGGCAATGGTACACGACCCCAAAGTAATCGTTCTGGACGAAGCCACCTCATCAGTCGATACCGAAACCGAAGAATTGATTCAAAATGCGATTGACAAACTCATGCGTGGGCGAACGTCCATCGTGATTGCCCACCGCCTAAGCACGATTCAGAAAGCCAACAAAATCATTGTTCTCGACAAAGGTCAAATCATGGAAGAAGGCAGCCACGAAGAACTCCTAAAACTTGATGGTTTTTATGCCAATCTGTATAATATGCAGTATAAGGAGGTGTTGGTTTAGGAATGATTTTTGCGTATTTTTGGGGTAATTTTTCAAAAATAACGCATGAAATCATGAATACCTCCACACGTATTATACTTTTGTTGCTTGTATGCTCAAAGCTAACTTTTGCCCAAAACTGGCAAGTGGCTTCGCCAAATGGTAAAATCAGGGCTACTATTCAACGACTTGAACCAAACGGAAACCTACAATATTACGTTGAATATCTCGAAAATAACCAAACACAAGCCATCATCGAAAACTCAAACTTGGGGCTAACTCGCACCGACCAAAGTTTTAGTAATGGTTTTATTTATGAAAATAACAGTACGGCTATTATTGATGAAAACTATTCGATGAGCGTTGGGAAACAGTTATCTCTTCGTAATAATGCCAACGAAATTACGCTCAACTTTCGTAATGTAAATAACGCCAAACTTCAAGTAATTTTTAGAGCTTACAATGATGGTGTGGCATTTCGCTACCGTTTTCCCGAAACCTCAAATACTACATTTTACATAACCGAAGATAAGAGTACGTTCCAAATTCCGACCGCCAATAGCAAAACTTGGATTCAGGGTTACGATAATTTTAGACCCGTCTATGAAAAATTTTACCAAAATGGAGTGAATCTCAATCAAGCCATTAATCAATTTAATGGTTTGGCTTTCCCTGCCTTGTTTCAAACGCCCAATGCTTGGATAATGCTTACTGAGGCCGATTTAGATGATAATTTCTTTGCTTCACATTTAGCTTCCTACTCAGGAAATGGCACTTTTTCGGTCAATGCCCCCAGCCCCAACGATGGAAGCAGTGAGCTTTTTTTTGCCAGTACAACCTTACCCTGCACCATGCCGTGGCGGGTAATAATGATTGGAAAAACTGCAAATACTGTCGTAGAATCAAACCTCGTACATCATGTAAGTAAGGCCTCGCAGATAGCAAACACTACTTGGATTCAACCTGGCATGGTTACTTGGAGTTGGTGGTCAGACCTCGGAAGCCCAACCAATTTCACCAAACTAAAAACCTTCATAGACTTAGCCTCAGATTTGAATTTGCCCTACTCATTGATTGATGCCAACTGGAACCAAATGAGCAACGGCGGCAATATCAAAGACTTGATTACTTATGCCAACACAAAAAACGTTAAGCTATGGCTATGGTATAATTCGGGTGGACCTTCAAACGATTACAGCGAACAACCCCGTGACTTGATGCACATTCAAGCGGCTCGTCGCCAAGAATTTGCTCGGATAAAAGCGTTAGGTATCAAGGGCGTGAAGATTGACTATTTCCAAAGTGACAAACAGGCACTCATCAAACTTTATCTTGACATTCTAAAAGATGCCGCTGACTACGAACTAATGGTAAATTTTCACGGAAATCTTATTCCAAAAGGCTGGTCACGTACGTATCCTAACTTGGTAGCAATGGAAGCCGTAAAAGGTTCGGAAGCGTATATTTTTGATGGAGGTTTCTTGCCAAATGCTCCTGCACACCACACAATTTTGCCATTTACGAGAAATGTTATCGGCTCAATGGACTACACCCCCGCTATCATCGGTTGGGGGCGAGGCGTAGAACACCTCACTACCGACGTTCACGAAATTGCGTTGCTCAACACTTTTGAGTCGGGCATGACACACCTCGTTGATATGGTAGCCAGCTACATGGGCTTGCCCTCCTTAGCCAAAACCATGATAAGCAGCTTACCGACGGCTTGGGACGAAACCCGTTTGGTAGAAGGATACCCAGGCACGCACGTAGTGATGGCTCGCCGAAAAGGAGAAAATTGGTATATCTCGGGCATAAATGGCGAAAATCAAGTGAGAAATGCTACGATACCCTTATCATTTGTGGCAATGGGTGACTACACCAAGCAGACACTAACCGATGGAGCAACCCCACGGGATATTATCACCACCGAAACCCCTTATGTAATCCAAAATAACACGGTCACATTCACGATGCAACCTTACGGAGGCTTTATGATGATATTGAAACGTGCGGCTTGCCAAAGTAACCATAGCCTGACAGCTACTATCACTACTTCATCAAAGTACGAAGCATCAAATATGATTCAGGCCACCAATACCATCAACGCCAATGTAACCTACGATGCAGCCAAAAGTATTGTACTTTTACCAGGTTTTAATACTCAATCAGGAGTAATTTTCAAGGCTTACATTGATGGGTGCGGAAATCAATAGTTTGAATTAGTATGGAAATGTTTGTTGTTTGAAATTCGTAAATTTATCTTTGAAATAAATTAAAATCTACTTGGTTTATTTTGTAATTTTGTAGCTCAAAATCACAAATAAAGCATAATGACCATTAAAAAGCATTTCAAACAAAGTCTGTTTCTTGTAATTATCCATCTTGCATTTACTTCTTTTTCGCAAAAAATAGACAGTACAACCGCCAGTACAACATTTTCAGGAACGATAACACTGACCAACAACGGCTTTGCCATCATTCCCACTTTTTCGTTGAATAGCCCTGCCGTTCTTTTTAATTTGTCTTTACGAAAAAATAAATTTAGCTTTGAACCCGACATTCGTCTTGTGCCAGATGCTACAAAAGGCAGTATGTTGTTTTGGTTGCGGTATCGTGTGGTGGAACAAAAGAAATTTAGCCTCCGAACGGGCATACACCCAGCGTTTAGTTTTATCCGAAAAACCATTGCAGATAATAGGGGAATGAGTCTGGAAATCACTGAAATGTTACGATTTGCAGCTTTTGAAATTGTGCCAAATTATCGAATAACGCCTCATTGGAGCGTGGGAGCAATGTATTTGGAAGGTCATGGACTACAAAAGCACGGACCACAAACGACCCGAGTTTTGTTCTTGAACACCAGTATCTCTAACATAAAATTGGGCGGAGATTATCGGTTCACACTTATTCCGAATGTATTTTTCTTGAAAGCAGATAATTACTCGGGAAATTATGTTACCGCTACTGCGATCTTGGCAAACACTAAACTTCCATTTAGTCTGCAAGGGACTATCAATCAGACACTTACTTCAGATATCCCAGGTAATCAAGTTTTTATGTGGAATGTGGGTCTGACTTATGCCTTCAATAAAAAATATAAAAGGGTAAAATGATTTGAAATCATGGAAAAAATAGAAACAATCGAAGAGTTTTATCAACGAAAATTTGATTGGATTCCTGAGAATATCAAAAATGAAATCGGGCATTTTAATGTATTTCGGCATGAACCTATTGAAGCTGGAAAATCAAAGCCCGCTCCTTATAAAAGAAGAGATTTTTATAAGGTAATGCTTGTGACAGGAAATCTAAATATGAACTATGCCGATAAAGTGGTTTCGATTAAAAAACAGGCTCTGTTCTTCTCAAACCCACAAATTCCGTATAATTGCGAGAATCTGGAAAAGATTGAATCGGGTTCTTATTGTATTTTTAATCAGCATTTTTTTAATATCGGGGACGTTTCTACACAAAGAGGTTTATCTAAATATTCAGTCTTTCAACCTACTGGAAATCACGTATTTGAGCTTACCGATGAACAGTTGGAACGGGTTACACCCATTTTTGAAAAAATGTTTGAAGAGATACAATCCGACTACATCCATAAATACGATGTCTTGCGAAGTCTGGTGTTTGAATTATTGCATTTTGCGATGAAATTACAACCCAATATGCAGTTAGAAAAAGGTCAAATTCCGCAGATTAATGCTTCTCAGAGAATTTCAACACTGTTCTTGGAGCTTTTGGAAAGACAATTTCCCATAGACGAAAATCACCAAAATATTAGCCTTCGGTCTGCCTCTGATTTTGCGAATCAGCTAAATATTCATGTGAATCATTTGAATAGAGCAATTAAAGACACCTCCCAAAAAACCACTACCCAACTTATAGCCGAGCGTATTTTGCAAGAATCAAAAATAATGTTGAAACACAGCCAATGGAACGTATCTGAAATAGCCTACGCTTTGAGTTTTACGGAAGTGTCCCATTTCAATAATTTTTTCAAAAAATATACAAACATGAGTCCTTTGAAGTTTCGGAATGGATGAAAGTACCAAGACATCTGCACAAACCATTGATTCAAAATTTAGTAATGTTGGATATACCCATCAAATTGAAGAATAATATCTTTGATTTTCGTAATATTTCCTTTGAAAATCATTGCTTTTTACAGCTTTTTTTACATACTTTTGATGCAATTTTAACACAAATAAAATCATGGCAAAATATAATCTAAAAATCAACGGTAAAAACCGAACGGTGGACATAGACCCCTCAACTCCAATGCTATGGGTTTTACGTGACCACCTAAATATGCCAGGCACGAAATACGGTTGTGGCATGGCTCAATGCGGTGCTTGCACTGTGCATTTAGATGGAAATGCTGTTCGTTCTTGTAGCATACCCGTTTCGGCAGTGGGCAAATCAGCCATTACTACGATTGAGGGTTTATCAGAAAATGGTTCGCATCCAGTTCAAAAAGCATGGCTCGAACATGATGTGGCTCAATGTGGCTATTGCCAAACAGGGCAAATTATGAGTGCTGCGGCATTATTGAAAGACAATCCCAAGCCAACCGATGCAGATATTGATAATGCGATGAGTGGAAATATTTGCCGTTGTGGAACGTATTTAAGAATCAAGGAAGCCATTAAAAGTGTAGCCCCGTAGCGACGGTCGCCCTAACCCCCAGAGGGGGAATCATCATCAGGGTTTTATCAAAATCTCTCCAAAAAATTAAATTTTTGAACTAAAATGAAAAATATAGATACAAAATCATCTTCGGATAAATCTCTCTTTGGGGGTTCGGAGGCTAAAGCTCCCCCGCTGGGGGCTGGGGGGCTTAGTCGTCGCTCTTTTTTAAGGTCTTCGGCTCTTGCAGGTGGCGGATTGATGCTAAGTTTTAGTTGGTTTACTGACGCAAAAGCCGCTGATAAAATGGCAGCAATGAACCTGCCCGAATGGTCGGAACTGAACGGATATATCAAAATTACGCCCGATAATGTCATCAAAATCTTCTGTCCTAATCCAGAATTTGGGCAAAATGTAATGACTTCTTTACCTATGATGGTAGCCGAAGAATTAGATGCCGATTGGAAAAATGTTGTCGTCGAGATGGGCGTGCATGATAACGTAAAATTAGGCCCACAGTTTACGGGGGGCAGTAATTCTATAAAAATGTACTGGAAACCCTTACGAAATGCTGGGGCTTCGGCAAGGCAAATGCTCATTGAAGCGGCGGCTCAAACGTGGGGCGTGCCTGCCAGTGAAATTACTACCAAAGGAGGCGTTTTATCACAGTCAAGTGGAAAAACGGCAAAATATGGCGAAATGGCAAGCAAAGCAGCAACCATTTCTGTTCCGAAAGATGTAAAACTGAAAGCGGTAAAAGATTTTTCGATTGTAGGTAAATCAACAAAAAATGCAGAGGGAGTAAAAGTTGTAACGGGAAAGCCACTTTTCGGAATGGATTACAAAGTAGAGGGAATGTTGATTGCCATGATTCAACATCCACCCGCTTTTGGCATGAAATTAAAATCTTTTGATGCGTCAAAGGCTCTAAAAATGCCAGGCATTAAGGATATTTATAGCTTCAAATTATACGATGATGGCTTTGAACAAGCGGGATTTGATACCCGTACATTCAATGAAATGATTGCGGTTGTGGGTATCTCTACTTGGGAAGTAATGAATGCCCGCAAGAAATTAAGCATACAATGGGAAGCTGCGGGCGATGTGAAAGAAACCATGAATGGAAGGAGCGGGAAGAAAGAAATAACTGTGCCAGGCAGATTAGAAACTACTGCAAGTCAATTTGAAATGATGGCTGAATTTGCTAAACAACCAGCCAAACAATTACGAAAAGACGGCGACCCCGAAACCGCTTTCAAAAATGCGGCTTTGGTCATTGAAAGAACTTATAACGCTCCTTTCTTGGCTCATAATTGCATGGAACCCATGAATTTCTTTGCTCATGTTGAAGCCAATAAAGCCTTAGTAGCAGGCCCTCATCAAGCACCAGGTTGGATGGAACCAACGCTTGCAAAAATCCTGAATCTTCCTGCCGATAAAATCGAAATTCAAATGTCCCGCATGGGTGGCGGATTTGGGCGGAGAGCATACACGCAATTTGCGTATGAAGCCGCTCGTATTTCTCAAAAAATGCAAGCCCCAATCAAGCTGATTTATACCCGTGAAGACGATATGACCTACGGAATTTATCGCCCGATGTACACCGCAACTTATCGAGCGGCATTAGATGCCAATAAAAATTTGATTGGAATTCATATTACTGGTGGTGGAATCCCCGAAAATCCTGTGCATGCCAATCGTTTTCCTGCGGGAGCGGTTGATAATTATTTGGCAGAAGGCTGGGAAATTCCTTCAAATATTACGATTGGGGCATTTAGGGCTCCACGCTCAAACTTCAATGCTGCCGCTGAACAATCGTTTTTGGACGAACTCGCCGAAGCAATGGGCAAAGATCCTATCCAATTTCGCCTTGATTTATTGAGGCGAGCCAAAGAAAATCCAGTCGGAAAAAACAACGAATACGATGCAGCACGATATGTAGGCGTTTTGGAATTATTGAAAGAAAAATCAGGTTGGGGAAAACCCGAAAATGCGGGCAAAAAGCGTGGTGTAGCCGCATATTTTTGTCATAATTCTTATGCAGGTCACGTAGTTGATTTGGTTATGCGAGATGGACAACCTTATGTAGAACAAGTAACGAGTGCCGTTGATTGTGGGGTTGTTGTTAATCCAGATGCGGCAATTAATATGGTGCAAGGGGCAGTAGTTGATGGCATCGGAAATGCTTTTTATGGTGCTTTAACGCATAAAGATGGCGTTGCCGAGCAAAATAATTTCCATAATTATCGCATGATTCGTCATAATGAAGCTCCCAAGAAAATAGATGTACATTTTGTGCAAAACGAAATTGACCCAACAGGACTGGGCGAACCTCCATTTCCACCCGTTTTTGGAGCGGTAGCAAATGCTTTGTTTAAAGCTACGGGGAAGCGGTTTTACAATCAGCCTTTTATAAATGAAATGGAGAAGAAGGTGTAATAATGCGTTTCACAAACATAAAATCCTCTACTCTTTCGGGTAGAGGATTTTATGTTTTATATCAATCATTTCGTATAAAATAGCAGTAATCAAAAATGTTTTATTACATTTGACCCCAGCAATGAATATTAAACACAAAAATATCAAAATAAACAAAGCTTTCAAATCAAATGAATGGCTGTGGGTACTTTGTGTTTTGTTCTCAACGGCTACTGTTTTTCTTGGAAATGCTGATTTCAAGTTTGAAAAACAACAAGATAGCCTTAGCTTAACGGCACATAAAAGCCTCTCTCATCAAAGTTTAAAGGCAACGCACGCTACTAATCCATTATCGGATTTTGAATTTATAGAAATCTCAGAGATTTCTGATGAAAACAATGAAGACGACTTCACCGAAGGCGATTGTTTACCGAATATACTAACGTTTTCTAACTACGGATTTTCTAAAAACTCATCTACATATTTTGGATTGTATCTCCACAAACGAGTTTTCATTCCCCTTTTTCTCCTTCACCATTCTTGGAAAATTCCATCGGCTTAATGCTCGCACCGATTTTTTCTAAGTAATCATCATTTTACAGATTTTCACGGCATCAATTTATTTGAAAGGAATTTTCAAGTAATATCCCCGTATTTTCATTTACCAACACGATACATTTATGAAATATTCAATCATTTTTTTCGCACTTTCAGCGTTTTTTATGGCAAGTTGCAACCATGCCGAACAAGCCAAACACGAAGAGTCAGCGTTTGTAGTGAGCAGCCCAATAAAGGTTGATACCGTCATTGACAAAGAGTACGTATGTCAAATCAAAGCCATCAATCACATCGAAATACGGTCTTTGGAAAGGGGCTATCTACAAAAAATATTCGTTGGTGAAGGGCAACGTATCAAACAAGGCCAGCAAATGTTTCAGATTATGCCAATGGTCTATCAAGCCGAGATGGAAAAATCAAAAGCTAATGTTGATTATGCGGGTATTGAATACGACAATACCAAAATTTTATCCGATAAAAATATCGTTTCGCAACAAGAGCTTGCACTATCTAAGGCAAAACTTGACCGTGAAAAAGCCGACTTAAAACTATCGAATACGCACCTTGGGCTAACAAATATCAAAGCACCTTTTAGCGGCATGATGGATAGATTTCAGAAGCGGCTGGGGAGTTTAGTAGATGAAGGAGAATTACTAACGACACTTTCTGACAACAGTAAACTTTGGGTTTATTTCAATGTGCCAGAAGCGGAATACTTGGATTATGCCACCCGAATCAAAAAGGAAGGCCCTCAAAAAGTAAAATTACTAATGGCTAATAACCAGATTTTCAACCACGATGGTCTTTTTGAAACCATCGAAGCTGATTTTAATAACGAAACGGGAAACATTGCTTTTCGTGCTACGTTTCCAAATCCAGAGGGTCTGCTACGCCACGGCGAAACGGGTACAATTTTATTGCCTTCGTACCTCAAAAACACCCTCTTGATTCCACAGGAAGCGACTTTTGACGTTTTGGATAAGAAATTTGTGTTTGTCGTAGATGCCAAAGGTATTATTCATGCGACACAAATAACGGTCGGCCTCGAAATGCCGCACATCTACGCCGTTACGAGTGGTATAACTACAAAAGACCAAATTTTGGTGGAAGGTTTACGCAAAGTTACCAACGGTGACCACGTCAAAACTAAATTCAAACCTTACAGGGTCTTGATTGAAGAATTAAAAAACCTTCATGCCGAGTAGTTTTCTCCAACAAACCTTATAGGTTTTGAAAACCTATAAGGTTTAAAATTCCAAGAAAAATATGTTTAGTAAATTCATACAAAGACCAGTCTTGGCGATAGCCTTGTCGCTGGCAATAGTCTTTTTGGGTATTTTGGCCATTTTCACTCGCCCAATCTCTCAATTTCCCGAAATAGCCCCGCCGAGGGTCAATATTTTTATCGAATTTCCAGGCTCAAATGCTGATGTTTTGATAAAATCAACGCTTACCATCATGGAACGTGCCATCAACGGCGTGCCAGGAATGCAGTACATGATGTCCGATGCCACGAGTGCGGGAGAGGCCACGGTACAAATTATTTTTGAACCTGGCACCGACCCAACCATTGCCGCCGCCCGTGTGAAAACCCGTGTCGATCAAATCATGGCAAACCTGCCCATTTTGGTTCAGCGAGAAGGCGTTATCATTACGCCCGTTCAGCCGAGTATGTTGATGTACGTCAATTTTTTTAGTACCGATAAAAATTACGACCAAAAGTTTTTATTCAACTATGCCGATAACCTCGTCGTTCCCGAAATCCAGCGTATTAGTGGCGTGGGTCGTTCGGAAATTATTGGCAGTAGAGCCTTTGCGATTCGTGTTTTTCTCAATCCCGACCGAATGAGGGCTTACAGTGTTTCTGCCGAAGAAGTGCTAAAATCCATTGATGAGCAAAGTGTGTTGGCTCGTCCAGGGCGGGTGGGTTTGAGTTCGGGTAAAGTTGCCCAGTCGCTCGAATATGTTTTTACCTATCAAGGATACTATACCAAGCCCGAACAGTATGAACAAATTATTATTAGGGCAAATCCCGAAGGTGAAATCCTGCGACTGAAAGATATAGCAAAAGTAGAAGTCGGCAGTGAATTTGTCGATATTTATTCTAATAAAGATGGTTACCCTGCGGCTTCCTTGGTTTTGAAACAAAACCCTGGGTCGAACTCAAACAAAATTATTGCTGATGTAAAGGCAAAACTGGAAGAACTCAAAAAAAACTTTCCGCCAGGGGTTGATTATGAAATCAATTATGATGTTTCGAGTTTCGTAAATGCCTCAATCGACCAAGTTTTGCATACGCTCTTGGAGGCTTTTATCTTGGTTTCGTTAGTGGTATTTCTCTTTCTGGGTGATTGGCGTTCTACCCTCATTCCGATTTTGGCAGTACCCGTTTCGCTCATCGGGGCGTTTGTCTTCATGCAGTTTTTTGGTATAAGTATCAACCTCATCACGCTTTTTGCCTTGGTTTTGGCCATTGGGGTTGTGGTCGATGATGCGATTGTGGTCGTGGAGGCCGTTCACGTCAAGATGGAAGAAGAACACCTCTCGCCCTACCAAGCAGTCAAGAAAGTAATGAACGAAATTTCGGGAGCAATCATTGCCATTACACTCGTAATGACCGCCGTGTTTGTGCCAGTGGCGTTTATGACGGGCCCTGTGGGCGTACTTTACCGACAATTTGCTATCACGATGGCATCGGCGATTGTCCTTTCGGGGGTTGTGGCTTTGACGCTCACGCCCGTTTTGTGTGCCATGATTCTGAAAAATAACCACGGACAAGCCCGCAAAAAGACACTCGTCAATCGGTTTATTGATTGGTTCAATAGAAAGTTTGAATGGTTATTAGGTAAATATACCAAGCTACTAACCATAATCGTCAATCGCAAAGTAGTGACATTTGGCGTTTTAATAATTTTCGGTTTTGGTATTTTCGGAATGAATACCATTCTACCCGCAGGTTTTATTCCAGGCGAAGACCAAGGGCAAATTTATGCCATCATTCAAACCCCGCCTGGCACAACGCTCGAACGTACGAATGTAATTTCGCTTGAATTACAAAAAATTGCCAAAGAAACCGAAGGCGTAAAATCCGTAACGGCCATGGCGGGCTACGAAATTCTGACCGAAGGACGTGGTTCTAATGCGGGTACTTGCCTGATTAACCTCAAAGATTGGTCGGAAAGAAAAGAGTCGGTGAAGGAAATCATGGAGGATTTGGAAGAAAAAACCAAAAATATCGGAGCGGTCATCGAATATTTTGAGCCACCCGCCGTGCCAGGTTACGGTGCTTCGTCGGGTTTTGCGGTTCGATTATTGGATAAAGGTAGCGAGGTAGATTACCAAAAGTTCGATAAAGTAAACCGAGATTTTTTGGCAGAACTAAAAAAACGGAAAGAATTGACGGGCCTGTTTTCTTTCTATTCGGCCAATTATCAACAGTACGAATTGATTGTAAATAACGCTCAGGCGATGCAAAAGGGGGTTACGATAGGTAGTGCCATGGAAAACCTAAACATTATGATTGGTAGTACCTACGAGCAGGGTTTTATCCGTTTCAATAATTATTATAAAGTTTACACCCAAGCCGACCCCGCTTTTAGAAAAGACCCCACCGATGTTTTGAATATGTTTGTAAAAAACGATCGAGGCGAAATGGTGCCTTACTCATCTTTTATGACCATCAAAAAAACACAAGGTCCCAACGAA
>JANNEN010000377.1:0-24963 GCA_031378715.1 Emticicia sp.
AAAAAACAATTATTACCGTAATTGTTTTTTTAGGGTGTACGAAACTTTGCAGAAATGACCTCACGGCTGCGGCCGACCGTCCCCAACCCCTCTCCAAAAGAGAGGGGGGCTTTTCAAGGGGTAGAAAGCCCCCTCTCCAGTGGAGAGGGGGTTGGGGGTTAAAATCGGCAAAGTTTCGTACACCCGTTTTTTATCATCACAATATGGCACATTTGAAAAATAGCTTATATACCCTCAAACCAAATTATTTCTGATAGCAAAAGCGACCAACCCAGCGGTATTTTTGAGGCCGAGTTTTTCCATCATTCTCAGCCGATGCCCCTCAACGGTGCGGGGGCTTATACCCACGAGGTCGCCGACTTCGGCAGTGGTCAGACCTTCGCAGATGTGCTTCAATATCTGTACTTCTCGCTCCGAAAGGTCAGTTTTATAATTAAAAACCTTGTTTTCTTGCTGACTCTTGCGACTCATCTTGCGAAGCATGATTTTACTCACAAAATCGCTAAAATACATCTCAGTTTCGTGTACTTTCCTGATGGCTTTTTCTACTTCTTCGGGGTCGGTATCTTTGAGCAGATAGCCATTGGCTCCAATTTCCATGAGGTGTAGCACAAACTGGTCTTCATCTTGCATCGACAGTATCACTACCTTCACATCGGGAAAATTTGCTCTGACGATTTCGGTGGTCTTTATTCCGTCAAGTATAGGCATTTGTAAATCCATCAAAACTACGTCAATTGCTTGGTTTGGTAGTTTGTCGAGAAATTCTTGACCATTAGTTGCCTCCATCACTACCTCAAAATCGGGTACTTGACGAAGAATCGAAATCATTCCTTTCCTAAACAGGTTGTGGTCATCGACGACCGCTAATTGTATTTTTGACATGACAAATATATTCAGAACTTGTTTGAAACTATATAAAAAAAGCCTCAAATGGGTATCTCTATCGTAGTTTGAGTGCCTTGTCCGAGTACTGATTTTATATCAATTAAGCCGTTTAATACATTCAGTCGGCTGGCCATATTGCGTAGGCCAAGACCTGATTTTTTGTCGCTTCGAACGGCTTCAAAATTAAACCCTTTGCCATTATCTGTAAATGTAAAAATAATTTTATTATCTTTCGTTGTAAGTAGCAAAGTTATTTCGGTGGCTTCGGCGTGTTTGAGGGCATTATTGACCAATTCCTGAATCAGGCGGTAAATCGTGAGTTCGATTTTTCGGTCGAAGCGGTGCTTTACATCAATACCTTCGTGGCTAAACACAAAGGCCATGGTCGAAGCCAAATGTACTTTCTGAATAAATTCATCAACGGAAGATATTAGCCCGAACTCCTCCAAGGTACTCGGCACGAGTTCTTTCGATATTCGCCGCACTTGACTGATGGACTGCTCCAAAAGCTCACGGGTTTGCTTGCCCATCGTTGCCAAATCTTCGGCATTATCAATCTTGCGGAGCAACTGATTGAAACTCATTTTCGTTACCGAAAGCATCGCTCCTACTTCGTCGTGCAAATCTTTGGCTATTCTGACTCGCTCAACTTCTTGCACTTCAAGTGCCGATTCGAGCATTTGGCGTTGCATTTCGTTTTTTAGTTCTTGGATTTGTTTATGTTGTTCGTATTTTTGTTTTAGCTGCTGTTGCTGATAGATAATTACAAAAACAATCAGCCCAATACCCATTATTAAAAGGATAGCAGTACCTGTAAAAATAAGTATGGAGTTTGGGTTGTTAAACATTTTGATTAGCAAATTTGCTTGTCCAGAACCCAAAACTAAATAAAATTAAAGATATAATTCTAAATATCTGCTCAATATCGCTGTATAGACGAAAAATTTCTTTTTGACTTGATGTCGAAAGTGTATAATTCCAAAATAGATAGATAAATAACATTCCACATGAAAAAACCATAAAGGCCGAACTAATCCAGAACGGCGAATGGAGTAGTATATTAGTAATCTTCATTTCTGTGATAATAGAATGAAAATGCAGAAACACAAATGAAATGAGAACAACCTTGTTTAGTGTAAAAGAATAGCCCGCCAATTCTCCCCAACTAAATTGTAATATATTTTGTAAAATGACCAACGAAATTAAAACAATTACAATCCTTTGTTTGAAACGTGAATTTATCAATATTCTATAATATAGAAATCCAGTGATAAGCATTCCCGCCAATTCGCTGATATTGTGTAAGTACATATTGTTTATTCTAAACAATGCTAATATCCACTCGCTTATGTCGAATACGAGGTAAGTTAATAAAAACGACAACAAGGTTTTTAATTCAAATGTTAAATACGCTCTTCTAAGAAAAGCAACTATTATTGGCAAAAGTATTGCCGTACTTGCTAATAATAGTGATGGTGCTGTTGATACAAGATTATTGAATCTTTCCCACATAGTATTTGGATTTACTGTCCGCACTCTTGTGGACACTTCGGGCCATTTGCCAAGTGGTCACCATCTGTTTCGTCTTTTAACCCACTTTTGTCTTTCACTATCTTGTTGGCAAACTCATCAATGGCAACTAAAATTAATTTGGGTTCTCCTTTTTCATCTTCGCCATGATAGATTCTGATTCCTTTGCAAGTTTTTTTGTTAAGTAATTTTTTGAGTTGGTCAATTCCAAAAAACTCACCTCTGATTGGGTCTTGTAGATTTTGGCAACGTTTGCCTTTGAGATAGTTAGTTTGCAAACCATTAGCAATTGCAGTAGAAACGAACTCACCTTCTGTCCCTTTGAATCTTGATTTCATTATTATATAGCAGTTAAATTTTAGTAATAATATGGTTTCTAATGGATAATTACAAATGACACAAATTGAGTAATTATAATAAATGCTTGACTATAAGTACTTTACATTTTTTAATACGTAAAAAACCCTAACGATTCACGTAAAAATACGTAGTGATTTACACATAAAAAAACCTCAAAACTTCTTAAAGTAATGAGGCTAAATGTTAGCTGAATGGCTCGTTGATGTAAAAAAAAACTATATTTTTTTCACACTAACTGCATTCAATCCCTTGCGGCCTTCTACGACTTCGTATTCTACTTGGTCGTTTTCACGAACTTTCAAGCCGTTTAGGCCCGTTACGTGAAGAAAAATCTCTTGTCCTGAATTGTCGTCAACTATAAAACCAAAACCTTTAGTTTCATTGAAGAATTTTACTACGCCTGTTTGCATTGAAATAAAATAAATTAAGAGAGTAAATAAATGACTTGCAATGTACGTACTTTTCAAGAAAAAACAAGTATTTGACCAAATTATGTTTGTACTAATTCAATATTTGATTGTATTTATTTGTAGTAAAATCAATTTTTATTTTAGAAAATACTTGACAAACCTATTTTTATTACTAACTTCGTATCAAACTAATAAAAAACTATGCTAAAAACTGGACAATTTAGGTACTTAATCGAAAATCAACTCTTTGGGGTTTGTTCTCGTTTGGGCCAAAAAATGAATTTTTCGGCAGGAAGTGTCCGTTTATATTTTGTTTATGCTTCGTTTTTCACCTTTGGTTCGCCCATCATTATCTATATCGTAATGGCTTTTTGGTTGGAAGTACGCCAGCACCTCCGCCGCCGACAAAACCCGACCGTTTGGGAGTTTTGAGTTAGCCAATAGCCGATAGACCAAAAGTCCATAGTAAGAAATTGAAACCATCGTCCATGGGCCATTGACTTTTTTAAAACAACGCCAATTGCTTATCGCTATCTTCTTGATTATCAGCGTTTTCTGAGTCAGATTCGACTAATTGCTCATTACTCGCTGCCAATGGTTCACTGATGATTTCTTCGGCTTTTGATTCCAAGATTTTCACCTCGGTTACTTCAAAAGTATTAATTTTCTGCCCGATTGCTTTCCAGCCACGCACCTCCACAAACTCATCGACGTTGATTTGTTGGGTTTCGATACCCGCTTTTTTATCCGCTTTGGTTTTCAACTCGAAGCGTGGGTGCTTATCTAAACTTACGGCCAGCAGGCGAGAGTTTTTGGTGTCGGCAATAAACAAAAATTTCTTATCCATCGTGGTCGTTTCTATCTTGAAACGCTTGATGTAGTAAATCTTGTTTTCGCCCTCGTAATGCAAGCACGAAATCGGTCTTTCGGGTTCGTGTTTGGCTAATTTCAATAGTTCTTTCTGCTCGTATCGGTTGGTTAGTTCAAAGTTTGTAAACTCATACTGCCCGTCTTTGTAAATCGCCAAAATCTTATCTTCGGGGCCAAAATTGCCCAAATACTGCCCGTGTTCGTCACGGTTGAGCTTTCCGATTACGGCATCAAACCAAATATCCACGCCACCCAAAGTTGATTTTCCTGCTGATTTCAAGATAATTTTTCTTACGGGAAACTTCGTCAATACATTGCCCATCGAACTTCGATTTTTTATCGTTAGCGACGAGAAATCCCAGTCGAATTGTTTCTTTTTTGCCGTTGAGTTGGCCGTCAAATTGATGGCGATACTCTCGGCTTCGCCATTGTCATTTGCCGTAAAGTACAATACTTTTGATTTCGGATTGCCCGACGAAACATCGTATTCTTTGTCACGGGTTACGCCCGTGACGAAGAAACGCTTTGCGTAAGAAATGCCCGTTTTCCCATCAAGATAGATGACATTATAGATTTTTCGCTCATCGCTTTTACGGAAAACCGAGCAATAAATAATATCTTTCCCGACAAAACCTTTTTCTTGAATTTTCACGATACTGTACTTCCCGTCACGCCTAAACGCAATTACATCATCAATATCGGAGCAATCCATGACATACTCCACGTTTTCGCTTTTCTTCAATCCGTAGCCCACAAAACCGTTTTCACGATCAACGTAGAGTTTTTGGTTATTGGCCGCCACCACGGTTGCTTGCACCGACTCAAACTGCCGAATCTCGGTTTTTCGCTCCCGACCTTTACCGTATTTTTTTAGTAATTCTTTATAAAAACCAATCGTATAACGTACAATATTTGCTAAATTATCCTCAACTTCGGCCAGTTCATCAAGCAAACGTTTCATTAGTTCATCAGCCTTGAAGGCATCAAATTTTGAGATACGCTTGATTTTTATTTCGAGCAAACGGAGTAAATCTTCCTCAATTATTTCTCGATAAAAATCTTTTTTGTACGGTTCTAAACCTTTATCGACCGTTGCCACGACGGCCTCGAAGGTCGTACATTCCTCGATGTCACGGTAGATTTTGTTTTCGATAAAAATCTTTTCGAGCGAACTGTAAAGCAATTTTTCTTTCAGTTCGTGCTTTCTGATTTCGAGTTCACGTTGGAGCAAATGCTTGGTTTGCTCGGTGCAATCTTTCAGAATATCACTCACCGCCACAAAATGCGGCTTGTTGTCGATGATGATACAGGCGTTGGGCGAGATTGAATTTTCGCACTCCGTGAAGGCATACAGTGCGTCAATCGTAATATCGGGTGAAGTATTGGGAGCCAAATGAATGATGATTGATACATTTTTGGCGGTATTGTCCTCTACTTTTTTGATTTTTATCTTGCCCGCATCATTCGCTTTGATGATTGACTCAATGAGCGTGGCGGTGGTGGTACTAAACGGAATCTCTTGAATTTCGAGGGTTTTCTTGTCGATTTCAGCAATTTTTGCCCGAACTTTAATTTTTCCGCCCCTTGCACCATCGTTATAATTGCCCACATCGACCAAGCCGCCCGTTAGGAAATCGGGCAAAAGCTGAAAAGGTTCTTTTTTGAGATGAGCAATGGACGCTTCGCAGAGTTCGATAAAATTATGGGGCATAACTTTGGTCGAAAGTCCAACGGCAATGCCCTCCACGCCCTGTGCCAACAGCAACGGAAACTTGGCGGGCAAATTGACAGGCTCACGCTTGCGACCATCGTAGGACATTTGCCACTCGGTGGTGTCTTCGTTGAAAAGTACGTCATTGGCAAATTTCGATAGGCGAACTTCGATATATCGGGGAGCGGCCGCACCATCGCCCGTTCGGACATCACCCCAGTTTCCTTGGGTATCAAGAAGTAAGTTTTTCTGCCCCAACGACACAATGGCATCACCGATGGACGCATCGCCGTGGGGGTGATACTGCATACTCGACCCGATGACGTTGGCTACTTTATTGAATCGCCCGTCGTCCATTTCTTTGAGGGCGTGCATGATGCGTCGCTGCACGGGTTTGAGTCCGTCTTCGATGGCAGGCACGGCACGCTCAAGAATTACGTACGAGGCGTAGTCCAGAAACCACGTTTCAAACATATCGTCGATTACTTCTTTTTGTTGGGTAGGGTCGTATTTAGGTGTTTGTTCACTCATAGTTGTTTTTTAGCGAAAGCGTATTTTTGTAGGGCAAATATAGTAAAAAAAGGTGTTATTTGTGAAATTTATGCTTTCAGAAAAAATATCTTGTGGTGATGGAGCTACTAAATATACTGTTTTTTAAGATAATTTAAGAACCTTTCTTGCCGTATTATCCCTCAAATTATCTAATTTTGAGCTATCAAGCGAATATTCATTCACTAATCATAACAAATGAACAATTTTACAAGGCTCAATAATATCGTCGGATGGGCGATTTTTGCCGTTGCACTCCTTACTTATACCCTCACCGTTGAGCCGACCGCCAGTTTTTGGGACTGTGGCGAGTTTATCGCTTGCTCCTACAAACTTCAAGTGCCGCACCCTGCTGGAGCTCCACTTTTCCTGCTCATTGGTCGCATGGCTTCCTTGCTGGCGGGTGGTGATGTCACGAAGGTAGCCTTGATGGTAAACATGGTTTCGGTGATTGCTTCGGCGTTTACTATCCTATTTATGTTTTGGACAATCTCGCTTTTGGCACGAAAAATATTTGGCAAAAAAGGCGAAGAACTCAACACCACCGAAATCATTTTGGTACTCGGTGCGAGTGCCGTAGGTTCGTTGGTTTATACTTTTTCGGATTCATTTTGGTTTTCGGCCGTTGAAGCCGAGGTTTATGGAATGTCTTCTTTCTTTACGGCTATTGTTATTTGGGCAGCCTTTCGTTGGGAAAACATCGAAGACGAAGCCCAAGCCAACCGTTTCTTGATATTTACGGCTTATTTGGTCGGTCTTTCAATCGGGGTTCACTTGCTCAATTTGGTTACGATTCCTGCCCTCGGTTTGGTATATTATTACAAAAAAGCCAAGAAAATCTCTTGGAAAGGCGGTATTGCAGCATTTTTGGTTGGTCTAATCGTTTTAGCCGTTGTCAATACGGGCGTTATTACGGGCTTCCCGTCGTTGGGTTTTACGTTTGAAAAACTCTTCGTCAATACCTTCGGAATGCCGTTTAGTTCGGGCATTATTTTCTTCGTAATCTTGCTCGTTGGTGGGTTGAGTTACGGAATTTTTTACACCCAAAAGCGTGGAATGGTCGTTGCCAATACGGCTCTACTTTCATTCGCCTTTGTACTAATTGGCTATTCGTCTTATACCATTGCCTTGATTCGCTCGAATTATAATCCGCCAATCAATGAAAACAATCCGAGCAATGTGCTGAACTACGTTTCGTATTTGAAGCGTGAACAATACGGTAGCCGTCCGCTACTTTACGGGCCAGTTTTTACAGGAAAATTGGAGTCAATCGAAAACGGCGAGCCAATCTACAAAATGAGTAAAGATAAATACGAGGTGTATGACTATAAGCCAAACTATATTTGGGCACCCAATAGCGAAAGTCTTTTGCCCCGTATGTGGAGCAGCGATGCGGGACACCAGCAGATTTACCGCCAAGAAATGAACCTCGCCCAAGACAAAAAACCAACACTTTTCACTAATATTGGCTACATGGCAAAACGCCAAATGGGTTATATGTATTGGCGATATTTTGCTTGGAATTTCTGGGGACGTTCGAGCGATATTGAAGGGGCTGGGCCAACGAATATTTTTGAAACCAAATCTAACCTTCCGCCCGCAATCAAAGAAAACCGTGGACGCACCAATTTCTTCGGAATTCCCGTACTTTTGGGTATTTTAGGCCTACTTTATCACTATTTCCGTCGGGAACGTGATGCTTTGGTGATGTTTTTGTTGTTTCTATTGACGGGTATCGGCTTGGTGGTTTACCTCAATTCGCCACCCGTTGAGCCTCGTGAGCGTGATTATATTTATGTTGGTTCGTTTTATATTTGGGCAATTTGGGTCGGAATTGGCGTGCTTGGCTTATTTGATTATGTACTAAAATTTATCAAAAACCAACAAACAAGAGCCATCGGAGCAACGGCTTTGGGTTTGGCAGTGCCGTTGATTATGGCTCCCCAAACTTGGAAAGGACACGACCGCTCGAACCGCTACCACCAAGTAGATTTTGCCAAAAACTTGCTTAATTCTTGTGCCAAAAACGCTATTCTCTTCACGGGTGGCGATAACGATACATTCCCACTTTGGTACGTGCAAGAAGTGGAAGGTTTCAGAACTGATGTGCGGGTTTGTAATCTTAGCTTACTCGGAACTGACTGGTATTGTGAGCAAATGAAACGCAAAACCTACGAATCGGAAGCCCTGCCGATAACCTTCACAACCGACCAACTTTTGAGTGGCGTAAATGACCAAGTGCCTTATGTGGAGCGTTTGACTGCCCCCATTAATTTGAAAGATTATTTGGAATTAGTCAAGAAAAACGATCCTGCGATTCAGATTCCATTGACCACGGGCGAGAGCATTAATTCGTTGCCATCGGATAGCCTTTTCTTGATTTATGATATCGAAGCCGTCAAGAAAATGGGCTTTGTGCCGAAACAATTTGAACCGTTTTTGAGTGGCCAAATTACGTGGAATATCGGCAAGCGTGATTTATTGAAAAACGATTTGATGCAACTCGAAATGATTGCCCAAAACAACTGGAAACGTCCGATTTATTTTGCGGGAACACTCGCCAACGAAAACTATCTGAACCTCAAAGACTATATGCAACTCGAAGGTTACGCTTATCGTTTATTGCCAATAAAAGTAAGTCAAGGCGATGATGGTTTTGCAAATACCGACGTGATGTATGAAAACATGACCAAAAAAATGGCGTGGAGAGGCATGGATAATCCGAATATCTACTACGATTCGGAAACTTATTTGAAAGTACCAATCATCACGGCACGTTTGGCGTTCTTGCGTTTGGCCGACCAGTTGGTGCGTGAAGAAAAGAAAACCAAAGCCAAAGAAGTACTTGATTATGCCAATAAGGTGCTGCCCGATAAGACAATTCCGTACGACCAGCTTTGCACCAACTACGTAATGTATTACTTTGAAGTGGGTGATAGCAAAAAAGCCATGGAAATTGCCGAAACCATCACGAAGCGTGCCGATGGGAATTTGGCCTATTTCGTAGGAAAAGCCAAAACCAAAAGTGCCGAATGGATGCCCGATAACGTACAAGATTATTTACAAATCAACCTACGTAACTTGCAGGTAATTGCTAATATTTGCAGCCGAAATGGGCAAGAGGCCGCCGCCAAACGCTACGAGGCTACGTACAACAAATATTATTCGAGTGTAGCAGAATAAACCGTAAAGACAGGGCAATGCCTTATCCTTACAGCAATAATTTCACACAAAAATCCCCGTTGAACCATTCATCGGGGATTTTTTGTTACCTTTGCAATATAGTTGCATATATAGTTAGCGTAGTTTACTGAATTATGCCAAATCAAGAATGAAGAAAAAAATATTTCAATATATAATCCTATTCTTAGCTCTCCTACTGGGGCGGTTCGACGCTTCGACGGGAGGGGCTTATGGTCAAGTTTGCACCTGCTTTATCCAAGGTATTGTGCAAGATGAAGCCACCAAACAACCGATTGTCGGGGCAGTAGTTTTCGTAAAAGAACTCAACAAAGGCGTGAGTACCGATGCGAAGGGATTTTATAGAATCTCGAATATTTGTGAAGGAAAATACACAATCGTTGGGCGAATAGTGGGTTACGAAGAAAAAAGTTATGTTATTAATCTTGAACACGGAGCCGAGCAAACCTTCAAACTCACCGAAAGCGAACTGCATTTGGCGAGTATCGACATCAAAGCCCAGAAAATAGAAAACCTTACCCAAACCAAAAATACCCTCGAAAACGCCGCCCTCGACCAAACCCGTGGGCAGTCGTTGGGCGAAGCCTTGAAGCAAATTTCGGGCGTAACGACTTTACAAACGGGCAGCTCGATTGCCAAGCCCGTCATTCACGGAATGCACTCGAATCGGGTTTTGATTCTGAATAATGGTGTTCGGCAAGAAGGGCAACAATGGGGCAGCGAACACGCCCCCGAAATTGACCCGTTCGTGGCCAAAAAAATCACAGTCCTGAAAGGTGCGGCGGGCGTTCGCTACGGCTCCGATGCGATTGCGGGCGTAATCATGCTTGAACCCGAAGCCTTGCCCGACTCCAATAAAATTAGTGGCGAAGTGAATAGTGTTTACTTCACAAACGGAAATCAGACGACCAATGCGGGAATACTACAAGGCGGTTTAAAAAGGGTTTCTAAAAATCTGATTCCGTACTCAATTGGCTACCGAATACAAGGAACTTACAAGCGGGGCGGGGATATTTCGACACCCAATTATCGGTTAGCAAATACTGGAATACAAGAATTAAACTACTCATTATCAAGCAATTACAAAAGAAAAAACTTTACGAGTGAGGTTTTTTTTAGTCAGTTTAATACAAAAATTGCGGTATTTTCGGGTTCGCACATTGGTAATGTTTCCGACCTCGTGGAAGCCATTAAACGTGGAAATCCCTTGCCTGTTTATACGCCCGAAAAGTTTACTTTTGCTATCGACCGACCTTTTCAAGATGTGCAACACAATTTACTGAAACTCAAAAATACACTCAAAAATCGGTTTGGAGTTCTTTCGCTGACCCTCGGACGGCAGTACGATTTTCGGAAAGAGGTTGATATTTTGCGGGGAGATAGAAACCTAACGCAGATTTTTAAACTGACAACCTATTCGGGTGAGATACTTTTTGAACACAAACCGTTTTTGAAAATCCTGACGGGTTCGGTCGGTATTACTAATCTTTTTCAAGAAAATCTAACCACTGGAACGCTCACGCTGCCACGCTCTTCGACTGTGCTGATTCCTAATTTTAGAAATACCACCACTGGGATTTTCTTAATTGAACGCATCGTGCGAAATAAATGGGAAATCGAAAGCGGCGTTCGCTATGACATTCGGAATTTGAATGTTTACAGGATTCCTCGTGGCGAACAGAACGTGAAACAAAACCAACAAAATAACCAAAATTTTACGGGTACGCTCGGAGCAAGTTATCGCCCCAATGCCCGTTGGAATTTTATGGGCAATGTCAGTTCGGCGTGGCGAGCCGCAACCGTCAATGAGCTTTACAGCGATGGTGTGCATCACGGAGCGGCGAGTTTTGAGCGGGGCAATGAAAATCTCGCACCCGAAGTTGCCCTAAATACCTCATTTACAGCCAATTATGTTTCAAAAAACTTTCAAGCTGAACTCCATTTTTATAATAATTTTATCAATAATTTCATCTTTTTATCGCCCACGGGTCGGCCAGCTTTGACGATTCGGGGGGCATTTCCCGAGTTTCGATACACCCAAACCGATAGCCGTTTTCGGGGTTTTGATTTTACGGGAGTCGTACAAATCATCAAAAATCTTTCGCTCAATAGTAAGATTTCGTACCTCAATGCCCAAGATTTGAGCAACAACCAGCCACTGATTCAGATTCCTGCCAATCGCTACGAAAACACCCTTCGCTACGAGTGGAAAAAAACTTCAATTTCGCTAACAAATTTGTACGTGGCGAAGCAAAATCGTGTACCAACCAAAATTATTTTTGCTGATATTCCCACCTCCGAAATCATTTTTAGCGAATACGGCGGAGATTTTGCCCCTCCTCCAGCGGCCTACTCACTCTGGAACGCTACTATCTATTATCAATTACCAATTATCAATAAATCTTCACTAAGCCTCTCGTTAAGTATCAATAATTTGTTCAATACCGCTTACCGAGATTATCTCAACCGCTTTCGTTATTATTCTGACGAAATCGGGCGAAATATGGCTTTTCGGGCGAAATATTCTTTTTAAAGTTATCCTTTGTACGCAATTTTGTAATATTGTACCAAAAAAATTGACAATTATGAAAACCATAGAGATAGATATTGATCAAGTCTTGTCGAGAGAAGAATTGATGAAAACGTTTCAGTTAAATAACCTTTCCAAGGGCGATGAGATAAAATTATTAAGTAGCAATGGCAAGTTTGCCCAAAACATTATGATAATTTTTGCAATCGCATTAATTATTATCGTTTTTTTCAAATTAACAAAAAAGACAGAAGACAAAACGGAGGCCTTAATAAAGGGAATTTTTGATAAATATAATTCGGAAGAAGAATTAGAGAAAGAAATTGAAGCTGAATTAGGTATCAACTTTGAATTTGAAGTAAAAAAAATAAAGCCCGATGCGATTGATGAATTATTTGGAAAATGGAAAAATGCTGACGTTGATTTGAACCAAATTAGAGAAAAAGCATGGGTAAGAAGCAAATAATCCTTTGTGATACAAACATTTTCATTCATTTACTCCGAGAAGACTTAAGTGTTTACAGACAACTAAAATCAATCGGTCAGGAAAACATTGCTTACAGTATTATTACCAAAGCGGAGATTTTCCAAGGGGCTTTCAAGAAAGAATTGCACCGTGACGAACAAATGTTTGATGCTTTCAAACTTTATCATTTGAACGAAGATATTTCCAAAGTCTTCAACGGAATTATCATAAACTACTCGAAATCTCACCGAATACAGATTCCAGACGCTCTAATTGCTGCCACCGCCATTGAGAATAATCTACCCCTCTACACCCTAAACATCAAAGATTTTGATTTTATTGATGGATTGAAACTATACAAACCTATTTGAATAATCAAAAGAAAACAAAATTTTTCTGCAACATTATTGCAATAAAACAATTTGCAACATATATTTGCATCAATAATGCAAAAGCAATAATATATCATAAAACTATCTCATGGCAACTAAACAAAACAAACGACACATTGCTCTGTTGAGCTTATTTTTGGGTATCACACTTTTTACGGTAAGCTGTAATAAAGATGATGTAGAAGCCGAGGAAAACGAATTGATTACGACCGTTAAATTAAATTTTGCGAGTGGCGGCACTACTCAAATCTTCAAGTATTCCGACCCTGATGGTGATGGAGGAAAAGCCCCAACGATTGAAGCCGTTAGCTTGAAAGCCAACACCACTTACACACTAACAGTTGAACTTTTGGACGAATCAAAAACGCCAGTGGGCAACATCACAAATGAAGTTGCGTCCGAAAAAGACGAGCATTTATTCATCTATACGCCCGCTCCGAGTAGCCTTTTGACCTATACTTACGGTGACAAAGACTCCCGAAACTTTAACGTAGGCCTCACAGGAACTGCCAGAACCAGCATGGCAGGCACAGGAAAACTAAAAGTGCAGCTACGCCACCAGCCACCAATCAACGGCAAAGCTACCAAAGACGGCACCACCACGCCTGGGAGTGACGATATTAACATTGACTTTAATGTAACGGTGCAATAATCGCCACTTATTACTTGTTTCTACACAACCCCAACGCCACGAGTTATCGACTTGTGGCGTTATTTTTTGCGTAAATTCGGCTAAAATGTTTACTTTTACGGCAAATAACAAAGAAAAATATGACAAAAAAGCGAATTGCGATTGACATGGACGACGTAATGGCGGCCGCAGGAAAAAAGATTTTGGCAACCTACAACCGCCTCGTAGGCACAAACCACCGAGAAGAGGATTTTGCAAAAAAAGGTTACTATGATGTACTCGACGAAAAGCACGGGGTCTTGGTTAGAGCCGAAATCTTCAAACCTGGCTTTTTTATAGATATGGAAGTGATGCCCGATGCCGTTGAAGTTATCAAGAAACTGCACGAACGATTTGAGATTTTTGTGGTGTCGGCGGCGGTAGAGTTTCCCAATTCACTGAAAGAAAAAGTTGATTGGCTGGCCGAGCATTTTCCTTTTATTTCTTGGAAAAACATTGTACTCTGCGGAGATAAAACCATCATCACGGCCGATTATTTGATTGATGACCACGAAAAAAACTTGAGTACTTTCAAGGGGAAAGCACTACTTTTCGATGCGATTCATAACCAAAAACTCGAAGGCTACGAACGTTTCAAGACTTGGCGAGAAATTGAGGCTTATTTTGAAAATGAAACTGACTAAACTTGGCGGTTGTCTTGGTAAAGAATATTAATAAAACAGCTTTTTATGGATTTTATTCCATGAAAGATATACTTTTTATGGAATTAAATCTATATTTGTATTATTTCTACCAAAACTTATCGCCAGTATGATACAACGAAGGCTTGAACATAACTTAGAAAAAAGAGCCGATTTCAAAAAAGCCTTGCTTATTTTTGGGCCACGGCAAGTTGGTAAAACCACGCTGGCAAAGGCTTTTGCCAAAAATCTAAAACAAGATTTTGAATACTTCAACGGCGATAGCATCATCACGAGGTCGCTGTGGGCAGAGAATAGTATTGAGGCTTTAAAGCAAAGTTTTGGCAATAAAAAGGTAATAATATTAGACGAAGCTCAAATGATTGAAAACATTGGGCTAATCTGTAAACAATTAATTGATGCCGAAATGGGCATACAGTTTATCATTACGGGCTCGTCGTCGCTCACGATTGCCAACAAAACCCAAGAGCCACTAACGGGCAGAAAATGGGAGTACTCCTTGTATGCCATTAGCTGCGGGGAAATAATCGACCAGCAAGGAGTGCCAGCATTACTCAATTTATTACCGCAATATTTGATTTATGGAATGTACCCCGAAGTGGTTACGAACATACTTGATGCTAAGGAAATACTCACAAATATTACCAGTAGCTACCTATACAAAGATGTATTGGCACTTACAGGGCTACAAAAGCCACAATTATTAGAGAAGATTTTGAAAGCTCTGGCGTGGCAAGTAGGTAGTGAAGTATCGCTCAATGAGTTGGCTAATTTGGTTTCAGCCGATGTAAAAACCGTTGATAATTACATTTATCTCTTGGAGCAGGTTTTTGTTGTTTATCGCTTAGGAACTTTGAGCAGGAACGAACGGAACGAAATAAGCACTAAGAAAAAGATATATTTTTATGATAACGGCATAAGAAATGCCATTATTGGTAACTTTACATCGGTCGAACTACGCAATGATATTGGTGCATTGTGGGAAAATTTTTTAATGATTGAACGAAAAAAACTACTCTCTTACAACGGTTTCTATGGTCAAACTTACTTTTGGAGAAATAAACAACAAGCCGAGATCGACTACATAGAAGTAATAGATGGGAAAGTTTATGCCTTTGAATTCAAATGGAACTCGTCGGCAAAGGCAAAGTTTCCGCAAGTATTTTTGGATACTTATCAGCCTTCCGCAACTAAAGTGATTCACCAAGAAAACTTTTGGCAATGGCTCAGTGAATATCCCTACTAAAAAACAATTAGCATGACTCGCAACGAAACCATCTTCTATTTCTCATTAGGCACGGTCAATATTTTGGCGGGTATCATCGGCAATGAATGGTTGGGCTACCTCACCAAACCTTTGCTCATGCTTACGCTGGGCTTTTTTTACTACCAAAAAACCAAAGCGAAGCTCATTCTGCAAGATAAACTCATGCTCGTAGCCTTGCTTTTTTCGTGCTTGGGCGATAGTTTTTTGATGTTTCAAAGGCAAAATTCGCAGTTTTTTCTGTTGGGTTTGGGGGCGTTTTTGGTGGCACAACTCACTTATTATTACGTTTTTAGCCAAGAAGGACAAACTCAATATTTGAAAAGGCTACCTTTCACACTCTACGCAATGCTGTTCGTGGGTTTACTTTGGAATAAAATACCACCTGACTTTTTAATGCCGATTATAGTTTATGCTTTTGCCATAATGTTTATGGGAATTGGAGCGGTTCAGCGACAAACCAATCCAAAAAGCTACCGTTTGGTGCTGATAGGAGCAATTTTATTTATAATTTCAGATTCGTTCATTGCCGTTAATAAATTTGCGTACAACATTCCGCAATCGAGCGTTTGGATAATGGCAACCTACATTGCGGCTCAATACCTGATTGTGGCGGGTATGCTTGCGGGGAGAAAAAATTTATAAAATGGGCGTAACTCCTACGCCCGTTTTCAATCATTATATTTCAGAAAACTCCAAAACCCTCTTTTCTTCAAATACTCAAAATCTTCTTCGTTATCGTAAGCTTCTCGCTCAAAACTTATTTGACGGTAAGCGTGCCAACCGTGCCGACATTTTATATAATGATAGAGCCATTCGCCCAAGTACCAGATATAAAAAGGCAAAATCAATAATTCAAGCTGCTGCCGAATATGAATCCGCTCGTGATTGAGCAAAATCTTATTGGGCTTTTTTGACCGAACGATTATAAAAGGAAACAGCGTAATTCCTTGTATCTTTTTTAACGGAATGCCTTTTATTAGTATCATTTTTAGGGGGTAGGATTTAGAGTATGTTTTGGGAGGTATGCGTTAGAAATTACGAGTTAGGGAATTAAACTAACACCTAATTTCTAACACCTATCTATCATTTCTTCACAAAAACATCTTTAATTGGCGTACCGATGCAGCCATTTGGTTCTAAAATATTGAGCAGAGCAGCGAGCGTTGCCGCAATATCCGAGATATAGGTTTGCTCCACGGTTTCGCCCTGCGGGATTTTCCAACCGTACCACAGCAACGGCACGTGGCGGTCGTATTGCCACATTGTGCCGTGGGTTGTGCCTTTTTTGTTGCCATTAAACCAAGCGGGTTCGAGTATCAGCATAATATCCCCGCTACGTTTGGGGTTATAAATATTTTCGATAAGCGGCCTGTAATAAGGCGGAATCGTGGCGGAATTCATATCGTGCAAATTAATAACTTGATACACCGCCGACCCCATCGTAAGGGTTTTTTCTTTTACAAGTTCATAAATTTGGCTCATACTCACATTTTTCTTGGCCATCAACTCACGGTCGAGGTATATCTGATAATTATCATTGGCTTTTATCCATTTCCCTTCGCCAAATTTTTCTACCATTTGTCCATTCAAATAATTGATTTCTTTGCCACCCTCGGCCGCTCCCGCAGGTATTTTATGTTTCTTCAAAAACCCAGGAATATCCGCCACACCGTGATCGGCCGTCAGGAATACCAAATAATTATCTTTTCCCAACGTAGCATCTAATTGCGACAGAATTTCGGCAATATCACGGTCAAGACGCAAATACGTGTCTTCAATTTCTATCGAATGGCTACCCGTTGCGTGGCCCACATAATCGGGTGACGAGAAACTCACGCACAAAAAGTCCGTTTCTTTTCCTTGCCCCATTGCTTCGTTTTTGAGGGTTGCCAAAGTAATATCCTTCGTAATAGTATTGCCGTAAGGCGAAGTCAGCAATGCCCCATAATTAGTGATTTTGTGCGGAAAAACTGAAAGTTTCTCGCCCGCTAATACATTTTCATACACTTGATCATCTGCTTCACTTTCGGTATATTGCTCAATCGGAAGTAGCGTTTCCCACGGTTGAGCCATGAGTTTCTCGGGTGTTTTTTGGGCGTTAAAATCTTGTAGCCACTTCGGAAGCTCTTTCATGTAGTAGGTACTCGTAATCCAGTTGCCCGATTTGGCATCAAACCAATAAGCGGCATCAGCGGAGTGTCCAGCGGGCAAAATACCTCCCCTATCCTTGACGGCAATACCGATTACCTTCGAGCGAAACTCGGTAGCCAATTTCAGTTGGTCAGTGATACTCGTGGTGTGCATATTGACGGGCGAGCGCTTACCCTCCGCCCCCGACTCACCCGCACCAACACCCCGAGCGGTGGTATCTTCGGCCACATAAACCGACCGATTCAGGAATCTATCAAACCATTCGTTACCCACGATTCCGTTCACGGCGGGAGCAGCACCCGTATAAACTGCCGCATGACCAGGCCCCGTAACGGTGCTTGCGTAGTGATAATGGTTGTTTTTGCAGTTGAACCCTTCGTTCATTAATCGTTTAAAACCGCCCTCGCTGTACTTATCAGAGTAGCGATAAAGGTAATCATACCGCATTTGATCAACCATGATGCCCAGTACTAATTTAGGTTTTTGGGCATAAACTTTGGGTTTAGATTTCTTTTGAGCCGCCACCGATAGGCTTGTCAATAGCATAAAAATAAGGCGTTTCGTCATTGTTTTTGTAGATGAAGCGATAGATGTATAGTTTGGATTTATAAACAACTCCCAAAATTAGGTATCTTATCTCAGAAACACCGTTTTCTAAATTAAATATTTGTAAAAAAACATATCCGCAACTTAAAACTGTTTGAATCAAACCCGCATTTTTGATTTACAACCTTTCCTTTGTACCTTTGTAAGGCTATGCAAGAATTTTTTACGGAGTCAAATCAAAAATTACAGTTATTTAATGATTTTCTGAGCGTACCCAGAAAAATCGTTATCACAACCCACCAAAATCCCGATGCCGATGCCCTTGGCTCATCGTTGGGATTAGCGGCGTATTTGAAGAAAAAGGGTCACTTTCCTACGGTAATCACGCCAACCGATTATCCTGATTTCTTGAAATGGATGCCCAACGAACCCGACGTTATCAACTTTGAGGGCGACCGCCAAGATTTGGCAAAAAAGCTCATTGCGAAGGCCGAAATGATTTTTTGCTTAGACTTTTCGGCTCTCAACCGCATCAAAGGTATGGAGGAATACGTGAAGCAATCAGCCGCTCAGAAAGTACTGATTGACCACCACCAACAGCCCGAAAACTTTGCTAATTTTGTGTTTTGGAATGAAAAAGCGGCCGCTACCTGCGAACTGATTTATCAACTCATTGAAAAACTGGGGGACGTTGAGCTGATTGATACTTCGCTGGCCGAATGTCTGTACGCAGGTTTAGTGACCGATACAGGCTCATTCAGATTTGATAGCACCACCGAAGAAATCCACCGAATTGCGGGCGAATTGATTACGAAGGGCGTTCGTCCGAATGATATTCACCGAAAAATTTTTGACAGTAACTCCTTCGAGCGAATGAAATTTTTGGGCTTTGCTTTGGGCGAAAAACTCACGCATCTGCCCGAGTTTAATGTGGCCTACATGGCTATCTCGAAAGAAGAACTGGGGCGTTTTAGCTCAAAAAACGGTGACACCGAAGGAATCGTAAACTACGGACTTGCCATAAAAGGCGTAGTGATGGCCGCAATTTTTACCGAACGAGACGACATGATAAGAATTTCGTTTCGGTCGGTGGATACGTTTTCGGTAAGTGAGTTTTCGAGAAATCATTTTAACGGTGGCGGGCATAAAAACGCCGCAGGTGGACGTTCGCACGCATCATTGAGCCAAACCGTTGAGAAATTTTTAGGACTTTTACCACAATATCAATCGGCATTACTGAGCAAGTAATATTTACCTATTTCATTGATTACCAACACTTTAATCACAAAAGACGAATTCAAATTGACATTTTTTCAAACTTTCAAATTTATTTATTTATTTCGATGACAAAATTTTTAAAAACTACCCTAAGTCTTGCACTCGTATCGAGTTTACTTTTTTCTTGCAATCAATTTAAAGTTACGCAAGATCCCGATGGCTCAAAGTACCAAATCCACTCAGAAGGAAAAGGTAAAAAAATCAAAATTGGTGATATTCTGACTTTCGATTTAGTAATCAAAGCCGCCAATGATTCAACTTTTGAGAATACCTACAAACGTGGTCAGCCAATCACGATGGTTTCTCAAAAAGGCTCTTACAAAGGCTCATTTGAAAACGCACTTACCCACCTAACCGAAGGCGATAGTGCTACCGTGATGGTCAATGCCGACTCACTTTTCTCTCGTATCCAGCAGCCATTACCAGCGGGTATCACGAAGGGTTCGGAGATAAAATTTATCGTCAAGATCAAATCGACTCAGACCAAGGAAGAGTTTCAGAAAGTACAAGACGGCAAAAAGAATAACGAAGCCAAGCTAATGGAAGATTTCGCCAAGAAAAGCTTCCCAACTGCTACAAAAACACAATCTGGCATCTATTACGTCGTTGTAAAGCAGGGAACGGGCGAGGTTGTAAAAAATGGACAAACGGTTACCGTTGATTACACAGGAAAATTGATGAGCGGAAAAGTATTTGACAGTTCAGTAGGCAAGCCAGGGCCGAAATTTCAAGTGACGGTTGGGCAAAAGGCCGTAATTCCAGGTTGGGAAGAAGCCCTAACGATGATGAAAAAGGGTGAAAAAGCAATCTTTTTTATCCCATCAATTTTGGCCTATGGCGAGCAAGGAGCGGGTGGCGTAATTGAGCCGTTTAGCTCGTTGATATTCGAGATGGAGCTAATTGATGTAAAGTAGTCAATGGTTTATAGTCGATAGACCATAGCAATCAAAATCATTGATTATCAAGTAAGTATCGGAGCTGGAATTGCTCTTTTCCGATGGCATTAATTGCATACTTTTAAGTTTTTGAATGATATTTTTATGAAGAAAAATGCTCTTTTATTGATTTTGCTGAGTGCAATTATTGGTAGTTCGTGCAGTAAATTTTTGGAAAGTGACGTAGAAACCGTTAATAAAAAGAACGCCCAAGAGATAGCCGATTATATCAGCCAAAGAAACTTGCAGGTAACAACTTCGCCCAGTGGTTTGAAATATATAATCAGCAAAACGACCACGGGTAAAAATGCCAAAATTGGTGATGAGGTAACCTTTCATTTTACCATATCACTGCTCAATGGTGGTAAGGTTGATAGTTCATCAAGATTGAAAAATGAGCCAGCAAAAATCGTTTTTCTACCTAATGTAGTCATTTTCGGCCTTGAAGAAGCAATTTCATTGTTGAAAGAAGGTGAAAGAGGAAATTTCATTTTACCATCAACGCTGGCTTTTGGGCCGCAAGGAAGTGGAATTATTCCTGCTAATGCCAATTTAAGGATAGATTTGGAGATGATAAAAATACGCAACGAAGATCAAATCATTGATGATTATGTAAAAGCAATCAAGCTACCCATCACCGAAACGACTACTTCGGGCTTGCGTTTTTTGCGAACGCTCGCTACCAGTGGTGCCGAACTAAAAGCAGGAACATTAGCCACGGTAAAATACACGGGCTTCTTAACTGCCAACGGTGTGCAGTTTGACACGGGGCAGTTTGATGTCACCCTCGGAACAAATGCCGTAGTAAAAGGCTTTGAAGAAGGACTACTGAAAATGAAAGTTGGCGAAAAAGCAACTTTGGTATTTCCTTCAAAATTAGGCTATGGCCCCGAGGGAAGGAGTCCGAAGATTCCGCCTTATGCTTCATTGATATTCAATGTCGAAATCGTTAGTGCTAAATAATTTTAGCAAAAAACTCTTTTTAATGCCAAAACCTCTGAACTTTTCGGAGGTTTTGGCATTTTAAAAAAATACTTCATCATAAAATTTATCAGCAATGCCCAAATTACCTAAGATCCTCGAACAAGCAATACTAACCCTTCCAAGCAAAGAAAAAGACAAGCTATTGCTCAAACTCATTGCCAAAAGTGAATTATTGATACAACAGTTGCACTTTCAACTGCTCGAAGATGAATCAGATTTGAAGCAAAAAAGGGAGGATTTGAAGGCTGCAATTGATCGGGTATCGAAAATGTACCACGACACCCCAGGCTGGATGATGATGGATATGCGAGATTTGAATGGCCGCATTACTAACCACGTAAAGGTGACAAAGGACAAATACGGCGAGGTCGAACTAACGCTTTGTTTGCTCAATGCGTTTTTTGATAATCAATTACCTCATTTAGAAACTTATTCTGGCAAAACCGATACTGTATCGCTTTATATCGCCAAACGGACGGAGATTTTATTGAATAAATTACCCAAACTTCACGAAGATTATTACGTTGAATTTGAGCGGGGTGTCAATGCCTTATTGGCGAGAGTGCATAAATACTGCCCATCGTACTACGCCCGACAAATGAAATTACCAACCGAGTGGTCGTACTAAAAAAAGCTACCTTATGGGTAGCTTTTCAATGTTTTTCCAACAGTTAGACTGACAAATTTATAATTCATAAAATACTGATAATCAGCTATCTATTTTGTTATTGACTGTCGTCTAAGCTATCGACTACTTACAGCGATGCCGTATCGTTTTTGGGAGCAACAAAACGCTTGCCTTTCTGACCTTTGTTCTTCTCTAACTCATTTCTCAGATAATCAGCAGGAAAAAAACCTCGATACCGACCTACAAACTTAGACTTTGGGTCTAACATGACTAACGTCGGATACGCATCAACCGCAAAACGGTCAGCAATGGCCATACCATCAAAAGAGTCTATATCTACTTTATAAATCATGTAGTTAGCGTTGAGAAATGACGCTAAGTTTGGATTAGTAAATGTTTCGTTTTCCATTTTCTTGCACGGCCCACACCAACTTGCCCAAAAATCAAGCATGATGGGTTTTTTCATTTTCTTGGCTTCTCGCAAAAAATCATCATAGCTACCTTTATAAAAATTCACTTGGCTTTGAGCAGCATCATTCACATCGGTATATGATGCAAAAAGTATGAAGGATATTCCCAACAAAAGCATTAGTCTAATTCTCATGGTTTACTGTATTAAAGTTATAGAATAGTATAGAACCCATGCCAAAAAACTTAGCGAAAGGCGACATTACTATCATAACAAATATTAAGCCATATTTCCAAAAATAGCTTTACACCCCATATTTTTCACTTAGATAACAAAAAAAATGGCTGATTTCTTTCGAAATCAGCCATTTTTTTACTGTTATCTATCAATCTCTTATAGATTGTAATCTACACCAAGAGATTTCAAGGTTTCGAGATTCAAGTTGCCTGATGGCAAATTATTATCTTTTTGATACTTGATGATAGCCGCATTGGTACGTGGTCCAAGTACGTTATCATCTGGACCTGGATCGTAACCCTTAGCTCTCAAAGCCTTTTGGATTGCACGAACCGTAGCCGAAGTGATTTTGTTTCCGCAAAGAATCTCTACCCAGTCAGCATAAGTTCCGCTACTTGTCATTGACACAGTAGAATAAGAACCATACTCAGCAGGAATTTCTCTCTCCGACGTAGCGGCAGGAGTTTTCACTACTGTTTTTGTGATAGTACGATATTCGGCAGGAATTTCTTTTTCTTCCGTACCTGCTGCCGATGCTACTACTTGCTTCGTGATAGTACGATATTCGCCAGGAATTTCGATTTCACGAGTTTGTGGTTGAGCAGCAATCATGTACTTAGTGATTGAGCGATACTCGGCTGGTACATCAATTTCACGTACCTGTGGGCCGCAACCGCCATTTCCTGCTACAATTCCGTTACCAGAACCTGCACCCGAACCCGACCCTGAACCAGAACCATCAGCACACGCATATTTAGTACGAGTAGCATAAACTGCTGGTACATCCATCTCACGGGTTGTGGCAGGAGCTACCAAGGCTTGCTTAGTACGAGTAGCATATACTGCTGGTACTTCGATTTCTTTTACTTGGGCAGCCTGGGCTACAACCTGCTTCGTAATTGTTTCGTACTGAGCCGCAACAGGAATCTCTCTTGTTTGTGGGCCACGAGCTACTACTTGCTTCGTGATGGTTTCGTATTGAGCTGGTACTTCGATTTCTTTGTACTGAGCCGCCGCCGAAACAACCGTCTTAGTGATGGTAGCATATTGAGCGGTAGCCGCTCCACCCGTAAATGCCTGTGCCGCCGAAAGTCCTGCACCCGCTGGCTCGTAGCCATCAAGCATTTGCTTTGTAAGCGTAGCATACTGAGCCGCAACTTCTACTTCACGCACCGATGCTGGTTGAGCAATCACTTGCTTAGTGATAGTTGCCGTTTGGGCTGGCGTTACGCTTTCTCTCACACCCGCTGGTGTTTTCAATACTTGCTTTGTTACGGTCTTGTATTCCGCAGGAATCTCAACCAAACACAACTGCAAACAATCGTCTGGGTTGGCACTCAAACACGAAGGATCAAGTTTACGCTTCTCGTATTTTGTGTATGAGTCACGAATCTTCACTTTCTCGGTTACTGTTTCGTAGGTTGGCGGAGTTACGACCAAGGTCTTTACTGGCTCTTTCACTACGATAGTTTCAGTAACGGTTCTGTACGTTGCTGGTACAATCTCATAACGCTTGGCTGCTTCTTTGGCTAAAAATTGCTCGGTTACAGTTTTGTACTTTGGGCGTTGTCCACCCGCAACGGATGTTGCTGCTTCACGAACCATTACTTGCTCGGTTTCAGTTTTGAACTGAGCAGGTATCACCTCATAACGCTTGTAAGCAGGGCGAACCTCTACTCTTTCGGTTACGGCCTTAAACTCAATGGCGTTATCAACGGCCAAATTGTTGTAAGCTGGCTTTACCATAAACTGCTCCGACATAGTCTTGTAAACCGCAGGGATTACCTCAAAACGCTTCGAGGCTTCTTTCACGATTACTTGCTCGGTTTCGGTTTTGAATTGGGCAGGAATAACCTCCAATTTTTTGTAACCTTCACGTACCAAGATTTGCTCGGTCGATGGCTTGAAGCAAGGGGCGTTTGCATCACCTCTGCCAGCACCGTTACCAGCACCATTGCCAGCGGCTCCGCCAGTTAATGATGTGTTGCAACCAATGATTTCGTAACGCTTGTATGCAGGGCGAGTTTCCATTTGCTCTGCAACTGATTTGTACGCACCTGAACCCGCTACTACTTCGGTTCTTTTGCCTGGCTCTTTTACCATCACTTGCTCCGTAACGGTTTTGTAAGCGGAGGTAGAGGCCTGAATAACTTTTGAACCTTCCTTTACAAGGATTTGCTCAGTAGTTGTACCTAATTCGGGTGAAGACGCACTCAACACTTTACCACCTTCTTTTGCGATGTACTGCTCGGTACGAGTAGTAAATTGGGCGGGCTTCAAACATTTTGC
>JANNEN010000351.1:0-1787 GCA_031378715.1 Emticicia sp.
CCACCGCCACCGTACATATTACCAATGTCGAGTTGTTGGGCAACCAAATTCGGGTCGGTGTTTTGGAGCATGATGTCATAAACCTTCACGCTGCTGAGTTTTAAGCTAAATTCAAAGTCGTGGTTGTGGTAGCCAAATTTCATTCCTGATTTTTGGCAAAGTTCTCCCGATTTATTAAAAACCTCCATATATCGCTTCAAATCATCAAAATTCTTGCGTAAAGCCACATCAAGCCACGGACTGATTACGTATTTTTGACCACAGACTGCAGCATCTTCAACGGTTTTTTTCCAGAGGTCAGTAAATTCCTGCTTGCCTTCGTCCCAGTGCGGCTTGCCCATTACGGTATGTCCGCTTGGCATTTTCAGTCCCATATCATCTAAAATCTTGCGAAATTCTTTTGCCGAAAACCCATAAAACTTCCCATCAACGTAATTGGCGTGTTCGACACTGGTATAACCCATCTCGGCTAATTTTTTTAGATTTGCCACGGGGTCTTTTTTCATATCGTCACGAATCGAGTATAGTTGCACACCGACAACGTGTTTAGCTTTTTTGGTTGCTAACAGTTCGCTCGAAAAAGCAGTCGTTGCTGCCAATGCCAAAGCACCTTTTTGAAGAAATTCTCTCCTTTCCATAGTATTTTGTAGGTTTGATAGATTGAATGTTAAATGTACGAAATTTATAAATAGGGCAACACCGAAATCTTCAATAGTTCAACCAGTTCTTCGTCCATAAACTGATAGTCGTCGGGAATATCTAAAATAATGATTTCTTTATCGGTTATCACTTCTGCAAAACGTTGCTGTAATCGCTGTTTGTGTTTTTTCTCCATCACAAAAACAATGTCCGCCCAGTTGATTAATTTTTCGGTAATTTTTATGCGTGCCGAAGGCTCAGTACCTGCCGATTGCACTTGGTGTTCGTGATGATTTTTAAAAATTGCCTCCGCCGTTGGGCTTCTCCATTGGTTGCGGCTGCACACGAAAAGTAGATTCATATTTTATTAAGATTTGCATAAATTCTGCAATTTTATTTAAAAAGTAATCTAAAAATATTAAATTTGTTTCAGATATGCAAACAATAAATGAGAAAATAGACAGGCTGACAAATTCGATAGAAAACGCTTTTACTGAAGAACGCTTTCTGACCGATATTCTGCCCGTTACGTTTGAGGAAATAGTAGCCGAGGACTGGGTTTTTGATTGGAAATCAGAAATTAAAGCAAGAGATAGAAAGGTTTTTAAGTTAGTAACTCGTGGAAATGAATCAATATCGCAAGGGTTGATTAGTGTTTCTGACGGGAAAGACCATATTTATATGAATCTCATAGAAAGTGCAAACTTTAATAAAGGTAAAAATAAACTGTATTTAGGCGTAGCAGGTAATTTGTTTGCCTTTGCTTGTAAATTTTCTTTTGATTTAGGCTATGATGGTTTTGTATCTCTAACTGCTAAGACCTCATTAGTGAAGCATTATCAAGAAAACTTGAATGCAAAAGTTTTGAGTGGGTCAAGAATGTATTTAGATTCAAGTGCAGCAGTACATCTTATTAATCAATATTTTAACCAATAAAGATATGAAACAGAATCATGTTGTAGAACCAGATTTGTTTGTTATAAACAAGCCACTTCCTGAATCTGATAAGAAGCTATTGTCAGCAATTATAAACAGAGCGAAAAAGGAAAATGTAAAGAAGATTGTGGGTATTTGTTCTTGACATATCCTATTCCTTCGTCACAACTTCGTCCAAATTAAATATTGCATTGGCCGTAACTGCCATAGCC
>JANNEN010000352.1:0-1705 GCA_031378715.1 Emticicia sp.
GTACGGCATTTTTTCCTAAAAGTCCCGTGAGCATGATTAAACCAATCTGAGCAAAGACATCATTACTCAATCCCATCATTTTCAACATTAAAAATGAGCCGAAAATACCGGGCGGTAGAGAAAGAATAACGGCAAGTGGCAAAAGAAAACTCTCATATTGGGCAGCCAAAATCAAATAAACGAAAAATATTACGACCAAGAAAATGAGAATTGCCTCATTGCCTCGGCGAGCTTCATCATACGATAATCCTTCCCAAGCGATGTCATAGCCCTTTGGAAGCGTACTTTCTGCCACTTCACGAATGGTTTTGATGGCATCACCCGAAGTAAAACCTGGGGCTGGGATGCCATTAATAAGTGCCGAAGTGTATAAATTGTATCTGGATACTTCGTTGGGACCTTGCGTTTTTTTGATGGACATAAAAGATGAATAAGGCACCATTTCACCTCGATCATTCTTTACAAACATATTCAAAATATCCGTTGGGTCTTTTCTGAATGCGGGGTCAGCTTGCGTATAAACTTTGTAGTAATTATTGAAACGAATAAAGCCTTGTTCGTAGGTACTACCAATCATAATGTTTAAGTTTTCCATCGCACGACCAATTGAAACCCCCTTTTGCATCGCCTGAGCGTTGTTTACAATCAATTCATACTGTGGATAATCGGCAGAGTAAAAAGAAAATAAGCCCGTTAATTCTTTGCGTTTTCTCAATTCCGCTAAAAAATCTTTGTTTACTTCATCGAATTTTTGGTAATTTACTTCACTACCTTTATCCAACAAGCGAACCGCAAAACCCGACGAAGCACCATAACCTGGCACAGCGGGTGGTTCAAAATATTCTATGACCGCTCCAATATTTTTCGTTTTTTCTTCCAATTCTTCCATGATTTCCTTCACATTTTGCTTCCTCTCTGACCAATCTTTGAGGTTGATTAAACAAGTACCTGCGTTGGAACCACGTCCTTCGGTCAAAATCTCGTAACCAGCCATTGCCGTTACGGATTTTACGCCCTCGGTTTCTTTGGCTATTTTTTGTAATTCGAGCGAAATAACATTGGTACGTTCAAGGGTTGTGCCTGGCGGGGTTTGAATAATGGCATAAATTTGCCCTTGGTCTTCGCCTGGTATAAAACCGCCTGGCAGAATCGTATTCATTCCCACGACACCAAAACCAAAAATTATCAATACCCCAAATGTTACAACTTTACGATTTACGATTACCATCAACAACTTAGTATATTTACCCAACAACCACTCAAACCTTCTATTAAACCAGTCAATAAACCGATTAATAGGCGACTTTTTGCGAGCTTGTCCGTGGGTATTTTTCAAAATCATGGCACATAAAACGGGTGTGAGCGTAAGAGCTACAACGCCTGAAAGTACAATCGCCGAAGCCATTGTGATAGCAAATTGTCGGTAAAGTACACCCACAGGTCCCGTCATAAATGCTACTGGAATGAATACAGCGGTCATAACCAAGGTAATGGCGATAATTGCCCCAGAAATTTCGGTCAATACTTTCTTCACCGCTTGGTAAGGCGACAGATGCTCTTCTTCCATCTTGACGTGAACCGCCTCCACAACCACAATGGCATCATCAACCACAACGCCAATGGCTTAAAACAAGGATTTAAGCGTGTTTAGATTGATACCGATACCTAAGAAATGCATAGAAATAAACGCTCCAATGAGCGAAAC
>JANNEN010000356.1:0-24811 GCA_031378715.1 Emticicia sp.
CAGCACGGTTGATTGATGTTCTCCATTTTTGGCGGAATAAAAGCAAAACTGCCGAGATTAGCGTTCCAGCGTGGCCAATACCTACCCACCATACGAAGTTGGTGATATCCCATGCCCAGCCTACGGTTTTATTAAGTCCCCATACGCCAAGACCTTCCCACCATGTCCAGAATACCCAAGCCGCACCATAAAGTAGTACTAAAACTGAGATTCCGAAAACGATTTTCCATTCTTTGGTTGGTTTTCCTTCAACCTGCTTGCAAATATCTTCGGTTACGTCGTGGTAAGTTTTACCATTTAGTACCAAAGTTTCTCTTATCGGTGAAACTACGTGCATAGTTTTATTTTTTTGAGATATTTATTTATATACTTTTTTGAAATTTATACCCTAAATTACGAATGATGATCTTCTTTCTTTTCGGTTTTTGTAGCTTTCGCAACTGCATCTTTATTGCGAATTTTCACCAAGTAATTCAACTGCGGCTTTACGTTGATTTCTTCCAAAACGTGGAATGCTCGGCCTTCTTTCTCAATCTCCAACATTTTCGAGATTTGAGTAGTTGGGTCAAGCATATCACCGAATGTAATGGCATTGGTAGGGCATGATTGCGAACAAGCCGTTTCGATTTCTCCATCAATTGGACGGCGACGCTCCTTCTTGGCGTTCAATTTACCCGACTGGATACGCTGTACACACATTGAACATTTCTCAATAACTCCACGTGAACGAACGGTAACTTCTGGATTTAATACCATACGTCCCAAATCGCTATTCATGTGGTAATCAAAGTTATCGTTTTCAAAATACTTGAACCAGTTGAAGCGACGCACTTTATAGGGGCAGTTGTTGGCACAATAACGAGTACCGATACAACGGTTATAAGTCATTTGATTTAGACCTTCCGAGCTGTGGGTTGTGGCCAATACTGGACAAACGGTTTCGCAAGGAGCATTTGAACAGTGCTGACACATCATCGGTTGGAATACAACTTCTGGATTTTCAGCCGCAATTTCTAATGCTTGAAATCCGCCAATGACACCTTTTTCTTTCAAGGCTTCGTCGTGCGTCATTTCTGAACTATAATAACGGTCAATACGAATCCAGTGCATTTCTCTGGCTCGGGCTACTTCGGCTTTACCCACAACGGCTACGTTATTTTCGGCTTGGCAACTTACCAAACATGACCCACAGCCCGTACAGCTATTGAGGTCAATAACCATTCCCCAACTGTGGTTTTTCTTCTCGTGCCCGTTCCAAAGGGTAATTTGGTAAGGACTCTTCTCGCCTTCCGATGTTTCGATTTTTGGCTCGAAACGACCAGCCTTTACATTACTTGCATATTCGCCCAGTACAGACTCTTGAATAACTGCCGTACGACCCATCACCGTGCTGTGGGTTTGAGTTTGGGGTAATGTATAACCGTCTTTTATTTTTTCAATTTTGGCATCATTTGCCCAAAACTGACCATTTGCAATCAAAGGATAAACATTTGTACCCGTTTTTCCTGATTTTCCCGCATCAGTACGACCATAGCCTAATGCTATCGAAATTGTACCAAGTGCTTGGCCAGGTTGAATCAAAACGGGTATTCCGCCATCCATTTCTTCGCTCAAACTTGTTATTTTTTTACCACCTACCGTTACGCTAACAATATCACCTTGGGCAATACCCAAATCAGTTGCAGTTTTTTGGGAGATAGCAATGACATTCTCCCAAGTAACTTTTGAGATTGGATCTGGCATTTCTTGCAACCACGGGTTATTGGCTTGCAAACCCGTGCCGATGGCTACTGATTCATAAATCGAAACTTCGATTCCTGAACCTTTAACTTTGGCAATCTCGCCAGCGGCTGCTTCTACGCTACCATTGAAACTTGCTCCCGAAGCACTCGCAGTTTCATTTGATTCATAGATACCATCGTGTAATGCTTGTACCCAAGATTTTCCGTTGAGGATATTCTTAGTCCAATTTGATTTCAAATATGCTTGAAAGTCTGCGTTCTGACCAGCCCAAGTTAGTAAACTTGATTGAGATTGACGAGTACTATAAATCAATGATATTGTTGGCTGAGTGAGCGAGTAGAAACCTTTTTTTGGTTCGGCATCGTTCCAAGACTCTAAATAATGTGGAGCTGGGGCGATGTACTTACACTTTGAGGCGGTTTCGTCGGCACGGTCGGCAAATGATATTGTGGTAGCTACTTTCGCTAAGGCTTCTCCTAATTCTGTTCCTCTTGCGTGGTCATAAACAGGATTCGACAAGAAAATTGCCGTAGCAACTTGTCCTGCTTTTACTTCGCTAACGAAGGCATTCATTTCAGCATCATTACCTTGGCGGTAATTTACTGGCGTACTTAAATCAATCGTTGAGCCGTAACTTCCCAAAAGGCTATTTAAGGCATTTACTACTGTTTGTACGGCTGGATTATTTGAACCCGAAACTACTAAGGCAGTTCCTTTGGCAGCGATGAGGTCTTTGGCACATTTGTCTAAATTTTGAATTTCGACGGCTGCACCACCAACGGCTTTCCCACCCAAAGCGGCGGCTACTTTATTGTAAAGAGCTACTACGACAGCACCTTCCTGCGAAGGCTTTATCATACCACGGTAATCGGCTGATGCACCTGTGATTGTCAAACCAGTTTCAAATTGGTAGTGACGTGACATGGTACGCTTACCATTCTTACCACTACTCAATTTACGGGTTTCGGCCCATTGTCTGGCAAAAGTATTCGGTGCGACCCAAGTACCAATAAAATCGGCATTAATACCAACGATTACATTTGCTTTACTGAAATCGTAAGAAGGTATAATTGCTTGACCAAAAGATGTTTCGTTTGCCTGAACGATTGCATAAGATGAATTTGCATCGTATGTAATATGCTTAGTTGATGGATATTTCGATATAAAATCGGCAACTACTTTTTTGGTCGTTGGTGAAAGAATTGTGTTTGAAACAATGCGAATATTTCCACCTTTTGATAGTGCCGCAGTTATTTCTTTGTCTAAATTTTCCCACTTAATATCTGAACTGCCCTTTTTTGGGGCTTTCAATTTCTCATTATCGTATAAACCCAAAACCGAGGCATGAACTCGGGCATTGACTGCTCCTTTTGTAACCGAAGATAGCTTATTTCCTTCAATTTTTACTGGGCGACCTTCACGGGTTTTGACCAAGATACTGCAATATTCACCGCCCTCTGCATAAGTCGAAGCATACCAGTTTGGAATGCCTGGCTCAACGCTTTCGGGCTTGTTGAGGTACGGAATTGCTTTGCGAACGGGAGCATCGCAAGCGGCCAATGATACTGCCGCCATACTAAACCCTAACACTTTTAGGAAATCACGGCGGTGAGTTGGTTCGACAGTTTCGATGTCGTCTAAATTAAATTCCCGATTGGCATTTTTTACAAATCCAATATCGTTTTTCAATTCTTCAACGCCTTTCCAATATTTTTTCTCGGTATTTTCCATATAACCCTAAATCCAAAAATGGACTTTATATTTTACTTTGTAAATCTATTCTCTAACTTTTCAGCTTTCGCTTTTATTCTCCCACTGGGGAGCAGGGCGGTACGCCGCTGCGGGGGGTCTTAATAGTGACACTTAGCACATTCTAAACCACCATTATCCTGTACTTTCATTGCACCTTTACTTACGGCACTGTGGGCTTCCATTAATTTGGTATAGTAGCCATTATCTTTGCCGTTTACTTCTGACTTTCGGTGACAGTCAATACACCAGCCCATTGTGAGGGTTGAACGTTGTTGAACAACTTCCATTGCTTCGATGCCTCCATGGCAGTTTTTACACTCTAAACCACCAACGTTGGTGTGCTGGGCGTGGTTGAAATATGCCAAGTCAGGCAAATTGTGAACCCGTACCCATTCGATTGGCTTATTGTTTTCGATAGCCGTGTAAATCTTCTGTATTTCGGGCGACTCACGCTTAATAGCGTTGTGGCAATTCATACAGATATTGGCCGAAGGAATACCCGCTTGTTTACCTTTATAAACGCCCGTGTGGCAATATTGACAGTTTATTTTCATTTCGCCAGCGTGTAACTTGTGCGAGAACGAAATTGGTTGTTTGGGAGCGTACCCTTGGTGAACACCGATGCCGTACATTCCATCGAAAGTTGCTTTGGTAGCAAGCAATATAAATGCCCAAACGATAGCCGAACGAACGGTTTTGTTTACTGCTACGTTTTTGAAACCCGCTTGCAACTTCTCGATAAACGAACTTTCTCCCGTTGCGGTTGTTGCTTCTGCACCTGAAAGTTTGTTTAATAACTGTAAAATTCCGAGTAAAGCTATCAAGACAAGACCCATTATTAATAATAGAGCAACCAAGATAATGTTGATGAATTTTCCACCGCCCGTTTCGGCAGTTGGAGTAGCAACTACTCCTGCTACTGCCGCAGCAACTACTGGTGTCCCTGCTGATTTTACATAAGCCAAAATTGACTTTATTTCGTCATCACCAAAGGCGGCGAAAGCAGTCATTTGGGTTTTATTGTATTTCTCGTAAAGTTCCACGGCGTATTTATCGCCACTGGCTATCACGCCCATCGGATTTTGTATCCATTTCTTCAACCAAGCGTAATCACGGCGTTCTTCGATTCCTGCCAAACCTGGACCAACTACTACTTCTGCCGTTACGGCATGACACTGGGCACAGTTGTTTTTGTACAACGTTTCTCCTTTTGCTACATCGCCTCCGCCAGCACTTGCAGCGGGTGCTGCGGCAGCGGTTGCTGTACTGTCTTGGGCGGTTGCATTTCCGAAGGAAACACTTGCAACGACCGCAAGAGCCAAGATTGACTTATAAAATTTACGAATCATATTTATATAAATGTAGTGCTACTACTTTTTCAGAGTGCAAAACTACGCTACGAATGTTTTCAATCAAACAGGTTTTGTTATTTTTTTTATAGTTCAAGCTAATTTAGAATCGTTTTAAATAAACACATAAATCATTGACCATAAGTATTTTATATCAAAAAAACACCGTATAATCTACGTATATAGGTGGTCATAGAATGGTATTTTAGCAAGAATGTTCCCTTGTTCGGAGCGGTTATAGTTTGTGCTTTCTTGAAAATATCGCATTGGTTATAAACACCACAAAGGTAAGTTGCTAAGGTTCGATTTACAAGAATAAGGTAATAAACTTGGTTTTGTAATTAAAAAAAAACGCTCAAAAACTTTGGCAAGATTCGGATTTTAAAGATGAATTTTTTTTGTTAGATTGCATTTTTATAAGAAAAACTACCTCAATGATTCCGATCGAAACTCCCCATGAACTTAGCTTTGAGCAAACACTCCGATTTCTGACCCGCAACGAGAAAGAATGTTTACACATTGTAAAAAATAATGAAGTTTTTAAAACCATTTCGGTTGATAATAGCTTGATTTTGTTCTCGGTTTTCTATGATGATACTTTGCAAATATCAGTCCACTCTGGGGTAGAAAGTCAGGAAAATATTGAATTTATTAAGAACTATGTTAGCGACTGGTTTGATTTGGGGGCGGATTTGAAGCAATTCTACGAAGTTTCGAAGCAAGATGCTGTGCTGGAAAATCTTTGTCAAAGATTTCACGGCTTGCGAATGGTCGGAATGCCCGATTTGTTTGAATCATTGATTTGGTCGATTATCGGGCAACAGATTAACCTAAACTTTGCGTATTCGCTCAAAGAACGATTGGTGCATAATTTTGGCGAGCAAATGGTGTACAACAACGAGGCTTTTTATGCCTTGCCAACGCCCGAGCGATTGGCGAGTTTGAGCATCGAAGATTTTCAGCCGCACCAATTTAGTCGCAGCAAAGCCCAGTATATATTGAATGTTTCGAGGGAGTTTTCGGAGGGGAATCTTTCGCAGGAATCATTGAAAAAACTATCTTTTGCAGAAGTAAAAGAAAAATTAGTGAAAATAAAAGGCGTAGGAAACTGGACGGCTAACTATTCGATGATGAAGAGCTTGAAAAACTACGATGCTTTTCCCGTGGAAGATGTGGGCTTGCATAATGCCGTGAAAACTCAGTACGGTTTGCCCGCAAAACCAAGCATAGCCGAACTCAATTTGATGGCCGAAAAGTGGGCTGGCTGGCGGGGATATGCTACTTTTTATTTTTGGCATTCGTTGCTGGGGTGAGCAAAGTGAATGTGCAAATATGGTGAATAAACAGACGGGATTAACATATTGATTATCAATACTTTATCTACTATATTTAGGGGGGTAAGTGTATCTTTAATGGGCTACTTAATTTTGAGCGAAATAGCTTTTGAGCGTACAAATATTTTCAAGAAATGACAAAAAAAACACTAATCATTGGAGCATCGACTGACCCAAGCCGCTACGCATATTTAGCGGCTAATAAATTGCTTAATCATGCCCACGAAATTGTATTGTTGGGTATGAAAGAAGGTGAAGTTGCAGGTCATAAAATCCGTACCGAACGAGAAAACTTTGAGGCTATTGATACCGTGACGCTCTACGTAAGCCCAAAGTACCAAACTGATTATTTTGCTTACGTAGCAGCCCTGAAACCAAAACGAGTAATTTTTAATCCTGGCACCGAGAATCCCGAATTTGAGGCATTTTTGAGTAATAAAGGCATTGAGTCTGTTGAGGCCTGTACGCTCGTGATGCTTGCTACGGGTCAATATTGACCACTTGGCATTGGGTTTTGCCGATTAGTAAAATAATTGGTTTTTGGTAAAAAAATTTGATACTTTTATGTGATAATTTCGTCAAAAAACCAATATTCAAAACAATAGTTACTAATATGGTAAATGCAAAGCATTTGGCAACATTCGTACTCGGAGCAGCGGCGGGTGTGGCACTAAATAAATATTTACAAACCGAAGAGGGAGAAAAAGCCTTGGAAGATTTGAAAGCCAAAGCAACGCAACTAAAAGACGATGCCGAACTGGCAATCGACAAGGCTCCCGAATACTTCGAGAAACTAAAAACAGAAGGTGCAGCCGCACTGAAAGATAGCTTTCCAGGAGCGGAGGCGTTTTTGCAAGAACTTTTTGCAAAAATCAACCCGCCCGCAACGTCAGCAACGGTCGTGGACGAACCAAAGGCATAATTTATGGGGCGGAGTTTTGACTTCGTCTTGAACGTAAGTGCTGCTCAAATTATTCATAGTTTGAACAGCACTTTTTATGCATTTTTGACCGTTAGCGTAACTTTATAATCCTTCAGTTTTATCTCGCCCGAATTTTGTGGATAAGGCAGCACATCGGCTATTTCTACCAAATATTTTTGGTTGCCCAATGTTACAGTCATGGTAGCGGGCTTGGAATTATCCGCCAAAAATTCTAATACAAAATCTTTGGCTATGCCAGACTGCGATAGCGTCAAATAAACCTTTACACTTCCCTGCCAAACGCAAGTGACGCTTTTGGGGCAGCGGCTATCTTCGATGTTAGTGATTTTAACTTTCACATTTTGCTGATATTCTCCTTCTGTATTGTACGTTGCTTCGAGTTTATTTCCAAAGACAACCACTGGAGTGACGGTTTCTGCTTTTGTGCAAGCCACGAGTGCTAAAAATAAAGCTATTGTTATATTTTTCATAGGATTTCTGTTTTTTCAATGTAGATTCTTTCTAACGTAAAAAGGTTGGAATTAATTTTAAATATTTTCAAAAATAACCATTCTTCACCACCATTACAGCATTTGTGTAGATTTTTTTGAAATATTTGTACAGAAACCATATCTTCGCAACATAAATTTAAACCCAATTATTGCCATGCGTTCTCACGAAATTGACTACAAAATTTTTGGCGAAGATATTCAAATCGTCGAAATAGAACTTGACCCCAACGAAACCGTTATTGCCGAAGCAGGAACGATGCTTTTCATGGAAGACGGCATCATGTTTGAAACCAAAATGGGCGATGGCTCGCAGCCCGAACAGGGTCTGTTTGGTAAGCTGATGCAGGCGGGCGGAAGAATCCTTACGGGCGAGTCGATATTTATGACTCACTTTACGAACCGCTCCAATATCAAACGAAAAGTTGCGTTTGCGGCACCGTATCCTGGTACAATTAAGGCCGTTGATTTGGCCAAAATCATGGGCAACACACTCATCGTGCAGAAAGATGCTTTTTTGTGTGCGGCCATGGGAACGAGTATTGCGATTCATTTTAATCAACGCCTCGGAGCAGGTTTCTTTGGCGGAGAAGGCTTTATCCTCCAAAAAATCCAAGGCGATGGTATGGCATTTATTCATTCGGGCGGCGTCGTTATTGAACGACAACTCAACAACGAAACGCTACGAGTCGATACGGGCTGCGTGGTTGGCTTTGAGCCGCAATTACAATTTGATATTGAGCGTTCGGGAAGTTTGAAATCAATGGTTTTTGGTGGTGAAGGTATCTTCTTGGCAACGCTTCGTGGCACGGGGAAAGTCTGGATTCAGTCGCTACCGATTTCAAAACTCATTCAAAGGTTGAGTCCTTACGGCGGCAATGCCACCAAAGAAAGTGGCTCGGTGTTGGGCGGTTTGGGTAATTTATTCGATCGTTAAAATCATTCACTACGAAACGTTAGGCGATGAAAGGGCGTAAAACCATGCTCTTTTATCGCTTTTTTGTGAAATGGTGTTGGATATCCAGCATTTTGCTCCCAACGGTAGTACGGAAATTCAAGAGCTAAACTCGACATCAGTGCATCTCTATAAGTTTTGGCCAAAACCGAGGCGGCCGCAATCGACAAAAACTTGGTATCGCCCTTTATGATACAGGTATGCGGAATAAGCGGATAGGGCGTGAAGCGATTGCCATCAACCAGTAGGTGTTCGGGGCGAAGATTGAGGGCATCAACGGCTCGGTGCATGGCCAAGAAGCTGGCTTTGAGGATATTTATTTTGTCGATTTCTTGGTTAGATGCCTCAGCAACGGCAAAGGCGATTGCGTCCCGCTCAATTTCGATGCGTAGTATTTCTCGTTGTCGATGGCTCAGTTGTTTCGAGTCATTGAGCCAAGTATGCGTATAATCTTTGGGTAGAATCACGGCCGCCGCTACCACTGGGCCAGCCAAGCAACCTCGGCCTGCTTCATCAAGCCCTGCCTCGACGGCATCAATATTGTAATACGAACGGAGCAAGTTGATGCGTGAGTTTTGGGTGAATGATTTATACTGCACAAAGATAGTAAACTAACTTTTCAAGTGTCCACGATGCTTTTCTTGATCAATCCTTACCTAAGATTGGCGTGATTTTATGCTCTAAAAAATCAATCATCTGTGCTACGGCAAGCCCTCGGTGGCTAATTGGATTTTTTTCTTCCATGCTCATCTCGGCAAAAGTACGGTCGTAGCCATCAGGCACGAAAATTGGGTCATAGCCGAAGCCTTGTGAGCCACGTCGTTCGTTAGTGATTTTTCCACGAATAATTCCTTCAAAATTATTGGCTACTCCGTTGATAATCAGCGTAATAACGCTTCTAAACTGAGCCGAACGGTGTTCAATTCCTCCCAAGTTTTGGAGTAATTTCGTTATATTTTTTTCGTGGTTTCCATGCTCACCCGCATAGCGTGCCGAAAAAACACCAGGCTCACCGTTGAGGGCATCAACTTCCAAACCCGAATCATCGGCGATGCAATTAATCCGAAAACGTTCCCATACGTACATCGCTTTTTGCAGGGAATTTCCATCAAAAGTATTGGTAGTTTCGGGAATTTCGTCAAAACAACCTATTTCTTTGAGGGTTTGTAGCTGAAATTTTTCTCCCAAAAGTGCTTGTAATTCTTCTACTTTATGAGCATTATTTGTGGCGAGGCAGAGTTTCATTGTTTGAAGTTTTCAGTGAACAGTTTTCAGTGGGCAGTTTTCAGTCTTCGGTAAGCAATAGGCAACCTCTAAAACCGATATTTTTAGACTTTAATTAGTTAAGAATACTTTTCTGGGTTTGCAATCATGTGATTAATTAGCCTACCAACTTCCTCACTTCGCTGTGTAAAAGATAAGTAGGTGTTTTGGTCAATATAATTACAGGCAAGTGCAAAATCCAACCAAACTTGTGTTTCGCTATTTTCTGCATCTGAATCTGTTAATTTTGAAATAAAGTGTGCAGGATACCGTCTTTTTCGATAACCTTCTCCAATATTTGCACAAACTGACCTTGAAGAACGGCGAATTTGGTCAGTCAATGAATATTTTTCTTCCTTTGGAAAATTTTTACTGATTTCAAATATTTCCATTGCAGATGCAAAAGCCTTTTTATAAACAATCAAATCCTTGAAAGAAGTCATAGAAAGTATGCAGTTTTCAGTTGGCAGCTTCCAACACCAATTATTTTAATGCTATTAATGAATTTTTAATTTTGAGGTAAACTGCCCCCTAAAAATTGCCTAATAAAGACTGAGAACTGCCGACCGAAGACTGAGAATTGCCGACTGAGAACTGCCGACTGAAAACTGTTTTACACCATCATTCCATCTTTCATTTTTTCGGCATTATCGGCAATGCGAAGTTGCTCAATGAACCCACCGATTTCGCCTTCCATGACAGTTGGTAAATTATAAACCGTATAGCCGATGCGGTGGTCGGTTACTCGACTTTGGGCATAATTATAGGTTCTGATTTTATCCGAACGGTCGCCTTTACCGATTAAACCTTTGCGTTCGGCGGCGATAGCGTCGTTGTGTTTGGTCATTTCCATTTCGTAGAGCCTCGAACGCAAAACTGATAGGGCTTTCTCCCGATTTTTGATTTGTGAGCGTTCATCTTGGCACGAAACCGTGATTCCAGAAGGTATATGTACCATTCTGACGGCCGAGTAAGTGGTATTGACTGACTGTCCACCCGCACCCGAAGAGCAGAAAGTATCAATTCGGACGTCATTCATGTTGATACTCAAATCAACTTCATCGGCTTCGGGCATGGCAGCTACCGAAGCAGCAGAGGTATGCACCCGCCCTTGTGATTCGGTGGCTGGCACTCGCTGCACCCGATGCACGCCCGACTCAAATTTGAGTTTTCCGTAAACATCATCGCCCTCAACTTGTACAATAATTTCTTTGTAGCCGCCCGACGTTCCTTCGTTGTGGTCGAGCAGTGACATTGACCAACCTGGCTGTTTTTCGATGTAGCGTTGGTACATTCTGAACAAATCCCCTGCAAAAATTGAGGCTTCATCGCCGCCCGTTCCCGCACGGATTTCAAGAATCACGTTTTTGCTGTCATTTGGGTCTTTCGGAATCAGCATTTCTTTCAGCACGGCCTCCAACTCGTCACGTTGCGGTACGAGTGAGTCAAGTTCTTCTTTGGCCATTTCACGCATATCTTCGTCTTTTTCGTTGGCCACAATATCTTTTGCACCGTCGATATTGGAAAGAATATTTTTATAAACTTTCAATTTGACAACGATTTTTTCCAAATCTTTGTATTCTTTGCTCAAACGAGTAAATTTCGTCATGTCTGATACGATTTCGGGCATCGTCATTTGTTGCGAAACTTCTTCAAATCGTTCTTTTATGGCTTCTAATTGGTCTAACATTATGCAATTATCAATTAACAATTATCAATTAACGGAACCTGTATCATAAAAAAACGTGGCACATCTCATTATGGTTCATAATAAGATGTGCCACGTTTGTATAATCTCTCTAATATCCTTTTTTACACTGAGCCAAAACTGCCTGATTTAGCTTAATATAAGCATCATCGCCCGCTTTTTTGGCCAATTCCATTGATTTCTCGGCATTCGGAATGGCCACTGCACAATTATTTTGTTTGGCCGCAATGCGTGCCACGAGTTGATAATTCCAGTATTCCTTGTCCTTTTCCAGTACTTTTGTCGCCCAACCTAATGCTTGGTCGAGGTTGATTCCTTTCTGAAAATAATAGTCGGCGGCGGAAAAATATGTATCATTTGTAGCATCAGGTTTGGCGGTTTTTTCGGCAATTTCGGCCATGATTTTATCTTCAACCTTTTGTTCTATTCTGAACCTAACTTCGGTGCTTTCCCAGCGGATTGATATGAAAGCCGTTGTTGGTTTAAATTCCACAAAATCAATCGTCATTTGCTCAGTAAATTCCTGCGGCTGCATGGGCTGAACCGTAAACCGAATGACTTCTTTATTGGGGTCATATTCGTACGCACCCCATTGTTTGTCATCACGGTTAATCATGATTGTCCACTCGCCTTTTCCCGGAATCGTATAAAGCCCGTAGCTGCCTGGCTTCATTACGGCTCCGTTGATGTAGATTTCATCATCAAATTTTATGGAAGTGATTTTGTTTGCACCCGTCCGCCATACTTTCCCGAATGGTACTAAATCACCAAAAATCTTGCGACCTTTCACCGACGGGCGGCTGTAATCAATGGTTACTTTCGTGAGGCCCAACGACTGCGTAAGGGTAGCCGACGGACTCGCCGATGGGGTATTTATTTGGGCAAAACCTGTGGTTGATACGATAGTTATAAAGAGCAATTTTACGATAAAACGATTCATTGTAATTAGAGGGTTAGTTTTTTTGTGTAAAGTTAAGACTTATCTCGTGTCGGAATACGTTTTTGAATAGTTTTTTATAGTTTGGTCACAAAATGCTACCAAAAATCAAGTTTCTTACTTCAAAACAAACTGTTTTATTCGCCATTTTCGTATTTATTAGCATTCTTTTTTGTGTAATAAAAGCAAATAAATCTTTTTATAATACAATTTTAGCTATAAATTGCTCGTACAATTTAACCCATTCTGCTATGCTTAATCTTTCGACGGTTTTAGAACACCACGCCCGAAATTCTTCTAATAAAGAGGCACTCATATTTGCCGACAAACGCATTACTTTTGCCCAACTTGATGCCGCCGCTAATCAAATTGCCAACGGACTAACATTGCTCGGTATTGGTCATGGTGATAAAGTGGCTTTGACTTGCCCGAATTTGCCGTACTTTCCGATGATTTATTTTGGAATTTTGAAAACTGGGGCAGCCGTTGTGCCACTAAGTGTGCTACTAAAACGCCACGAAATTGCTTATCATTTGCAAGATTCGGACGCAAAAGCTTATTTTTGCTTTGTCGGCACGCCCGAAATGCCAATGGGTCAGGAGGGACAAGCAGGTTTTGAAATGACGGATTCGTGCGAAAACTTTTTTATGATTACGCCCTCGCTCACGGATATTTCGCCGATTGAAGGCACGAAAACAATGGGAATGTTGATGGCTGGGCAATCACCTAAATTTCAAAGTTACTTTACTTCGCCCGACGATACGGCGGTCATTATTTACACTTCTGGCACAACGGGCCGCCCGAAAGGTGCCGAACTGACGCACGTCAATATTCTCTTAAATGCCAATTTAAGTAAAGATTTACAAAATTTGAATTATAATGATAAAGTAATGTTGGTGTTGCCGCTTTTTCATGTTTTTGGGCAAGTGGTGGGTATGATTGCCAGTATTTATCGAGGTTCTACGGCCGTGCTTGTGCCGAGGTTTGATGCCGAAATGGTGCTTACTTTGATTCAAAACGAAAAAATTACGCATTTTGCGGGCGTTCCGACTATGTATTGGGGGCTTTTGAGTTATGCCGATGCTAATAAGTTTGATTCGAGTTCGCTTCGGGTTTGCTTGTCGGGCGGGGCAGCTTTGCCCGTGCAGGTGCTAAAAGATTTTGAAGCAAAATATAATGTGGCGATTCTGGAAGGATACGGAATGTCGGAAGGCTCCCCCGTGGTGACATTCAACCACCCCGACCGTGTACGAAAAACGGGTTCGGTTGGCACGCCAGTTTGGGGCGTTGAAGTTTGTATCCAAGATGAAAACGGAAATGAACTCGGTGCAAACGAAAAAGGCGAGATTTGCTACCGTGGACACAACGTAATGAAAGGTTACTACAAAAAACCAGAAGCAAACGCTGAAAGTATCAAAAACGGGTGGCTACACTCGGGCGATATTGGCATCAGAGATGACGATGGTTATTATTTTATCGTGGACCGCACCAAAGATATGATTATCAGAGGTGGCTATAATGTGTATCCAAGAGAGGTTGAGGAAGTGATGATTCAACATTCGGCTGTTTCGATGGTGGCAGTTATTGGTGTGCCAAGTGATGAATATGGCGAAGAAATAAAAGCCTGCGTGGTGCTAAAACCCGAAATCGGAATTTCAGAAAAAGAACTAATTGCTTGGACAAAAGAGCGAATTGCTTCCTATAAATATCCTCGAATTGTGGAATTTTTGACTGCCCTACCAATGGGTGCTTCGGGGAAGATTTTGAAGCGGGAGTTGCGGAAATAAAAGTCCCTCCCCATCGGCTAATCTTGTAGGGGTTTTGGAAAAAGTAAGATTGAAGGGCGAAATTAAGCCTAAAAACCTCACCCCCAGCCCCTCTCCAAAAGAGAGGGGAGTTAAAAGCCCTCCCTTTTGGGGAGGGTTGGGTGGGGTTCTTAGCAAAAAGGCCACCTTTGATTTCACTTTCAAAACCCCTACAAGATTAGCCCCATCGGGGAGGGCTTTTAAAATCAAGAGTTTAAAATCCCTCCCTATCAAGGAGGGATTTAGGTCGGGCCGCCGATGCGGTGGGGCTAATACTTAAACACTTTTCCGCCAGCCATTACTTCTTGGGTTTTTTCATCAAAAGTAACTTTCTGACCAGTGCGGTAAGCGGCCGTTGCCATGATATTAGCTATTGAGTGCGAGTAACCTGCCTCAATCGGAGCGTTTGGTGTTTTGCGACTACGTACACATTCCATCCAGTTTTTGATGTGGGCAAATGTCAGTTGGTCGCCACCAGTATTGGCATCAGTGGCTACTCTATCGCCTTGAAGTGTCATCTTTGGTAGTTGGTTTGCTTTCATTCCCATCGTTTTGGCGTGTCCTTCGGTGAGTCCGCCCGTTGGCGTGATTTCGTTGGTATCTAAGTTAATCATACCACCATTCGAGTAGTATAATTCTTTGGTTTCGCCCGCTGAGTTTGAAAAACGAGAGGTAAATTGTACCTGAAAACCTGTCGTTGGGTCGTTGGCAGGACCATAATCAAAGACAACCGTCATAGTATCGGCATTCGTGCGACCATCTTTCCATTGGTAGATTCCGCCATTGGCAACGGCACTACGGGGGTGAGCCAGACCACTAAACCAGTGAACGGTGTCAATTTGGTGGCTCATCCATTGCCCAGGAATTCCTGAAGAATAGGGCCAGAAAAGGCGATATTCTAAGTATTTGCGAGGGTCGAAGGCTTCAAAAGGGCGATTCATCAAGTAACGTTTCCAGTCGATGTCGGCTTCTTTCAAATCTTTCACTAATTCGGGTCTTCTCCAACGCTCGGGCTGGTTTACATTCCACATCAATTCGACCATCACGATTGGACCAAATTTACCCGATTTAATAAAATCTTCGGCAGCAAAATAGTTTGCTCCACTGCGGCGTTGTGAACCAATCTGTACGATTTTGCCTGTATCTTTCACAGCTTTCAGTACCGCACGGGCATCAGCCATTGTTTCTGCCAAAGGTTTTTCGGCATACACATCACAGCCAGCTTTTACTGCCTCGACGGTATGCAAAGCGTGTTGAAAGTCTGCTGTACTCATAAACACGGCATCAACCGTTTTGGAATCGTACAGTTCCTCATTGTTGCGGAATGCTTTTACGTCGGTGCCGAGTTGTTTTTGGTAAAATGCTTTGCCCTCTTCACGGCGGCGGCTCCAAAGGTCAGAAACTGCCGTCATTTCAAAATTCATTTCTTTGGCAAGAGCCTTGAACGGCCCTACGTGCGAGGCTTTATGTCGGTCAGAAAAACCGATTGCACCGACACGCACACGGTCGTTTGCACCGATGATTTTTCCGTAGCTTTTTGCCGAAAAACTGCCTGTTGTCTTGGCAAAAGCTGAATTTCCAAGGGCAACGCCCGCACTGGCAATGACTGATTTAATGATGAAATCTCTACGAGTTGTCATAGTTTTATATTGATTGAATGATTTTTATTTTATGCTACTGCAAATTCTGTATATTTTCGATGGGCTTTCGGAAAGTACGCTAACACAATATCTTGCTTTGAAATCCCTTTTTCTACTAATAAATTAGCAATACCGACTTCTGTATTATCTTGTTGAATCCAGATCTTTCCATCTAAAATATCAATATGGCAAACAACATTAAAAATATGTTTTTCATTACGCCAGCCTGTCCATAGAAATTGGTAATGATGGTTAAGTTCATCAATTACCACTTCGTTTTTGATGTCTTGTTTTGTTTGTTTAAAATGACTTTTATATTCATTTAGAACATTTATAACAGCATCATTAAATTTATTTAATTTATCCATTTTATTACTTTTGAAGTTTCAAGATTTACAATAATAAATTTCATTTTTATCCGTTCAATGGATTTACGTATAATCATGTTTTGAAGTAATCTATTGAAAATTGTATCAGGAATTGCCACAAATAACTCTCTATTTTCCTTTGCTTCAATCAATGCGGTCTGATAATTAAAATATTGCCCAATTGCTTTATGAAACTCATAAATTAATGATGGTTGGTCAAAGGTTTTGATTTCAATAGCGATTTTTTCTGTTCCCTTTTCAGCAATTATAATTTTTTCGGCAGCTAAATCAATCGCAATAGAGTTGTCATCAAATAGTAAAATAAAAGGGTCTTCTGTTACATCCCAACCATCATTTTCAATTGCTTGTTTAACTATTTGGTGAATTTTATCTTTTGCCATGGTTAAAAATCTTATTTTTTTTGATAAATTTAGAAATTCTAAAACTCATAACCAAATTACTAATAACTAATCCCATCACCAAACATAAACAAACCATAGCCTTTTGGCTCTAAGTATCCTGGCACGTCTGATTTGTTTTCTTGGGCTGCTTTCTCAGAAATTGGCGTCGTAAAAGGCATTTTTCCTGTGGGTTTAAATGCTCCACTTACAATATCCAAAAGGGCATCTTGGGTTGTGCCGAAAGTTGCAATGATAGTTTTTGCTGAACCTTTGTCTATTTCATCAATTACCCACGGATTTGTGTAGTTTATTGCCAAAATAGTAGGTTTTGCGTTCAAAATTTCATTGACATGGGCCACGTCGATTCTATTTTTGGATAAACTCAACTCAATCGCATTTCCTGCCGAGCTAAACAAGCCACCGCCACTCGGAATCAACCAGAGTAAAACTACATCGGCTTCCTCTTTTGTTGAAACAAATTCGATATTAGCGTTTTGAATGCTTGGCTTATTTACATTGATTGCCGAAGCCTGAGCTACTCCTCGTCCGCTACTTTCTTTGTAAGTTTCAAAATAAACTTTTGTCGGGCGGCGTTCCGTCGCTTTTTTTATAGGTAAGAGTTGAGCATCATTTCGTAGCAAAACGATAGATTTTCGTAGTGCAACATCTGCTTTTTTCTGAAAATCTGCATTTCCGACTGTTTTTATTGCGTTTTCAACATCAACGTAAGGATTTTCAAATAAGCCTAAATCATATTTTTCTTTCAAAAGTCGAGCAATTGATTCATTGATTCTTGCTTCTGAAACTAAGCCCTTTCGGACAGTTTCAAGCAAAAGAGCAGGGTCTGCTCCGCCCGAAAAAATATCTACGCCTGCATCAATCGCTTTTTGATAACGTTCCAAAATTGTAAGATTTTCAACGCCCCATGGCATCATGTCGATTGGTCCAGTATCTGAATTGATGATTCCTTTGAAACCGAGTTTTTTTCTCAATAAATCTTGAATAATTGCTTTGTTATAAGAAAAGCCCACTGCTTCCATGCCTTTATCTTTCGGGGCAGAATAATAAGGCATGATGGAGGAAGTTCCCGCATCAATCGCCGCCTTGAAAGGTTTGACGTGATAATCAAACATTCCGCCTGGGTAATGGGCAAACTTTCCCCAATCGAAATGCGAGTCTTGTCCGCCCTCTTGCGGACCTCCGCCTGGGAAATGTTTCGTGGTTAGGGCAACAGAGTTTTTGCCTAATTTTATGCCTTGAAAACCCAAAACAATCTCTCTTGTCATGTTAGCAGCAAGGTCGGCATCTTCGCCAAAAGTGCCTTCTATACGCTGCCAGCGAGGTTCGGTTGCTAAATCTGCCATATACATATAGCCTTTGCGTAAGCCAACCGATACCCATTCTTGGGCGGCAATTTCGGCAAATTCACGGGTTAGTTTCAAATCTCGCATAGCGGCAAGCCCTAATTCTCCGGGCCACTTTGAAAAAACGGTTGTACCAACACTTAGTCCAACCGAAGCATCGGTCGTTACGTGGTTTCGGGGATTTGAGGCAACGATGGCAGGAATACCCAGCCGTGAGGTTTCGCACAAAGCCTGCAAATGATTCGACCATTCTGCCATGATTTTGGCAGAGGTATTTGCTCGCAGGATAAAATGCCGTTGATTGATAGTCAGTACCGCTTTTGTGGTGCCTGCTGCCGACAGGATTGGCACGGCCAAAGGTTTACGAGTAAACATATTTGTTGCCTGAACCAAATCTTCTTCGTTGAAACCACTCGCAATTTCTGTCTTTGGTGCATTTGCCTGAAACACATTATCACCAGCCAAACGAGTGGTACTGATGAGCATAAAACCGATTTTTTCCTCCAAAGTCATCAAAGAAATCAAATCTTTGATTCGGACTTCTTGGGGCAAACGCCAGTCTTCGTATTGGTCGAGTTTGTCGTTTTTATTGAGGTCTTTAAATGCTAAACCATTAATAATCAGTGTTTTAACTGAACGAATGCCGAGGTTTGGTTGGGCTGGTTTCTGGGCGAATGATTTGATACTGGTTAAAATAAATAAAAGACAAATTAATTTTTTCATTCTAAAAATATTAGATTTGTAACAAATAAAATACATTTTCAACGATGACACTTTCTTTTAATAAATTCGAGGCAATGATTGCATCACTTTCTTCTACGAAAAAAGCTCAATTACTTTATTTTATTTCAAAAGAATTAAATCAATCATTTCCTGGAGTTGAGAAAATACCCAACGTTTGTGGTGGAAGTGCTTGTATTATTCGTACCAGAATTCCTATTTGGACTTTGGTTTCATTCAAAAAAATCGGAATGAATGATAACTCTCTATTGAACGCTTATCCAACTTTACGCCAACAAGATTTGAACAATGCTTGGGCTTATTATAGAGCTAATAAAAAAGAAATAGATAACGATATTCAAGAAAACAAAGAATCATAATGGAAAAAATTTATGTCAATGAAAATTTTCCTTTACCAGTTGTTTTGTTGCTTCGTAAAACAGGGTATGATGTTTTGACTTTATTAGATGCTGGCAATGCTAATCAAAGTATTCCCGATGACGAAGTTTTGAAATTTTCAACTTCACAAAATCGAATTTTATTAACTCTCAATCGACGTGACTTCATAAAATTACATTTTCAGAATCCTATCCATTCGGGCATTATTGTTTGTACCGAAAATGCTGATTTTAAGACATTCACAAATCTTATTTGCCAAGAATTGGAAAAAAGTGTTGGAGACTTTAAAAATCAACTACTGAGAGTCAATAAGCCTTCTTGAATTACTTCAATTCACGTATCTTAATATTCTTAAAACTCACATTATTTCCGTGGTCTTGAAGCAAAATATTTCCTTTATCGGCGGCTCCGAAACCTTTGTATTTTTCGTATTTACTGCGTGCGACCAAAGCATTAAAAATATTACTTTTTCGCTCGTATTCCACAACCTTGAAGCCATTGAGCCAATGTTGAACCGTGTTATTTGGCAGCACAATTACTCGCCCTTGATTCCACTCACCAATTTTTTTGATGAACCGCTTATCCATTTTTAAATCCGTGTCAATTTTATAAGAAGGAATCAAATCGTACAGACTTGCTAAGGTTCGGTTTCCTGCGGCACCCATTTTTGCGTCGGGGTGCTTTTCATCGTCAAGCACCTGAAACTCCAAGCCGATGCCCGATTTCCCGCCCGAATCAAAGGCTTCATTCACAAAATATTTTATACCTGAGTTTGCTCCTTCACTCAATTTAAACTCAAAAACAAGCTCAAATGCTCCGTATTGCTCATTTGTTACAATATCGTTGCCAGTTTCTGAACCATCAGACGGGCTTACATTAATTGTTCCGTCAATGACCGCCCAGTGCTGTTTTGGCATTTCGGTTCCGTGAACGGCTCGCCAGCCCGTAAAATCTTTGCCATTAAAAAGCATCTTAAAACCCTGTGCTTGCTCTTGGGCTGAAAGGTTATTTAGCACCAAATTCACCACGGGGCAATCGTCAGTCGGGCTTGGTTTAAGGTTTTCGGTTTGGATTTTGATGTTTTTCCAGCGAATTTTCATGCCTTCTTTCATTTCGCCATAAATGGCATGAACTTGTAGGGCTATAAAACCTTTGGCGGTCATATCATCAACCAAATGGGCAGTTGGCACACCATTAATAAAAGTACGCATTGTATTTCCGATGGCTTCGATGCGGTATTTGTTCCACTCGCCAACGGGCTTGAACGCCTGTTTTCCTTCGGGGTTTATATTCGGAATATAAAGCCAATCACGGCGTGCTTCGTCATAAATTGCTCCCGACCAGGCACGTGCCGAAGGGTCAATTTCCATTTGGTAGCCATGCACACGACCATCTTTATAATCAGCTTTTGAGAGGCTACGAAATTGTATGCCGCCATTCATCGCATCGTCGAGTTTCAGGTCGAGTTCGAGGATAAAATCGCCATACTCTTGCTCGGTAGCCAGAAATGAGTTGGGCGTTCCTTTGACAGTCGTGCCTATGATTTCGCCATTGATTACTTCATATTTTGCTTGTCCGTTGAGCTGTTTCCAGCCTTTGAGGTCTTTTCCGTTGAAGAGGTTTACCGATTCCTGGGCGAAAATTAATGTTGAATGAGTGAATGATAGAATGATAGAATAAATGAGCGTAAGAATGATTTTCTTTTTCATTTTTTGTAGAAATCAAGAGGGTTGAATATTGAATCAAAATTAGTGATTTAAGCAATACCAATCTAATAGCTATTCAGCCAAAAATATTAAGATTTTGATATTTAATTTAGAACTTCACTTTGATAGATTCCAAGTATTTCTGACTGGTTTGTCCACATTCCAAGGCGGTGCGGCCTTTTACTGGCACGGAGTCAAGTTCGATGATATTCCAGCCTTTGAATTTTATTTTGTCGAGATTAGTAAAAATTGCAGGAAAATCTACCCGTCCTTGTCCCAATTCTACAAACTGATAGCCCGATTTACTTTCTATTGTTTTAGTGTCTTTGATGTGGGTTGCGTACAAAATATCTTTGTATTTCAGCACGGCTTCGGCGGCGTTTCCTCCGCCTTGGGTATAATGAGCGACATCTAAAAGTGCCAAAATGTAGTCGTGGTTCATTTCTGTAAAAATAATATCAACCTCTTCGGGAGTTTCGCCCAACTGATTCATGTGGTTGTGGTAGGCAGGCTGAATACCCGTTTCGCCCTTTACAACTTTTGCCACCTCACTCATATTTTTGGCGTACTTTTTTAGTTCTTCGGTTGTTGGCAGGCGGTCTTTGGGGCGAGAATTATTGGTTATCTGCAAGGCACTTCCGCCTAATACCTTGATAAACTTTGCGTGATTGAGATGGGTTTCAATATCTTTTGAAATGTCATCTTGAATACTCACATTTCCGCTCGAAAACATCGCCAACGAAAGTTTGTTTTTATCAAGTGTATCCTTCAAATCTTGGGGTTTGTCTTTGAAAGGAGCATAAGTATTGGCTCGAAGTTGGATTCCCTTGAAACCCAAAGCGGCAATATCGCCGATGGCTACGAGGTCATTTCCATTCCAAGTGATAGCCGAGTAGGCCATTCTTTGCTTACTTTTGGCGGCAAAGGCTTCAAATCCTACACCCAAAGTAAGGGCAGTAAGCGAGGTTTTTTGTATAAATTCTCGACGATTCATGTTTTTTTCAAAAAAGAGTTTAGTAAAAATAAAAAAGCCCCACACTTGCACCACTCTCTTACAAAGAAGTGAGTGAAAGGGTGGGGCTTAAAAAGAGGACTCTCCAAGATGAAGAGTCTCTCTGGATACTATGATGAAACAAATCTACTAAATATTAATAGCCTGGGTTTTGAACAAAAACCCCTAGGTTAGAACGGTCAATTTGGGTTTGCGGAATCGGACGTAAATTATGAATATCCTTCACGTTTACGGCAGCTTGTGGGTTGAATTTTTTTACTCGCTCCACCAAATTACCCCAACGCTTCAAGTCCAACCAACGGGTTTGCTCGCCCGCCAGTTCTCTTGCCCGCTCGTCCATCAAGAAATCAAAAGTCATTTCGGCATCAGTAATCAACATTGCGTCTTTTCTACCAGGAAAACCCGCTCTTGCACGAACGACATTAATAGCTTTTGTTGCCTCCGAAACATTTCCTGCTTTCAACTGAGCTTCGGCTAACATCAAATAAACATCTGCCAAACGGAATACGAAATAATCACGGCTACCCGCCTCATAAGTTAAGTCTGGGCGTTTTGTGTCAAAAAACTTTGTTATTGTTGGAAACAAAGCCTCATTGTAGGCACTTGGCACCAATACTTGGTATTTTTTCTTGGCACGGTCGGCCATTGACATCTCAAAGCCAGGCATAAAAATGGCGGTATCGCCAGCGGCGAAAGTGATTTTTGCCTTAGAGTTATCGAACGATGAGTTAAGGTTTGCCCCTGGATTATTGCTCAACCAAGTGTCACGGAAAGATTTCTTGTAACGTGAATCGTTTACACGCTCTTTAAAGCAAGTTTCTATCAAATAACTTGTCGGACGCAAACGCTTGAACGGACGACCATAGAAGACATCACGTCGCATACCTGGCTGTACGTCATACTGCATGCCAAAGTAAAGGTGCAGGTTATTTCCGCCATTTACGGCTCCAACGGTATTGGTGATATTGGTGAGGGGGTCAGACGTATATTGCACCGCAAAAATAACTTCGCTATTTTCTTGATTATTCTCGTCAAATACACTGGCAAAATCCGCTTGCAAGCTCAACCCCGTAGTAGCAATGACAGTTTTACACAAATCAGCCGCTTTCGTAAAATCGTCCGCAGCTTTCGATGTTGAGTATGCTTTTGCTAAATAAACCTTTGCCAAAAGTGTCTGTGCAGCCGCTTTTGTGGCACGCCCATACTGAGTTGCTTTGGCGGTTCCTTCCAGAACAGGAATCGCTTCGGTCAAGTCCTTGATGATAGCGGCGTACATTTCTGCATCGGTTGCTCGCTTGGTGTCTTTGGTCGGAGCTAAGGTTTCGGTCATTCTTAAATCCACGCCACCGTATTGCTGGTGCAGGATATAGTAGTAGTGAGCTCTCAAAAACTTAACTTCACCTACCCTTTGGGTCTTGATAGCCTCCGAAACCGTAGCCGCAGGAGCTCTTCCGATTACGGCATTACAGGTATTGATACCACGGTAGAGTTCGTCCCAAGTATTGCCCAAATAATCGACGGTTGATTGTAGCTGGGTATCATAAAAATGAAAACCTTTATACGACCCATCGGCACCCGTGGCGTAGATGTCAGTGCCGTACTCGGTTAGGGTTAGCCCTTGCTGTGTTCCGTAGTAGTATCTGAGCGATGAGTAAGCCGATCTGACGGCATCTTCAAAGCCTTTCGGTGTATTAACATAAGCGTTTGGAATGCCCGATATTACCGTTTCATCTAAAATATCTTTGCACGATTGCGTTGCGAGTAGCAATCCCATTACGCCAAAGATTTTTATTGGTTTTAATATTTTTTTTAAGTTCATTTTTTTAATAATTTAATATTTTTAGAAAAAATGCGGATTAAATTTTCAAACGATATAATTAACTGATAATCAGCTGTTTAAGTAGTCGTTTAACATTAATCATTTAACATTATTTAGAATCTGATATTTAAACCAAAAGTTGTAACCGAAGTAGCTGGTGTAACACCCGAATTGACCGCAGTTGTACCATTACCCGATGATGTAATAGTTGCCTCTGGGTCAATACCGTTATATTTGCTACGATACTCAGACCAGATTTTTGGTTGTTGAATACTTGTAAACAAACGCAACGATTCCATACCCATTTTCTTGGCAATGTTTTGTGGGAATGTATAACCAAGATTGATATTCCTTATTTTCACGAAAGTACCATTAAAGTAAATCAAAGTAGTATTGTACTGAGGAAACTCTTGCGTGCTAAATGGACGAGGAAACTCATTGGTTGGGTTGTTTGGTGTCCAATAATCAACTTTAATTTGTTGGTAACGACCCGCCAAGGCATTGTTGTTTTGGTGGAAACCGCTCACAATCATATTTCCAAAACGACCAAATAGAAACGCTGATAAATCAAAGCCTTTGTAAGTAAATCTGGTTGTGAAACCCGCACTAAAATTAGGAATATCAGAGCCAAGCAATACCCTATCATCAGCGTTGATTATCCCATCGGGCAATCCTGTGAGTTTGCCATTCGCATCACGACCATTGGTATCTTGTACTTTTACTTGCCCAACACCAGCTCCGAGTGGGTTTGCTTTATCTCCTGGATAGAATTTGGCAGCCTCTTCTTTTTCGTTTAATTGCCAAATACCTATTTTCTTGTAATCAAAGTATGAGTTTAAGGGCTGACCGATAAACCAACGATTACCTAAGTCATCAACTTTTCCGTTATATAAAGAAACGATTGCTTCGGTGTTTTTGGTAAACACAAAATCAGTTGTCCACTTGAAGCCACTCGGTGAGTTTACATTGACGGTAGTAAAACCTAATTCGACACCTTTATTACGGGTTTGACCGACGTTACGAGTTACGGCACTGAAACCAATTGAGCCAGGAAGTTGATCCGATAATAACAAATCAGTGGTGTTGGTTTCGTAAAATTCTAATG
>JANNEN010000368.1:0-14313 GCA_031378715.1 Emticicia sp.
AACAAATCGCAATCGGGAGGTCTTTGAAACCCTCCAAAATAGACGCATCGGATTTGCTGACATCAAAATTTCGCTGAACTTGCAAGATAACCGCTCCTACGCTATTGAGCAAAATTGCAAACACAAAATAATTGAGATAAAGCGAGAGTTTGATTTTCCAGTTTTGCATAATTTATGGTTTAGGGCGTTGAATACGAAGTGCATAATCTAAAAAAAAGCGAGCATAAGCCCGCTTTTTTATTACTCATCATAGGTTTATTTTTCTTAATCAAAACTATTTCTTGCGAGTAGTTTGTACAACAAAATTAAGTACCAATAAATATAAAAAATACAGCCCTATTAATAATCTTTAAAACTGTATTGTTATATTTATAAAAAAAACTATAATTTTAATATTAATAGCGTGAAAACACCCTTTGAGCAGATACAGAATGATGAGGGAAGTTCGTTTCGATTATTACACCAAAAAGTAGCGGCCAACGATTTTTCGTGGAGTTATCACTACCACCCTGAGTTTGAGCTGGTGCTGGTGTTTGGCGGTTCGGGGCGGCGGCACGTGGGCAATCATTTGAGCTATTACGATGATGGTGATTTGGTGCTGATTGGCTCAAATCTGCCTCATGCGGGTTTTGGCTATGCCGCACTGGGCGAACACGAGGAAATTGTGATTCAGTTTCGGGAGAATTTTTTAGGAGAAAATTTCTTTGATAAACCCGAGATGTTCCCAATCAAAAAACTTTTCGAAAGCTCACAGCAAGGCGTTCAGTTTTATGGAGGCACGTACCAAAATGTACGAGCCAAACTAAAAAATCTACTGTCAATGTCATATTTTGAGCGGCTGGTGGCTTTGCTGAATATATTTTATGATTTGGCAATTTCAAAAGAGCAAAATTTATTAAATTCGCAAGATACCCGTTATGATTTTGGGCAAAAAGACCAGATTCGCCTCCGCAAAATTTATACGTACGTCGAGCAATCGTACCAAAATCCAATCAATATGGCTGAGGTAGCCAGCGTGGCAAATCTTACTGTACCATCGTTTTGTAATTATTTCAAGAAAGTAGTCAATCAGACCTACACCGATTTTGTGAATGAATACCGAATCAATCGAGCTTGCCAGCTATTGATGACCGAGCTGAGTATTATTGATGTATGTTTTGCGTGCGGCTTCACAAATAATTCGTATTTTAGTAAAGTTTTTAAGGCAATCAAAGGTAAAAGTCCGCTCGAATTTAAGAAATTAGTCTTGCGGAAATAAACAAAAAAGTCGTCTCAAACGAAACGACTCTTTGTGTACAACCCTAACCACTATGATGAAACATAATCTACTAAAAAACTTATTTGAAGGTTCGTCGGTGCGACGAAAAACTACTTCGATCAAAAAATCTGTCAAAACCCAATGAGTGATACAATTCGTATAGACCCAACGTGAGCAGGACAAATACCAGCAAAAATTGTATCGGGTAAATCATAACAATATTACTGATACTGGTGTTAATTTCTAAAAAGGTGAACATGGCTTTACTTTTGAGTTATTTTAACGTTACAAAATTAAGAAAGTGTTTTTAATTATTTTAGCGTAAAAACCCCTGATTTTATCTACGTGTTTTACGGTATATATACGTAGTAATCTTGCGGCTTCTACTTAGTGTGTACTTCAATCTTCCGATCAATAAAACCAAAATTCAATGAAAATAAACATCGAAACCCCTGTCAATCAATCAGTTATAGAAGTTTGGAATCAATTTGACGAAAAACTCTTGCTCCAACTCTCACCACCCTTCCCTCCCGTCAAGATTTTATCGTTTGGACAGCAAATTGGTGAAAAAGTTACACTTGAACTAAACTTTTTTATCGTACAGCTACGTTGGGTGAGCCAAATCACGGAATCTTTTCAAGCGGATACAGAATCGTACTTCGTTGATGAAGGGACAGTACTTCCGTTCTTCTTGAAATACTGGAAACACAAGCACCGCATCGTAAAAAACGAACCTTCGGGAAGCATAATTATTGATGAAATCGAATTTCGTACGCCCACAGTTTTGACAGATTACATTTTTTACCCTATCTTGTACCTTCAATTCCTCTATCGCAAACCGATTTATCAGAAAATCTTTAAAACCCTATGAAATTAAATATTACTTGGAAAATTTTTATCGGCATGACGCTCGGTATCATCGTTGGTTATGTCATACACAATCACTTTGATTTGGGGCAGTTTGGTATCAAAGATGCCGCCCTGCTTAGTCCCGCCCAAGCTGCTGCCAACGATACCCTCAAAGAGTGGAGTGCCTATTTTCAGTTACTTTCCAAGATTTTCTTGCGGTTGATTCAAATGATTTTGGGCCCATTGGTGTTCTCAATTTTGGTGGTGGGCATTGCCAAACTCGGTGATTTTAAAGTCGTAGGCCGCATCGGACTCAAAACCTTGGGCTACTTTTATTTTGCTACCATTCTTTCACTCATTACGGGTATGATTGCCGTAAACATCATGAAGCCTGGTAAAGTAATGACGCTTGACTTACCCACTTCTGGCACCGATACGGGCATTGAAGCCAAGAAAATGACGCTCGAAAATTTTATTACGCACGTTTTTCCGAAAAGTATTTTTGAGGCACTTTCTACCAACGAAGTACTCCAAATCGTAGTATTTTCGTTGTTTTTTGGTGTAGCCTTGGCTGCCATTGGCGACAAGGGCAAGAGCGTAACCAAAGCCCTTGATGCAATTTCGGAAGTGATGTTTAAGGTCGTGGGTTACGTCATGAAATTTGCTCCTTACGCAGTTTTTGGCTCGGTGGCGGCCGTTATTGCTGCCAAAGGTCTGGGGGTTTTGGGTGGTTACTTATACTTAATTGTATGCTTTTTTGCCACGTTGGCATTTTTTATTGTTGTTATTTTATGGGTGATATGTCTGACTCAAAAAATTGACTATTGGAAACTATTAAGGTACGTGAAAGATGCCATTTTCTTGTCGTTTAGCACGGCAAGCTCGGAGGCTTCGATGCCATTGCAGATTGAACAACTCAAAAAATTTGGTATCTCGGAGCGTATAATTAGCTTCGTTTTACCGTTGGGCTACTCATTTAACCTCGACGGCTCGATGATGTATATGACCTTCGCCACGGGTTTTATTGCCCAAATCTACGGTATTGAACTTACGCTCGGCCAGCAAGTGACCATGTTGCTTACGCTTCTACTTACGAGTAAAGGCATTGCGGGCGTACCACGGGCATCGTTGGTAGTGATTGCGGGTACGCTTACGATGTTTGGGCTTCCGCAAGAAGGAATCAGCTTGGTTTTGGCCGTTGATTGGCTCTTGGATATGGGCCGCTCGGCAACTTCGGTGGTGGGAAATGCCGTTGCTACGGCGGTTGTGGCAAAGTGGGAGGGCGAGTTGCAGGAAGCGGGATGACTTTAAATTAGTCGAAGAGTTTTTCTATCATCAATTTTTGTCACTTAAAAGCCGAAATACCCGTAATGGCATGACCCAAAATAAGCAAATGAATGTCGTGCGTGCCTTCATAGGTTACGACTGATTCGAGGTTCATTTGGTGTCGCATGATAGAGTATTCGCCCGTAATGCCCATGCCGCCGTGAATTTGGCGGGCCTCTCGGGCAATGTCCAATGCCATGGCTACGTTATTTCTCTTTGCCAAAGATATTTGTGCCGTAGTTGCGTGTCCTGCATTTTTTAGCGTGCCTAATCGCCAACAAAGCAACTGGGCTTTGGTGATTTCGGTGAGCATTTCGGCCAATTTTTTTTGTATTAATTGAAACGAAGCAATCGGTTTATCAAACTGTATTCGCTCCATGGCGTATCTCCGTGCCGACTCGTAGCAGTCCATTGCGGCACCCAATGCTCCCCACGCAATGCCGTATCTGGCACTATCAAGGCACGACATTGGGGCTTTTAGTCCGTCGGCTTCGGGCAGAATATTGGCTTTTGGCACCCGCACATTATCAAAAACCAATTCGCCCGTGATGCTCGCCCGTAGCGACCATTTTCCATGAATTTCGGGCGTACTGAAACCTTCCATGCCTCGCTCAACGATGACTCCTTTGATGCGACCCTCTTCGTTTTTTGCCCAAACTACGGCTACATCAGCTCGTGGCGAGTTTGAAATCCACATCTTTGAGCCATTCAAAATTACATGGTCGCCATCTTCTCTAAAATTAGTGGTCATACCACTCGGATTTGAACCAAAATCGGGTTCGGTCAGGCCAAAGCAACCCAAATATTCGCCGCTACCGAGTTTTGGCAAAAACTTCCTTTTCTGCTCCTCACTACCATATTTATAAATCGGAAACATGACGAGCGAACCTTGCACCGAAGCAGTCGAACGCATTCCCGAATCTCCTCTTTCGATTTCTTGCATCATTAAGCCGTACGAAATATAATCAAGGCTTTGCCCACCGTATTCGAGCGGAATGGTTGGCCCAAAAACGCCCATTTCGCCCATTTTTTTGACAATAAACTCGGGAAAAGTGCAAGTTTGGGCGGCATCTTCGATGATGGGAGAAATCTCTTTTCTGACAAAATCACGCACTGCCGAACGAATCATGAGCTGTTCGTCGGTCAATAAATCATCAATTCCGTAGAAATCGGGCGATTCAAATGCGTCTTTTTTGCTTGAACGTTGAAATGTTTGTTGGGCAGGGGTCATGGTTTTTGAAGTGCTTGCTTTGTTGCTTAGGCCGCTTTATCTTCCTCATATTCTTCTCGTACATCTAATCCCCACCTTCGGGCTTGTGTCTGGCAAATAACTCAATTCTATCTTGTGAAGGAAACATTTTTTCGATTCCTTTCAAAACTTCAAGTGGCTTTGCACTGTGTTCTCCTCTTGGAACTCTTACCAATTGCTTGATATTTCTTGCCCCTCTCGGACTCGGAATTTTCCCTCTTTTAAAAACCAAGCATAATTCACAATAAGAAATGGTATATTGTCCTGGGTTGTGATTCATTTTGTCCCAAACAAAAGCAACTGTTCGGTATTCAAAACCCCACGCTTTTCCTAATTCAATGCCTTGTTCCAAATGCGGATTTGTTACCCACATAAACAAAAGACAATCATCTTTTGCTATTTCTTTAATCGGCATTCGCATCATATCCTTGGTTTTGACGGTAGGATATTTAAAATTTGCCGCACTTATAAATATATTTTTACCCCAATCGGTGTTTAAATCTTTCTTTCCGCTTTTGTCAAATTGCATTTTACCACCATAATCCCAAGGTGGATCGACATAAATTATATCGTATTTTTTTTCGGGCAAATCTGGATATAAGTTTGGTAAATCATTTCTAACGGTTTTTCGTTCTTGCTCTAAATTATAAATTCTATAACCAGAAACTGGTTTTTCTTGTGTTTCATAAATATTTCCAAATAAATCTGTTTGCTCCATATTACAACTACGCTAATTTTTATTTTCAAAAATACTAAATATTTTTCACTACACAATAAATAATCCCTACCATGGGTGTAGGACAAGTTGGTAAAACTTTTTCAAACCACGGAGTTAAAAGAGTTTTATCACGGGGTTTCACAGAGTATTTCTCTATGATACGGTGAAACTCCGTGGTTAAAATGAACTTGTCCTACACTCTCCCTACCGTGAAAGTCCTAATTATAATTTCTCATGCCGTTACATCACCAACTTTTATTTCAAATCCTGTCAATAATTTCGACTTTACGATTTCGGCATCCGTAAGCATTGGGACACAAATAAGAGGTAAAACATATTGATTAACTTATTGATAATCAATGCTTTATCTCGAATTCCGTATCTCATTTCTTGTGTTTAGTGATTCTACAAATCAATGACCACTTGGTTTTTCAGAATATCCGCCATCGTTTCCCGCTCACGAATGAGGTGGATTTTTCCCTCATAAATCAAAACTTCGGCGGGACGAAAGCGTGAATTATAGTTCGATGCCATCGAAAATCCGTACGCTCCTGCATTTTTTATGACCATAATATCGCCTTCTTCGGTCTTTGGCAGCTCTCTATCCTTGCCAAATGTATCGGTTTCGCAGATATAGCCCACAATATCGTACATTTCTTTTGGCTCACCGTCAAGATTTGACCCATTAATAATTTCGTGGTAAGCATCGTACATCATCGGACGAATGAGGTGATTTAGTCCAGAATCAATGCCAACAAAATTGCGTTCGGGGCTGTATTTTACCACATTTGCCCGTGCCAACAGATACCCACTTTCGCTCACCAAAAACTTGCCAGGCTCGAACCAAAGCTCTACATCACGACCAAAGTTCTCACAGAAATCATTGAAAACTTTCACTACGCCCGCACCGAGTTTTTCCATATCGGTCACGTTGTCGTCTTCTTTGTAGGCGACCTTAAAACCCGAACCCAAATCAATGAATTGAATATTGGGAAAGTATTTAAAAGTTAACTCAAAAAGTTTCTCGGCAGCTTCGATTATCACGTTAGCATTTTTGAAATCTGACCCCGTGTGCTGGTGCAAACCGACTACGTTTAGGTCGTATTTCTGTACAATTTCGTTGATTTCGTGGGCTTGTTCAATCGAAATACCAAACTTTGAGTCTTTATGCCCCGTCGAAATCTTCAAAGTTCCGCCCGCCATGATGTGCGGATTAATTCTTAAACAAATCGGAAAACGATTGCCGTAGGTTTGTCCAAATTTTTCGAGTAGCGGCAACGAATCGAGGTTCATGCGTAGCCCCATTTCGACGGCTTCTTGCACCTCCGAAAACGCCACGCCACTGGGTGTATATTGAATCTGGTGCGGAGCATAACCCGCCAAAATCGCCAAATGTGCCTCCTGCATCGAAACAACGTCAATATCAACGTCATTTTTACGCATCAGTTTCATAATACTGACATTGGTGAGGGCTTTACAAGCGTATTTTATTTTGAGGTTTGTGCCAGCAAAAGCACTCCGCATTTTGGCAATTTGCTCTTCTATTTTATGCCCATCATAGACATACAAAGGCGAGCCAAATTGCTCAACTAAGGCTTCTACGCCAATATTCTGAATCGAAAACATACTAAAATTCTTGAATGATTTATGTGTTGAAAAACAATTTCGGAGAAAAACAAAAGTACTTTCTAAGCAAATCTGATTTTTTTACAAAGATAACAAAAACTATGAGTGGTGTGTTTGAATAGGCTTTGTTGGTAGCACAATTTTCTAAATTGTGCCGCCGAAAGCACAAGTTAGAAACTTGTGCTACAAAACAAAAATCTGTTTATCAATATTTATTTTCTAATAAACATTATATATTTATTGTTTATCAATAAATAAATTATACATTTGTAACGCAATAAATATTTTAATACATATTTTTATGAAAACAAAAACCGAAAAAATTCTGAATATTTTGCGAGTCGTTGCTTGGGTTGGCTATGTTGGCTGGTTGCTTATATTCGGGGCGGTCATCATCATGAGTTTTTTTGGATTACTCAGCTCTTCGGCTGAATTTACCAAACTACCGGTAATAAATATTGACAACTTAGAAATAACGTTTCAGACAATGAAAGAAAAGTATCCAAATCACTTCATAGTTTACGTTGGCTTTATGATTGTAGAAACATTCTTGGTGCTTAAAATCTGGGAGGTTTCCAAAAATACCCTCTCGAATATAAACATTCAAAGTCCTTTTTCGCAAGAAATGGCTCGAAAAATTGAAAAAATTTCGTGGCTGATTTTTGGTATTTGGTTGATTGAAATATTTGGTAACTTCTACAACAAATACTTCCTTATAATGATAGACGGAGGCAATGAGCTTGAATTTAAACTTTCAACTGGGTTTTCTTACCTTTATATGGCAGGAATAATTTACCTCATCTCCCAAATTTTCAAGCGGGGCGTTGAGCTACAAGAAGAAAATGAACTAACTGTCTGAAAACTACCTCTATGCCCATAATCGTAAACCTTGATGTGATGCTTGCTCGACGGAAAATGTCGCTTTCAGAATTGGCAGAAAAAGTAGCTATTACGCTCCCAAATCTTTCGATTTTAAAAACAGGAAAAGCCAAAGCCGTTCGTTTTTCGACTTTGGAGGCTATCTGCGAGGCACTTCATTGCCAGCCTGGCGATATTTTGGCGTTTGAAGCAGAAGAAACTAACGGATAAATGTATCGGATTTTTTCAAACTTTACGATTACGTTTTTCAATCCCGCCTTAGCAAACTCACCCCCAGCGTCATGCTGAAACCATTGGTGCGGTAAAGAAAACGATTCTCGAACGATTGCTGCGACAACAAAGCCACCACAACCGAAGGCTCGACCCATAAAGCTACCCGATTATTGATTGGTCGGCTTACTCGGTAGCCAATGCGACCATTGAAAACGGGCTTGTTGAGTGCCGACATTGCCACCCCCGCCCGCAGGCCCAACGACAGTGCATGCAACCGCCGTACGTGATAAAGCAAATCGGTTTGTAGTTCCAAATATTGCCAGTTTCGCTGCTCCACGGTTGCGTTATTGATGGGCTGAAACTCGACTGTCCGCTCGTCGATAAGTTTTACGGTGTTTTGGTTAATATCCGTAAAACCGTAACTAATATTTGATTTGCCCGCCATAAAACTCAATCCCGTACGAAAGTCTGTTTTTTTGCCCAGCGGATAAACAACGCCCACTTGTGCCGCAAAACTTAGCCTGCTCGCCGAGCTATTAAAATCTTTGACCACCAAATCATCGGCTCGATTAGGCGAAAAAACGTAGTAGCTCAACATCGGACTTACATTGGCATATATCTCAGTTGGTGGAATAAAAACCAAGCGTTGCTTTGGTTGTCGTTCACTGAAATCTTGCTCAACTACTGGCTCAATATAAACAATCTCAATGGGTTTAATATTTACGGCAAAATCACCATTTTTGGGTGAAACGGTCGCAATACTTTTAGTAAATATCTTTTCTTTAAAAACTTGATTATCAATGGTTTGTATTGATTTTTCATTAATATTTGGAAAGTTAATATCAGATTTTAGGCGGTCGGTCAGAGCCAATTCTGGGCGTGATATAGTTTCGATTTTCTCTTTATTTAGCACCTCTACGGCTACAATTTCTTTCTCAATTTGTGGTTTTGTTTTTGCAATTTCAGTGATAATTTTAGGTTTTTTAGCCAATTCTTCGGCTGGATTTGGGGTGTTTTTTTGGGTTAAAATCGGTTCGGTTTGGGCTATTTTGGGCTGAAAATTATCTACGATTTTTGTTTGATTTTCAGTTTTTTGAGGTTCGTTTACTATTTTTTGGGGTAAAACATTACTTGCTATTTTTGGCAAACTTTCCTCTTTTGGGTTAATTTCTGTGCTTTTATCGGACTCTTTTTTTGGCTGAATATTCTCAATAATCGTTTTGTTTTTGGCTAATTTATCAACTTTAATGCCCACTTTTGTAGCATTTTGAGCTTGATTTGTTGCTTCAATTTCCTTTTCAAGTACTTGACTTTTCGGCAGATTTTGAGTAGTTTTTGGGGTATTTTCAGGTATTTTATTTGATAAAACGCTACTCATCTGTGCCGTATTTTTATTCAGAAAATAATATCCACCCCACAGCAAGCCGAGCAAAATACTGGCGGCAATGCCAATATTTCGGTAATTATTCCACCAAAAAACCACGGGGCGTTTGTCGGTTTCGGGAGCGATTCTTGCCTGAATTTTGCTCCATGCGGCATCATCGGGCATTTCTTCAAAATCATGAAAACGCTCGTGGTACGTTTGTTCTATGTCATCTTCAAAATTTTCCATTATGCTCTTATTCCGATAAGTTCTAATTTTTTTCTAAGTAATTTTTTTGCAAAAAACAGTTGTGATTTCGATGTTCCTTCTGTGATATTGAGCATTTCGCCTATTTCTTGGTGCGAAAATCCGTCAATTACAAATAGATTGAACACCATTTTCGCCCCATCGGGTAGTTCATTTACAGCCGAAAGCAACTCTTGGTTCGATAGCTGACTAATCGGATTTTCGCTTTCCCAATTAGCCGACGGCAGTTCGGGAATCTCGTCAATGGTTGTGAAAATCTTTTTTTTGTGGTAATAATCAATGCACACATTCACGACTACTCGCCTAATCCAGGCACTCATTTGGTCGGCGTTTCGGAGGTCAGTAATATTCAAAAATATTTTTACGAACGCATCTTGCAGCAAATCTTCGGCATCTTCACGACTTTGGGCATAGCGTCGGCAAATGCCAAAAAAGCGACCCTTATATTGATGATAAAGAGTCGCTTGTGCCTGCGAGTCTCGTCGGAGGCAACCTGCTAATAATTCACGGTCGTTTGACTGCACAAAAACTGGTAAAGATGGTGTAGGCTATATGAATTTAATTAAAATTTACGGTGACATTTGCTTTTACATAAAGTTTTTCTGACCGAAAAAGCCCGTATTCAAAGCTCTGCGTGCCTTTTGGGGCGGTATCCGATTTGAAATAAATTACATCATTATTTGCGTTATTTTTGCCCACTCGGAGTGTTCCCGTGGCAGGATTTTTTATGATTCGTAGCGTTGATTTTTGGTAAATGCTGCATATTTTGTCATTTTGGAGTACATCAAACACCAAGTCAGTGCCAGCCGTGTAGCTCAAAATATTAACAATATCATCGGTGATACCCGCCAAACACTCCTTCGATTCCGATACATTAACCTCCACGGGTGCTACGGCGTTTTTGTTGTTATTGATATTTACCCGATAGAAAAATGTATCCTCGCCCAAGAAATCAGCATTGGGGGTATAAACCACTTTTTGGTTGATAACAGACGCTTTTCCGTTTTTGGGTTGTAGCTCAATTCGCAAAGAATTTTTATCCATCACGCCGCAAGTTCGGTCGTTGGCAAGTACATTTATCTCGGTCGATTGCCCCGTTTCGGCCAATGCTTTATCGCCCAGCGTGCCAGTATAACACGGCAAAGCTCCCTGATTTGTTACGTAACTTATCTTAATTTCTTCGCTCACTGCGACTCCTGCACTGGTTTTTCCTGTAACAGTGAAGGCATCATTGCTTGCTTGGGGGTTGGTAGAGCGATAAAAAACGTGACCATTTTCGATAAATTTGGCTTCACCATTTTGAGGTAATTTACTCATTATCAGCGAGTTAGCGAGTTTCAGATTTTCTAATGCCCTTGGGTCAATCGTTAGATTTGCGTCGGGTAGCGTAAAAAATATACTACTTGGATTTTCGTCAATTGTAGCCGATTTTCCGATGGAATCTTCCTTGGCAATATCGCAGGAAAATGCTATCATCGAAACCATGAATAGTAACAAAATTCGAGTCATTTTTATGTTCTTTTATGTACTGACCGTAAACTTCAGGAAAGGTTGTAAAGAAATTATTTATTTTTGATAATTTTTTTCACAACCCGTTTTCCGTTTGTTTCAAAAACCAAAAAATACATTCCCTCGGGCAATGTTTTTACATCAATGATTTGCTTTTGACCTTGCTCTAAATCGTAATTTTTAATCAATCTACCCAAAATATTAGTCATTTTTAAACTAATCGGACTATTTATTCGGGAAGGAATAGAAATAATCAAGTTATCCTCCGTCGGATTTGGGTAAACCTCAATATCAAAACTGGGGATTTCCTCATCGACTGCCAGAATGGTTTCGACACTTATTTTGAGTGCAGTTGAAGTGGCTACACACCCAAATTTTTCGATTTGTAGGGCATAATTACCCGCAGTTTTTACTTCCAAGGTTTTCAGATTAGCTCCCGTGATTCGCTCGGCATCTTTGAGCCATTGTAGATTAACGTTTGAGCAACCTTCAAAACTCAACACGGCTTTTTCGTCAGAATAAATTGATTTTTTATCGGCCACAATCACGGGCGGATTTATTATCAAAGCTCTGCTATCGTTGCCATTATCGCAGGTTTTTAGCTGAATTGGCTCCGAAATAGCACTACAACCCTCGCTACTTGTCACCAAAACTTTGTATTTACTTTTGTCTTTTACAAAAATTTCGGCTTCGTTGGCATTATTCATCACCAAGTCATCACGGTACCAAACGTATTTATTGCTGGCGTTATAATCAGCAAAAAGTTTGAATGAATCAACGACGCAGGTATTGGCTGCATAGAATAAACCGATATTGGGTTTGAAAGCTGGGCGAATGTTGGGTGAAACGCTCACATCAAAAATCGAACTTATGTTACAGCCGTTGATGTTTACGGTGCGTTTGAAAAGCCCCGTTTGGGCGGTTTTATAGATTGGTGTTGTGGCAATTATTGTATTGTCTTTTTGCCAAACGTAGGGTGCAACATCAATATCTTTTGCGGGTTTAAGTTCGATGATTTCTTTATCGCAAACCAATATTTTTTTGATGATTTCGTGCGTGAAATTTTTATCATTGAGAACTTCGATGAGGGACGTTGGCGTGCCTACGGCGGTTACTGCTCCCCTTGCCAGCACCCTAAACCGAAAATAATTGGCCCGTTGGTCTTGGGGTTTTACAAAATCAACCTCAACGGGGCTTTGGGTGGCTTCGCCTTTCAGGATAAATGGCACGGCAGGAAAATTGCCATTAATATCCGACACTTCTACGAGGTATTTTACGGCTGAATTTGGCGGAATATTGGTCGTAAAATCAATCTTTATTTTTGATTGATTGCAGATAGCAGGCGTTAGAATATTATCCCAAAAATACGTGGGAGAAGGAGCAGTATTGAAGAATCTCGGTGCATGCGTAACGATTTGGTTGGGTTCAGCAAAGAGCGTTGTTGAGTAAATACCATTGTAGCGAGTCATTACCGAGACCTGACCATCAAGCGATCGAAGTTCTACATGAACACAAGGTTGTTCGCCAATTTCTTTGCTGATATTCGTCCACTTTGGGGTATTTGACAAAATATTTTCTCCCATAAACGCCCCTCTTTCGGTGGCTATGAATAGTTTTTGGTATTTCAGCGAATACTCTAAGTGGTTGATTTTCAAGTCTTTAAGAGCATCGGTATTAATTTGTTGTAGTTTTTTATCAGTTGCCGTGCCTTGAATTAAGAATAAATATTTAGTTTTATCGCTCACCAAGATTTGCGTTCCATCAGCAGTCATTTCTTCAATCAAAGCACCCTCGAAAGTATTAATAGGCAACTGAAACTGAAAAATTTGCCTAACCATTGTGGTACTATTATTGGCATCGGGCATAAGAATGGTCATAAATCTACCATCACGCAGCAGGCAAAAAACGGTTTTTATACTCGTATTATAGTAAATATCAATGATGGGCGTAATGGTTGTTTCGATAATACTCGTAACTCCGAGGGCTTGATTTCCTATACTATTACCCACCCATCGGCCTAACTGCCCGTTATTGGTCAAATACAAACTTGTATTATTGGGTAAGGGAATGATTTTCCGACTTTCGAGATGCGTGTAGCCTATAAAATTGAGTTTATCGGCCTCAACGGCAACAAAAGTATTTTTTGCTTCTACCGAAAAACTATTATAATATTCACCTTGGTTTAGGGTTTCGTAAGCATCTCCTTTATCAAGGTTTAACACCAAAAACATTCCCTTGGTACTTAGTCCGATTAAATTATTATCCCCCACGCCAGGTTTCACGCCAAACATTCGGTATTCACCTTGCAGACTTCCAGCGTTTCGTTCTTGTAGTCGGGTGTCTTTATAAACCACTACACCGTTTTTTGTAGCAAAAACTAAGTCATTTCCTACAAAAACGGTTTCGTTTACATAATTCGGACTCAAAAAAAATTGATAATTTTGTCCGCCATCAAGTGAATATTTGGCACTTAATTTCACTTTTCTTCTATCCACCGTAAAACCATGAAAAACCTCACCACTTTGCACCACATAGGCATGAAACTCTTCCAGTTCGGGGTAGGGCATTTCTTCCCTTCGCATCTGGTCAAACGAAATATCGTTCCAAACCGCATAGTTTGTGTTGGCATCGCTGTACAGACCTTTGTTGTCATCTTTCACGACATAAACCCGTTCGTTTTCTTGTACCCAAAGCTGCTTTATTGTTTTTGGACTCGTAAGAGAGAGGTTTTTTTTCCAAGTTTTACCTTCATCTACACTCATAAAAACATCATTTTTTGTTGCCAAAACAACAGTACCTTTCTTCGACACCCAAACATCATAACACCTCATAGCGGCCTGAATGGGCGTAATTTCCGACCAAGTTTTGCCACCATCGGTTGTTTTCCAGTTTACAAAATCTCCGATTGCGTAGGCTATTAATGGGTTTGTTGGGTTAAATTTCATTTTATAAACCCGCCGATTTGCCAAGGCTGACTTTTGCCACGGACTATTTTTATCGATTACGTTGGTGTTAAACACCAGACCATCTTCGAGCGTACAGGCCCAAAGTTTTTT
>JANNEN010000429.1:0-8912 GCA_031378715.1 Emticicia sp.
CCTAACCGTTGCACTCGGCAATGATTCATTTTTGTCGCTTTTTACTTCACCATTTAGCGATGCAGTGGTGATTTGGGCAAAAGACGTAGCACAACATACTGCCATGAGCAGTAATAAATATAGTTTTTTGTTCATTTTTTCTTTTGATTAACGCAGGCAGGGTTCAAAACCCCTGCCTGCGTTTAATTTTCAACAACACCCTCCACCGTCATAAAACCAAGTGGAATCTGAAATAAAAATGTCGTTTCTGCCCAAGTTGCCTAATGCACCTGCAGTTTTATCGCAAACGGCAAGGGGTTGATTTTGGAGTAAAATATGCCCTGCGTTGTCATCGAAGCAATCTTCATTGCCAAAATAAATGGCAGTTTTTCCTGTAAACACACAAGGGCCATCGGCGGGCATTGGGTCTTTGATGGCACAAACTTCCACTGATTCGATATAAATTAGTTCATCGGTCGGGTAATGATTGGGCGAAAGTACACGGTAGGCACGTTTCGCACGAATCTCGACCGTTCCGAAACCTACGTCAGTTATCATCTTGATATAATCTTTGAGCGTAATCGAACCCGTGAGGCATAATGCACGCAAACGCTCATCGTTACGCAATTCGTCCGACATTTCTTGCTCACAAGTCGGGTCCGACATTACGAGTTTTCCACGGGGTTTTAGCACTCGGTACATTTCCTGCAAAGCCAGTTTTAAATCTTCTGCTTTGAAGATATTAAACAAGCAGTTTTGTGCCGCTACGTCAATCGTTTCTTCTTCTACGGGCAAGCTGAGGGCATTTCCCTTGCGAATATCAATAAAATCTTTGCTAAACCAAGGGTTCAGGCGTTCGGCTTCGTTCATGTTTTCACGGCAAGCCGCCAACATTTCATCGACAATATCAATGCCTACGACTCCACCTTTCTGGCGGTTGAAGTACGAAAATTGGAGTAACTCCATTCCTCCACCAACGCCTACGTAAAGCGTCGTTGGATTATTGACCAAATCACGGGGATTGACGGTGCTTCCGCAGCCGTAGTTCATTTCCTGCATGATTTTGGGCATCGTTAAGCCCGGCAAAGCCCAAACTGGGGTAGTGGTACAGCACAAACCAACATCGGGTTTTTCGGCGGCTTGTTTGTAAACATCAATCGTGGTTTCTAAGTAACTTTCCATTTTAATCTAATGAGTGAATGAGTGAATGAGCGAATGAGTGAATATTTTTCTCTCATTGATTTTAGCTCAAAAAATGATTATAATCTTTGATAAATTTTTCGTTGTTAGTGCGGACACTGACAAGGGCGTTTTTCGTTCCCCCTCTGGGGTTTAGGGGGCTTGGCTTTTTAGGGAGCTACCTCCCCACCACAACTACTGCCCGCCCCTGCTGTGCAGCCGTAGCAATGTTGGTTTACGATTACTGAGCGTTTGGTGAGTTCGTCGTAGTCGAAATCTCTTAAATGTTGGGCTTTGGCTGCCACTTTTAGGTCGAGCATTTGGTTAAAATCACAGTCGTACAAATAGCCGTCCCAACCGATAGAGAGGGTGTTTCGGCACATCACATTGGCGGCCGCCACGGGGTTATAGGCTTCCACGATTTTGTCCATATACGCCCCATAGTTGCCACTGACAAGCAAATAGTCAAGAAAACGACTAATCGGAATATTGGTAATGGCAAAAAGTGAATTGAAATCAATGTTGAATTTTGTTTTCAGCACCCGCTTAAATTCTTTCTCCAAACCTGCCTGACCAGCGGGCAAAAATGCCCCCGATGGATTATAAACCAAGTTTAGATTTAGCCCACTTCCTTCGATTCCATAGCCCACAGCATTAAGCATTTGCAAAGCTTTTACCGAATCTTCAAAAACACCATCGCCACGCTGCGAGTCGGTGCGGGAAGCACTCGTTGCGGGCAGCGAAGACACTACTTCTATTTTGTGTTTTTTGAAGAAATGCGGCAAGTCATGGTACTTCGGATTTGCCAAAATAATGGTCAGATTACATCGAACAATAATCTTAATATCGGCATCAACTGCACGAATACCTTCGATAAACCACCTAAAATTATTATTCATTTCGGGAGCTCCACCCGTCAAATCGAGGGTTGAAAACTTGTGTTTTTTCAAGATGTCAATGCAAAGTTGCATTGTTTCTTGGGTCATGATTTCCTTGCGGTCGGGGCCAGCGTCCACGTGGCAATGCTTGCAAACTTGGTTGCACATTTTACCGACATTTATCTGAAAGATTTCCAGTTTTGTGGGTTTCAGCGGAAACAAGCCAATATTGCTCAATTTCTCTCGAAAAAGTGGGAGTTTTTTGCCAATTTTCTCTTCGTCATTCAGCACTTTTATCTGATATGCTGACTCGCCCAACTGACTTTTTAGTGCCTTTAAACTCTTTACTGGATTCATAATTTAATGTTGAATGATACAATGAGTGAATGATATAATGAGTGAATGATAGAATATTTCACGAGCGGTATTCACTCATTCTATCATTCACTCACTCAAAATTAGACTTTTACATCATCAGCTCTTTGGCTTTGTTTATCATTTGTACGCTGTGTACGAGGGTTACGCCTGCGGCAAGAGCGGCTGTTACGTGAACTGCCTCCATGAGTTCGTCTTCCGAGCAGCCTTTGGTAATCGTGTCGGCGGTGTAGGCATCAATGCAATACGGGCATTTGAGGGCGTGAGCCACGGCAAGGGCGATGAGCGATTTTTCACGCTCCGACAATGCTCCATCTTTGAAGGTTTCGCCGTAATAATTAAAGAATTTTGCGGCTAAATCTTTGCCACCAAACTCGCCAATTTTACCAAACTTAGCGAGGTCATCGGGGTTGTAGTAAGTGTTCATTTTATGTGATTTACGGTTGATTATATGTACAGTATCCTGACGGGCAGAAATGTCCGATTTTGTTATACTAAAAAATAAATGTTTGATTTACCTAAAACGAAATACTAAAACAGCGGGCGGGCCTCGAAGAGATGAATACTTAACTAACTGACTATCAAATAGATAAGTATAAAGATAAGCTATCTTTGAAGTAAGTTTTTTAATAATTTGCAGTAAAAAAGCAATGAAGTATTTTGATGAAGTGTAAGTCTGTAATTCTTTAAATGTATGAATATCAGCGAGGGTTTCGAGCAATGAAACGTTTTGTTGTGGAAATAATTTAAAATAACTTTCCAGCATATTTTTGCTTTGCCAAGCAATAGTTTCAAAAATTTTGGCATTAAAAGTATCCCTCGAAATGCCGAGCAAGTAAACACCGCCACGCTCATCGGGGCCAATGACCGAATCGCCTGTTTGGAGTTTTTCGGCAGCTTCCAAAATTTGTGTTTTATTGAGAGCGGGACAATCGTTGCCTACACATATTATTTTTTCAAAACCTTTCTCTAAAATTACTTGTATGGCTTCGGAAAGTTGTTTGCCGAAAGCGTTCGTATTATTTGTAATTAATTGATTTGAGTAAAAAACGGGTAAGTTAGTCGAACTTGAAGTTCGCCCCACAAAGCTATTTAATTGCTTAAATACCTGCCGATTCGCTCCCTGATTATTACGAGGAGCTAAATTTTTACGAGATATTTCTTGCGAAACATCTTGTGCGAAAATCAATATGGCAGTCGGTTTTGACAAAATTATATTAGGTGTTTTTTTTGGTTTAAGTAATATACGAAGTTATCGGCTACTTAGATGTGTTTACACAAAAAATTACCGTAAGGATACAAAACGGCACTTTTTGTATCCTTACGGTAAGAAAAACGCTTTATCACCAATAAATCACTTACTATATTTAGCGATATGTTCCTTAATTTTGGCAATCCTGTTTTCGGGGCTGGGGTGCGAACTCATAAACTCGTCCCGTTGCTTTCCGCCGCCACTTGCTTCGGCTAATATTTCCATTACCTCAATCATGGCACTGGGGTTATAGCCCGACTGCACCATGTATTTTACGCCAAACTCATCGGACTGTAATTCATCATTACGCCCAAACTTCATTTCCTGAATCTGAGCCACGTACTGGGCAATTTGTCCGCCGCCCATACCCGTTCCGTCGGAGGTTGCCGTGGCTACTGCTCCAACCAAACCATTATAAAAATCTGATTTTGCCATTTGTTGGGCCGAGTGTCGATGAATAACGTGTCCGACTTCATGCCCCAATACGCCCGCTAATTGATCTTCTGATTTTAGCCGTTTTAGCAAACCAACGGTGATGAAAATCTGTCCACCAGGCAAGGCAAAGGCATTTACGGTTTGGTCATCGGCCAGCACATGAAAGTCAAACTGGTACGGGATACTCATGCCCTTTGCCTTGATTTCGTCATCAACTTGCTTCACTAATTTGTAACCCACGGCCTTTATTTGCTGCTGCACTTCGTTGTCGTTGTGCAGCCCGCCGTATTCTTGTGCCATTTGCGGAGCCGATTGTAGCCCCATCGCCACTTCCTGCTGGGGTGTGAGGTCGATGTGTTGCTTTTCGCCCGTGATGGGGTTTACTTGGTTTTTGCTGTAATAACCAATGAGCGTTACGATAGCCATAACGAGGCCGATAAGTAACCTAAATTTAAAGCCCGATGATTGCATGATTTATTGGATTTAAGATTTATAAATTACTACTTACGAACAGATAAAATGCTGATTATTAATGAATTACGATTTTATTTTTTAAAAAACTACTTCAAAATCGACATTGCGGCATCAATATAAGTAAAATTTTCGGGTTGATAATGATGCGTTGGTTTCACGACCGCCGTTTCGCCCAGACGCACAATGATAGCGTTTTTTTCTCTGATTGCATATACATATTGTCCAAAAAGCCCGTTCATTGACGGTACGGCCATGCCACGGTGATTGACAATCCAAAACTGGTAGCCGTAATAATCAACGGGTTTGCCGTCTTCGGTGGGGTCTTTGAGGTAGCTGGCGGGTGCGGTGGCGGTTTTCATATAACTTTCAGGAACGAGTTGCTTGTCTTTCCACTTGCCGTTGGTCAAGATTAATTCGCCAAAACGAGCGTAATCACGGGCCACACCATTGAAACAACAGAAGGCTTTTTCGTGCTTACTATCGCCATCAAGCAACCATTTTGCATCACTTTCTGCCCCCATTGGTTTCATAAAATACTCGGAAGTAAGCTCCGAAATGTTCTTTCCGAAGGCTTTTTCGACCAAAAGTCCCAACACTTGCGTATCGCCACTGCGGTATTCCCAATCAACGCCCGCAGGTTCTTTGGCTTCCATGAGGTTCACAACATAAGCCTCATCATCGGCATAGTAAAGTTTGGCGGCAAGCCCCATGTAGCTGGCATCACCTTCTTTATAACTCGTTCCCGAACTCATCGTAAGCAAGTCTTTTATCTTGATTTTTGCTAAACTACCTTCTTTGAAATGCGGTACGTAGTTGCCCACTGGCTCGTCCAGAGATTTTATTTTTCCCTCGCTCACGCCAATGCCCACGAGCATCGAAACGATACTTTTTGCTGCCGAAAACGACCCACTGATGCTGTCTTTGGTGTAGCCGTCGTAGTATTTTTCGTATAATAATTTACCGTTTTGAATCACCAAAAAAGCGTGGGTATTATTGGAATCTAATTGAGCCAAAAGCGAGTCGGGTAGCTCTACTTTGTTGTAAAGCGAGTCTTGTGGCCACATTTGGGGGGCATCGCCGCTTTCAACCAAACGCACGGGGTGAGTTTTATAGTCGAAAATCGAATGTTTTCCCCAAGCAATAAAATTACGAATATGGTCAAATGAAGGCGTAAATAACAGCCCAATGCAGGCAATCAGAATGACGATGATTCCGATAAAAGTTTTCTTAAACATAAGTGGTTTTTTGAGGTTGAAGCGTTCGTAATTAGGTTTTTTTATTTGGTTTGTAAAGTTACGGTAAATATGACAAAACTGACAAAATTTTGTGGTAGAAAATATTTTACCGTTCATTTACTTGATTATCAATGAGTTAGAAATTATTTGAAAAAATTACGAAAACATTCATTGCAAATTTTTGATTATATGTTTATATTTGATTCAACATATTCCAAATCATAACAAGCTCCTATTAATAACTCCCAAACGAAAATTCCGATGACTGACGCTGAACTACTCTTAGTTGAACCCCTTTTGATTGAAGACAAAACTCGTTTTGTGCTTTTTCCGATTAAGCACGACGATATTTGGCAATATTACAAAAAACACGAGGCATCTTTCTGGACAGCCGAGGAAATTGATCTTTCGCCAGATTTACAAGATTGGGCAAAGCTGAATGATGGTGAGCGTCATTTCATTTCGCACGTACTTGCGTTTTTTGCGGCATCTGATGGTATCGTGAATGAAAACTTAGCCGTAAATTTTATTTCTCGTATTCAGTACGCCGAAGCTAAGTGCTTTTACGGTTTCCAGATTATGATGGAAAACATTCACTCCGAAACTTATTCGTTGTTGATTGATACTTATATCAAAGACCCCGTTGAACGTGACAAAATGCTCAACGCCGTTGATCATATTCCGTGCGTGAAGAAAAAAGCCGATTGGGCCTTGAAGTGGATTGACAACGGAAATTTTATTGACCGACTTTTAGCATTTGCAGTGGTGGAAGGTATATTTTTCTCGGGGTCGTTCTGTTCAATATTTTGGATGAAAAAGCGTGGTTTGATGCCAGGCTTGACATTCTCAAACGAACTTATCTCTCGTGACGAAGGCTTGCACCGTGATTTTGCTTGCTTGCTTTATACACAGCACATCGAAAATAAATATCCTGCCGAAAAAATCTATGGTTTAATTCGTGATGCCGTCGAAATCGAAAAGGAATTTGTAACCGATGCCTTGCCAGTTTCGTTGATTGGTATGAACTCCGAGTTGATGTGCCAATACATTGAGTTCGTGGCCGACCACTTATTAGAATCTTTGGGTTTGGAAAGAACTTACAACGCAACTAATCCATTTGATTTTATGGATATGATTTCGTTGCAAGGCAAAACCAATTTCTTTGAGAAAAGAGTAGGGGAGTACCAAAAATCAGGTATCATGTCACAGAAAAGCGAGATGGCATTTTCGCTTGACGAAGAGTTTTGATTTTTTGTTTGAATAAATATGAAAGCCATAAGCTACTGATTATCAGTTGTTTATGGCTTTTTTTAATAAACTATTAGTATATTTTCAAGTCTTGTTTTTGTAGAATAAAACTTTTTGAGTAGGTTTGTTAAACGAGAAAAAAATCAAAAAATGATTACAGAATATCTACAATCGGCTCTAAGAAAGGCTCATTATGAGTTCGAAGAAAATACGTATTTTGGCGAAATACCTGAGTTTGAGGGTGTGCTGGCTTACGGAAGTACACTTGAAGAATGTCGTGAACAATTACTCGAAGTACTTGAAGGTTGGCTAATTGTTGGGCTTCGTCACGGACATTTTTTGCCTGTTGTTGATAATATTGACTTAAATTCAGTACTTGAAGCAGCCTGAAATATGCCAGCATTTAAACCCACAAAGAGAAGCGATTTAATTTATTATTTGCGAAAGATAGGTTTTGTTGGTCCTGAATCTGGTGGTAAACATCAGTATTTGCTCAAAGGAAATCTGAAATTAGTAATTCCAAATCCCCATGAAAGCGACATTGGTATTGCCCTGTTGAGCAGATTACTAAAACAAGTAGATGTTAGTCGTCAAGAGTGGGAAAATCTTTGAATTAAAGCCTTACCTCTCAAATTTAACCTTCCGATAAATAGTAGCCAATGACACCTCCGAGTTTTCGATAGTTATGGATTCTTCCAAAATTCGGCAGTCTTGGTGAAGCCACGTATTTGGTTTTTCAGTACGAATATACGAAGCAACGGATACTTTATGCTGATTAATAAAAATAATTTGTTTGAGGCTTTCGAGGGTTTTGTATTCGTCAAATTTATCGGACGTATCAAATTTTGATGTTGCTGGCGAAAGCACCTCCACAATAATATACGGATTGGAAATGATACAATTTGATTTCGCAATCAGTTCAAGTTCGCCCTTCACAACCAAGGCATCGGGCATGTAATATCCTCCCTCAAATTTCGGAATCTGAACGCCAACATTACTGCCATAAACCATTAAATTTTCGTTTTCAGAAAATAAAATATTTAAAATAGTCCCTATGTTCATAACAAGGGCTTCGTGTTTAGGTGTAGCTAATCCCATCGTAATAATTTCGCTGTCGTGGTACTCGACTTTAAAAGGTAAGTCAGCCGCCACTGACAAATAATCTGCTTCTGATGCGGGAATACTAACGATTGCTTTGGTTTTGAGTTCGGCCAAAATCGTTTCCTTGATGCTTTTTGTTGCTATCATGTTGCTAATGTTTTCAAACGAAATTTTTATTTCGTAAACTTAATTTTCTTATAAATATCTTTCAAAGCCACATCTTTTCCTTCGATTTGCATGATGTCGGTTTCATCATAAAAATCTTGGTTGAGCCAAATATTTGGGTTTTCCGAGCGAAGATAACTCATCACCGAGAACTCGTTTTGACTCACAAAAATAACCTGCTGCAAACTTTCCAAACGCTTGTATTCGTGCAGCTTTTCGGTTATATCAAAATCCTGAGTTGCCTTCGACAAAACCTCCACAACAATATACGGATTAGTGATAATAGCCGAAGACTTTTCCTTGAAAACTGGTTCACCTTTCACAATCATCACATCGGGCAAATAATACCCGCCCTCAAATCTCGGAATCTGAACGCCCGAGTTACTACCCTGTACATAATAAGAATCATTATCCGAAAATAATATGTGTAGAATTGTCCCTATGTTCATGACAAGGGTTTCGTGCCAAAAAGATGCTAATCCCATCGTAATAATTTCGCTGTCGTGGTATTCGACTTTAAAGGGTAAATCAGCCGCAACTGACAAATAATCTGCTTCCGAGGCGGGAATACAAACCATTGCTTTGGTTTTG
>JANNEN010000436.1:0-23051 GCA_031378715.1 Emticicia sp.
TGAAAGCATAAATGCAAAAATTCAACTTGCAAAAAAAAGAGCGAGAGGGTTCAGAAATATCAAAAATCTTATCAACATGATTTACTTCATTGCTGGTAAACTCAAATTCAATTACCCACGCTATTCAACATAGACCCAAAATATGGGACTATATATTTTTTTAAAACTCATCGCATTACTTGAAAGAAATCAAAAAACTGTTTGGTTTTTATTTTTTGGCGGTGCTATCCTAATTTGGTATTTCAGCATGAAATTTGAGGGTTTACTGTAAATATTTGGAACGGTACGCTTTTAAAACACATATTATTTTTGGGTTTTCCAAACGAAATAAAATCTAAAATTATGTCAAAATATTTAGAATTTTCCCTACTATTTATTGGAATAGTTGGTGCTAAGTAATGGGATAAATATAATCATCAATTTTAAAAATGACTAAGTAACTGATTATTAGCACATTAGCTTACTGTGGACTTGTCGACTATTGACTGTGGACTACTTATAACGAGTATTGGTTCAATATTTTTTGATTATAACTATCTGGGTGAAAAAACAGAAAGCACAGGCATAATACTAAGTTGCGGTTCGATATGTATTTCAGATTTACTAAAAAGATATTTTGACCGAAATAAAATAGCTGATTAAGTTCTCTTCAAAATTGGTCAGCCACATAGTTAAGTGAGTGACCATAGGTAAAACATTTTTATCTTGTAAGATAGCCAATTATTACAGGCCTATAATAAAAAACCGTAAGCAAATGCCTACGGTTTTTTTATGGTTTTAAATCTCAACGGGAAATGGGTCGTCGAATTTCCCCTTGTTTTCCATGTGCATTATTTCGTCTTCGGTGCAAAGGCAATCTTCTAACTCGCTCATTATCAGCTCTTTATCCAAGTCTTGACCGATGATTACCAATTCATTTTGTCGGTCACCGAAGCGTTTGTCCCAGCGACTTTCAATTTCTTTTTGGTTTTCTACGAAAGCAACATAACGTGTTCGGTCATTAAAAGGCATACTTGCCCACCAAACGCCCGCTCCTTCTGCCCGAAGCGAACCACCCGCTTGGCTCCAATTTAGGGCATCGCCAGGGCGGGCGGCAATCCAAAACAAACCCTTCGAGCGAATGATACCACCGTGCCAATTTTCACCCAAATAATTCGTTAGTGTAAATTTTCCGTTGCAGTTTTTAAAAATTCCCCTTTGAAGGGGGTGTCTGACTGGCGTAGCCGTCGGCGGGGGATGTTATCGGTGTATTTGCAACGGAAAATTTACACTAACGATTTTTTTGTCCTGATTCCTTGGGTAAAAAAGGCGTGAGAGTGCCTGATTTACAACGTGATTTTGATTATTTTGAATACGATTTAGTGGGTGTAAACCTTGACCCATTCTTAGACAAACGCAATACAGTTGCCTTTCAAACCAATCCCTACGGTGTTCAGCGAGATTTATTAGCTTTTGATGATGCCTTCTTTGACCGTTAAACGCCTTGCCGTTAATCCACGCCTACAATTAACGTCTTTCTACCAACATAATTCACCCGCTAATCGAGATGTTTGGAATATCCGTTTTGCTTGGGAATTTCAAGCACTTTCGTTTTTGTATCTGGTTTATAATTCAAACAATGGGCAAATTTACAGTAGTTCCACTAAGCAATTTGATGGTTATCGAAACGAATTGTCTATTATGAAATTTACGTATTTGAAACAGTTTTGATGATTTAAAATATCTGAAATTTTAGATGTTATTGGGTCTGAAACAATAAAAAAGAATTGAACAATATGACCTAAAGTCTATTAAAATCAGAATATTTTTTCTAATTTTCGCACTCAATTTATTTAGAATCAATCAATATGAAAATATCAAGGAGAGGTTTTTTAGCAAATCTGGCTGCTATTGGTGTTCTACCAAATCAAGATTTATTGGTTATTTCTCCCCCTCAAAAAATCAAACTTTTGCTTAATTCGGGGCCTGCTGGGCCTTTGGCTTGTTTTTATGTTGCCAAAGAAAAAGGGTATTTCGCCCAAGCGGGTTTGGAGGTCGAGTTGGTCGGTGGCGATGGTGCGGCCGCCGTAGTGCCACGCATCATACCCGAGGGTTTTGATGGTGGCTATGGCGACCTCAACGCCCTCATTGATTTGGTAGCAACCGACCCCAAAAATGCCCCAATAGCAGTCTATATCGGTTTCAATACCACGCCTCTAACGATAGCGGTAGCGGCCAATGGCCCCATAAAAACACCCAAAGATCTCGAAAATCAGACCATTGGCGGGCATCCCGTTGATGCCGCACTCAAAGCATTTCCTGCCTTTGCCCAACGGGCGGGCATTGATACTACCAATATTAAATTTGCTCGTTCGTCGGCCAGTATGTACGATTTGGTGAAGGATACCCTTGCGGGCAAAACCGCAGGAACATTCGGTTTTGTCAATACTATTACGGCTGCTTGTTCGCCTTTTATTGATGTACAAAAGGAGCTTCGATTTATCGAATACCGAGATTTTACACCCGAGTTTTGTGGTAATACTTTGATGATGTCGCCGAAGTTTATTGAAGAAAATCCGAAAGCAGTGGCGGCACTGGTGCGGGCCATAAATTTAGGACTACGTGATACCGTCGCTGATGTAGATATGGCAATGGACGCGGTTGAAAAGAATAGTAAAACCTTGCGAAAAGAGGTAGAAAAAATAAGGTTGATAGGTACAGTCAAGAAAGAAATGAGTAATCCCGAGGGCAAAACTTTGGGTATGGGCGATGTAAGTGAACAAAGATTAAACAAAGCTATTTCCTTGATAGCCAGTTCGTATCCGCTACCCCGAATACCTGCTTCGAGCGAGATTTTTACCAGAGAATTTTTGCCAATAAAAACCGAAAAAATCACTTCGCTGGCACAAAGCCAACGGGTTAGATTTTTATTAAATTCGGGCTTTACGGGTGCTCAAGCGTGGTTTCATCAAGCCAATGAACAAAAATATTTTAGCGATTTAAACATCGAATACACCCCAGGTATGGGAGCATATACTGCCGCTCCCCGCATCATGCCCGAAGGTTTTGATATGGCTTATGGCGACATCAATTCATTGATAGAAGTGGCCGCTAAATATAGGCCAAACGAAGCCCCAATTGCGGTTTTTGCCATGTTTAATGCCTCGCCCTCTACAATAGTTGTAGCGGCTGATAGTGCTATCAAAAATCCGCAAGATTTTGTAGGTAAAAAACTCATTGGGCATGGAACCGACGTGGCACTCAACACTTTTCCTGCCTATGCTCAACTGGCCAAAATTGATGTCAATAAAGTGACCATCGAGCCATCAGCGGCAGGCATGGGTGATTTATTAAAAAGCGTACTTTCGGGAAAATTTGATGGAATGTTTGGCTACGTTACCACCATTACGGCAGCCGCAAAATCAGCAGGAATTGATTTGAGTAAGATAAGATTTATCAAATTTGATGAAGTGCTGAAAGATTTTTATGGAAGTGCCGTGATGGTAAATCCGAGATTTTTGGCAGACCACCCCGAAGTAGTAAAACAAGTGGTTTATGGTATCAATAAAGGATTAATAGATTCGGTGAAAAATCCGAAACTGGGTATTGATGCCCTAAAATTAGCAAGTCCCGATGCCAATGAAGCCATAGAATTGGGCCGACTGACGGGTACTTTTGCGGGCGAAATGAGCCACCCCGAAGGAAAACAGATCGGTATCGGCGATGTAGATTTGAAGCGTTTAGAACGCTCAATACTGCTGCTTGCAAGTGCCAAAAAATTAGCCCGAGTACCCGCTATTTCCGAGATTTTTACCTCAAAAATGTTGCCTCCATTGGCAGAAAGAATTCGGTCTTTGGGTAAGTAGAGGAGTAGTGAAAGACCGCATCTATATTTGAACTGGCTCAATAAATACCTAAAACAACTAAACACATAAAAGCTCAACGACCTACGGCCATTGAGCTTTCTCGTTTATGAACTCATAGACTTCTATAACATTTTCTTGATAATTTCTTCTACTGAAACATTCTCGGCTTCGGCCTTAAAGTTTCGTACCAAACGGTGTCGAAGCACCGAAACGGCCACGGCTTTCACGTCTTCAATGTCGGGTGAATATTTACCATTGATGATAGCGTTGCATTTTGCTCCCAAAATTAGGTTTTGTGAAGCTCTCGGCCCCGCACCCCATTCCAAATATTTGTTGGCTTCAACTGATGACATTTCGGCGTTCGGGCGAGTTTTGTGTACCAAACTCACGGCGTATTCTACCACATTGTCAGGCACTGGCACACGACGGACTAACTGCTGAAAGTACAGAATTTCGTCACCCGTCAGTACTTTATTGACCGTTGTTTTGCGGTCGGAAGTTGTATTTTTTACAATGTCAAGCTCCTGTTTGTACGTCGGATAATCGAGCGTAACCATAAACATAAATCGATCGAGTTGGGCTTCGGGTAGCGGGTATGTACCCTCTTGCTCGATTGGGTTTTGGGTAGCCAATACAAAAAACGGGCGACCGATGCTGTGTTTTTTACCACCAACGGTCACGGCAAACTCCTGCATTGCTTCGAGTAACGCCGATTGGGTTTTTGGTGGCGTACGATTTATCTCATCAGCCAGTACGATATTGGCGAATACAGGCCCTTTGATGAATCTGAAATTTCGCTCATTATCCAGCGTTTCCGAACCCAAGATATCCGAAGGCATCAAGTCGGGTGTAAACTGAATACGGTTAAAATCCAAATCAAGTGCCGAAGCCATTGTCTGAATCAAAAGCGTTTTGGCAAGACCAGGTACACCCACTAAAAGGCAGTGACCTTGACAAAAAATAGCCGTTAGTAGCAGACGAACGGTTTCGTCTTGCCCGACAATCACTTGCCCGATTTCTTTTTGTAATTGGTGAAATGCCGCTTTGAGGGCATCAGCAGCTTCTACGTCCGAAGTAAATGTAACTTTGCTCATTTATTTTTAGATATAAGTTATGATGTGTAAAATATGCGATTTTTCATTTGAAACATCTTTAATTTTTAATTCATAACTCTCAATTCTTAATTCTTGTTTAATATTCAACTCCACCACTTATGCGGTCTTTACCAAAAATATTGCAACTCTCAAATTCTGGGTCAATCTTGATATAGACATCAGCAGTGGCTTTTTTGAACCATTTTTCTATTTCTACGTTTCTTTTTTCCATGGTTGCAAACTCTTTCAATCGCTCAAAATCATCTTTCAGATTGGCTCGGTGCGGGGCGTGTCTTGCTTTGTAATAAATAATTCTGACACCCGTTTTGCCGTCCTCACTGCGGTAAGGCAAAGGTACAGTAATCGTGCCAACTTTCATCGAATCAATCGTGAAGTAAAGCGTCGGATCCATTGACTCATCTAAGGGTAGTCGGCTGGCTCCCGTCTGCGGGTCAATCAACATTCCGCCCCCATCTTGGGTTTGTTTGTCTTCCGAAAAATCCTTGGCGGCTTTCTCAAATTTGATACTATCCTTCACGATTTCGGTACGAATACTGTCCAAAAACTTCGTAGCATCACTGGCATCTAAGCGGTTATAGTCGGGGCGTAGTAGTATGTGGCGGGCGTGAAATTCCTGTCCACGGATTTCGAGGGTTTGAATTAGGTGCAAACCAAAATCTGACTCCACTACATTCGACATTTCGTTGGGCTTCAATCGCATGGCGGCGGCTTCAAACTGTGGTACCATCTTGCCCCGTTGCGACCAACTCAAATCTCCACCGTACTGGCGAGAACCTGGGTCTTCCGAATATTCTTTGGCCAAGTCTTCAAACTTTTCTCCCGCCAAAATCCTGCGTTTATAATCAAGCAATCTCTCTGATAACTCTTCTTTCTGGGCTTTTGTTACTTTTGCCAAGCGAACGATGTGTCCCAGCTCAACTTCAGTTGGTATTTCGGGAATACTATCCTTCGGAATTCGGGTAAAAAATCGCTTGACTTCATTGGGTGTAATTTTGAGTCCTTCGGTGATTTTTCCTTGCATTTTTTGGGCTGTAATTTGCTCTCGTACTTGTGAACGCACTTCACTTTTGAGCGTTTCGAGCGATTTTCCGAATTGCTCAACGATGTTTTTTTCATTGCCGTACATCTGAATCATCTGCTGCATACGAGCGGTAAGTTGGGCATCTACGTCTTTGTCATCAACCAGAACGGAGTCAATTTCGGCTTTTGCTACCAAAAGTTTGTTTACGACCATGCTTTCTAAAGCCTGACATTTGCTCACTGGTTGCTGCTGTTGTTGGCCTCGCTGGTATAATTGCTCAACCTCCGAACGTAAGATGATGTAATTATCGACCTTAGCAATGATGCGGTCAATATTGACGGGGGCTTCTTGCGAAAATGCCAACATGGGCAGGCAAATCAATAGGAATAATTTCTTTAACATTTTATTTCAATTTTAGTACTTTGTTTTTTTACCACAGAGGCAACAGAGAGCTACCACAGAGGAAAAACAGGTTTGTTATTTTTTATTGTTTAGTGCTTTTTGAATCTCTTCGTCGTTCTGCTTTTCGGGATATTCATTTATCAAGTCGGCTCTAAACTGGTTTTCGAGTGATTTTTTATTTTTTTACCACAGAGGCAACAGAGAGCTACCACAGAGGGAAAAGAGATTTGTTATTTTTTATTATTCAATGCTTTTTGAATCTCTTCGTCGTTCTGCTTTTCGGGATATTTATTTATCAAGTCGGCTCTAAACTGGTTTTCGAGTGATTTTTTATTTTTTTACCACAGAGGCAACAGAGAGCTACCACTGAGGGAAAAGAGGTTTGTTATTTTTTATTATTCAATGCTTTTTGAATCTCTTCGTCGTTCTGCTTTACGAGATATTTATTTATCAAGTCGGCTCTAAACTGGTTTTCGAGTGATTTTTTATTTTTTACCACAAAGTTAATAAAGAGCTACCACAGAGGAAAAAGAGGTTTGTTATTTTTTATTATTCAATGCTTTTTGAATCTCTTCGTCGTTCAGCTTTACGGGATATTTATTTATCAAATCGGCTTTAAACTGGTTTTCGAGTGATTTTTGGAAGTCGATTAGCACTTGCCCTCGGCATTCCCGCAGGGTTTTGTAGCGAGCGGGTTCTACTTGCTCAATAATTACATCGGCAAATTGTCCGTCTTTTACTACCGACTGCGTGCCGACTTCCCACTTTGCAATATCGGCAAATTTGTTTTCTCCCCGCTTCAAATACCCATCTTCAATGCTTATGGTATTAGGGGTTTTGGCATTGAATAGTTTCTCGACATCTTTCTTACTATTGCTATAAAACATAAATGTCACCCGTTGGTTTTTTGTCCAATCAAATTTATCGGCGGGCTTGGTCTTTACATAATCGTTTTCAATGATTCGCTCAATAGGCAGTCCGTTGGCTACCAAAAACACCTTAGCTTTTTCCAGTCGTTCGGCGGCTGCATTATCACCTTCGTTTTGGTCAGCGTGACCGCCTATTTCTAATACGTAGCCCTTATTTTTACGCATAATATCTAAGATGTACGTAAGCGTTTTTTTGTGGTCGGGGGTTAAATCGCTCAAAAACTTGGCATAATAGAGGGGCGAACGATAGCCTCTTTTCAAATTATAAGGTTTCCCTTTTTCAAAAATCGCTTTTACTTGATACACAATCTTGGCATCTTTCGAGGCTATCGTAGTGGCCAAGATTCGCTCGGGCATACGGTACTTTTCTTTATTTTTTTCGTAAAAAAGTCGTTGTCCCGTAGTGTCATTCGTTGATTTTTCATAGACCAAATCGTTAAGCAATTCCATTTTCAGCAAGCCCGTTGTGTATTCGTTCATCAGAGTTTTAAATTCTGGATTTATTTCTTCGAGATGCTCTTCGGCGTAGGTTTTCACGGTATTTTCAACAAACTTTTTATAGAAACTCCGCATCAACATTGTGGGCGTAAAACCCACTGGGATTCGCTCGAAAGTTTGGCGATCAACGGCAAACTCAAAGAATGACTTTGTCTTGAAAGCCATTCGCCCAATGCTAAAAATGGTTTTATCAACAACTTCATCATTGAGGGCATAGTTCCATTTTTTTATCAAGATATTGGTATCGGCGGCGGCGAATGCTTTATTAATAACGGCCTCATCTTCAACGAATTGCATTTGTTTTTTCAATTTGTTGAGGGTGTTTTCACGCACCACATCACCCCGTGAATCCGTTACAATTTTGCTTTTTAGTTTTACAGAAGCCTCCTTAAATGACTCCAAAGGGGTTTTCTTAGATAATTTAATGATGTGCCAACCAAATTCGGTACGCACGGGTTTCGAGATTTCGCCCTCTTTTAGGGCAAAGGCCGCTTGCTCGAACGAAAGTTCTTCCCGACCACCAATACCGAATGCGGGTAAAAACCCTCCATAATTTTTAGTCTTGCCATCGTCCGAATATTTTTTGCAAATTTCTTCAAAAACTGCCCCTCTACTAACAAGATTATAAAGCGAATCTATGGTTGCTTTGGCGGCAAGCGAATCCGCACTTTTTGGCGGTGAAGATTTTAGAATGTGCTGAACCAACACACTGCCACTGTACGGTCGGCGGTTGAGGACTTTTACGAGATGCAAGCCCCCTTTGGTGCGTACAGGCAACGAAACTTGCCCAACGGGCGTGGTGTAAGCCGCCTTTTCGAGTGGGTACAAGATTCGCAAGGCTCTAAACCAACCCAAATCACCACCGATACTATTTGTTTTTTTGTCTTGTGAAAACTGTTGTGCCAAAGTCGCAAAATCTTCCCCTGCCAGAACCTTGGAGCGAATATCAATCAGTTTTTGATAGATTGCGGCAGTATCGGCGGGTTCGGCAAACTCCGAAATCTGGTACATAATATGAGCCGCCCGTACTTCTTCTTTCATCCAAGCGTAGGTTTCTTGTAGCAAGTACCTGATGGTCGTGCTATCGGTCAGGTACGATTCAGCCAGCATACTTCGGTAGCCCGCTATTTCTTCCTTGAAGGCCTCGGTGTCGGCATAGCCCCGTTTTTGAGCATCGGCCACTACTCGCTGGTCGTTGATTGTCTGCTCCAAAAACTGCTTAGGCGTGAGCGTATCTTCCGAAACTTGGTTTTCAAAAGCCGCTTTCAAATCTGATGTTTTGAGTTCGACGTTGCCAACTTTTATCGCCACGGGTTCGGACTTTGCTTCCACCACGGGTTCACTAATGACGGTTGCAGGAACGGGCGAAGGGAACGAAGAAACATCAGTATTGGGCTTTGTACTAATTGGCTGATTAGTACTTGGAGGGGATTTCTTGGTGATTTGACAAGCAAGCTGAACGAGAACCAACGAAATGTATATATATATGTTATATTTCTTCATAGAAAACTTAAAGGAATCATCGTCAATAAACAACTCTAAACGTTAAAATTTATTGTGATGAAGCGTGTTTTTGTTGAGTAAAAGAATACTTCGGAATGATCAATTTGGAGCATTGAAGTAATTTGAAAGCCCAAAATTAAGCGAAATTTCCGCTTTTTCCGCTATTTATTCAATAATTTCTTCGATAATTGATTCACCCGAAGATAAATCACCGCTCGTCCACTGCCAGCATTCGTGCAGCCTTGTGCGTCCGTCGGGCAGTATTTCGGGTATTGATTGACAAACGCCCGTCATCAGTTCCCCCGCCCGATTGATGTGTTCATATCGCATATCCAAGGTGTCATTTTCAAGGATTTTTGCCAACAAAAAGCCTTTTATTATTGATCCACCACTGTACTCGGCCCATACCACATTATCTTGTTGTTGGTAATAAAATACCGTTTCGTTGTCCACATCACCGTTGGCAGCTTTGGCAATGGATTTAAAAGTTTTTTTGTGATAATTTGGCATATTTTTTTAATTGGCGAACTGTAAGTTCGCCCCACATTAAATTGGTTCTTGTTGCGAAAGGCAATGAAAACTACCTAAACCCCAAATAATTTCGGTGGCATCAATGCCCACAATTTTGTGCTTAGGAAAACAATTTTGAATGATGCTCAAAGCTATCGTATCTTTATCACACCGATAGGTCGGCACGATGATAGATTTGTTGGTTATCAAGAAGTTGGCGTAAGATGCGGGCAGCCTTACGCCACTGTCATAAACGGCATCGGGCATCGGTAACTCAATGATAGTCAAGGCTTTACCGTTGAGCAAACGCATGGCTCGGAGGTCTTCGAGGTTTTGTTTGAGGGGCAGATAATTATCATCGGTTTCGTCGGTTTCTACTACGGTAAGCACCGTATCAGCATTTACGAAGCGAGTTGTATCGTCGATGTGGCCGTCGGTATCATCACCCACTATGCCTTCCGTTACCCATAGCACTTGCTCTACGCCGTAGTAATCGCAGAGGTATTGTTCGATTTGGGTTTGGTTCAAATGCGGATTTCGGTTTTCGTTCAGCAAGCACGATTTGCTGGTCAGCACCGTACCCGCCCCGTTAAACTCCACCGAGCCACCTTCCATGATTATTCCTGGCACAACGTAAGGCAGATTTAGATATTCAGCAATCCGTACGGGGATTTTGTCATCATCATCAAAGGGCGGATATTTGCCTCCCCAAGCGTTATAACCCCACTCAACAATCATTCGCTGGTTGGTAGCGGGATTTATCAAAAAGGCTGGTCCGTGGTCACGGCACCACGAATCATTATTGGGGTGAAGGAGTACTTCAACTTCATTTTTATCGACTTCGTATTCGTCTAATAGACTCATTATCAGTGCTTTATGGACTTCGTCTTTGGCGTTGATACATACTTTTTCGCTTTCAGTGATTGCCTTAACGAACGCCATGTAAGCGGGATATATTCGCTCCAAACGGTCGCCATAATCCCACGAATCGGAACTTTGCGGAAAACTCAGCCACGTAGCTCGGTGGGTGTGCCATTCGGCAGGAAAGAAAAAGCCTTGTTGTTTTGGGGTCATGCTGAACTTTGGTATTTTGACTACAAAACTACAAAAAACCCTCACCCGAGGCGATATTTTATTCAATTTTTTGTTTCAATAATTGCCTAATTGACGCCAAGTGTCCAAATAAAACTACGGGAACAATAAACGTAGGTAGCCAGCTAAATGGAAAAAATATAATGGCAATATTTGGTTGGTCAAAGCCGAATTTTTGAATAGGCGTTTGGGCTGAAAGCAAAGCCAAAACTACGATATTGACTAATAGAGCAAGGCAAACGAAGTTCCAAATTAAGATAAAATTTTGGCTAAGTGTTTTTCTCGTAAAGCCAAAATACGCAACGAATGGAGCGGAGATTCCTGCCAAAATATCAAAATTTTGCCCTTCAAAAGTCATTAATTCGGGTACGGCTTTATTCAAGAAAAGCCAAAATAGCGTAAGCTCCACGAGAATACGAACAACATTCAGATACGTCAGATGTTTCAAAGGCAAGCCATCGATAAATTTTCTACCCGCCCCCGAAACAAACAAACCCAGAATAATAATGGCGGCAGGAAGCACCCCAAAAAGTATAATTTTTGGCGGAAAAGTATCAGTATTGGTGTTATAAATGCCTTTCAATGTCAAAACGGCTTGAAGAATAAGCCAAAATATCATGCCAAAAAGCACATACGCTGCTTTGTTTTGGGTGGTTGAATTATTAGATTTTTTTACTGCCAAATAAAAAAGTACGAGCGTGGCAAAGGTTGCTAATCCAAAGAAAATGGAAACGAAAAGAGGGAGATTGGGTATCATGGTTTGTGTTATCTAAGTGAAATAATCACACAAAGATTCGCATTTTTTCATGAAAAATACTTAGCAAATGGCAAGAAATGAAATTTAATTACGGATAATCAAATACTTTCAAAAGGGTTAAATTTTTTCCTCAAAAAGTTCATTTACACTTATCTCAAAATCATCTAAAACTGGTGAGGCGGAGCAAATATCAGCATCAGAATAAATCTTCACTTCTTTTCGAGAAGTATAAACCTCGACTATTTTTTCATCGGGATATATCAGCCAAACTACCTTGACTCCATTTTTGAAATACTCTGTTAGCTTAATTTTTACTTGATTTATTTGGTCGAATGTAGCAATAACTTCAATGGCAAATTCGGGAATAGGCTCTTCTTCTTTCCAACTTTCATCGATCTGCAAAGAACTAAAAAAAGCTAAATCAGGACGACGGAGTTGAATACCACTAATTTGTACGTCTTGTTTATGTATTAATTCTCCACCTTGTTGATGGGCTTTTGTTTTCAAAAATAAGCGACTCAATACACGAATCAAGGTTAAATGTCTCTTCTTCATCCCTGTAAATTTTATCAATTCACCATCATTCCACTCATGCTTGAAACCATCATTAGGCTCCCAACGCATGAATTCCTCTAAGGTTCGAGGCAACTGATTTATTTCTTTTGTGCTAATCATTGACATAAATATTTTATCAAATTTAGAATATTCTCTTTATGAATCAAAACTTTTTTTAACTCAATAGTTCAAAAATATCTGAGTCTAACCTTGGTGTTTTTAATTAAAAACAGTCAGCAACTGACAAGAAATGAAAATATTTGTCGGTTTTGTGTTTTAGAAGATTTATTCAGTTAAACCTTTGCAACATCTTGACTATCAAGTGATTACGTTTTAGTATTTATCTATACGTTAATCTCATCATCAGCCATTTTGGTCGTTTTCTCCAAAAACTTAATCTATTTTCTTTGCGAACCAATAGATTTATTCATAGCTTCATTATCGCAATAGCATTATTGCGTAACAAACTAAACTAAAAACTAACAAAACCGTATGAGGAAACTTCTACTCGCTGGCATAGTGCTGGTGTGGGCAAACGTTGCTTTTGCCCAAGACAAAACACTATCAGGAAAGGTTACGTCCTCGAAAGATGGCTCTTCGCTTTCGGGCGTGAGTGTGAAAATCAAAGGAACTGATAAGGGTGCTACTACTGATGAAAATGGTATTTATAAAATTATTGCTTCTGGCAATGCAAGTTTGATTTTCAAATTGAACAAATTCAAGGCTCAAAAAGTCAAAGTAGAATATCGCACGATTCTTGATGTGCAATTAGTACCAAGACGGAGATCTGGTAAGTGAAATTAACCCGATTATTATAAGGTCTAAAAGTAAAAAGCCTTCCTAAATTGAAATTAGGAAGGCTTTTGCTTTACTATTTATTATACTTTTTCTGCTTCGTCAGGTTTGGTTATGTATGAAACATAAATATATCCAACAATACCAACGATTAAGAATAAACCTGACGCATTGTATAATTGATTCTCTGACTTAATTGCATGAGGAATGACAAAACTATTGACAGCAATAATATTAAAAACCATCAATATCCCAGATGCGACTTGCTTTTTTTCTTTTTGTGTCATAAAGTTATATTAATTTTGGTTGAAAACAATGTGAATCTAAAATTAAACATTTCTAAGGGAATTTCAAATAAAACTACAGTTTATTTTACCAAAATAATGATTATCTGTTATTGGATACAAGCAGCAAAGCAAGAATTTAATTGGGCAAATGCTGTTTCCATGGCATTATCATAGTTCATATAAACTGAGGTTATACACCAAAGGCTATAAAGGCCAGTCCCAAGAGTAACTACTGGCCCCGCTGGTCCTGAACCCATAGCACCTACGAACCCAAGTGTAGTGGTTGCAGAACAGGCCGCCATTCCAAAGTTAAATGAAGATTCTGCACTCTGATACGCATATAAAGCAGTTGAACTGCAATAATCACAACTTGGGAATTTAAGTTTCTTAATTGCCATTTTCCTGTCTTCTGATATTGAAACAAAGACCTTTTGAAGCATTGTTTCATCAATCTTTTTTGATACCATTTCTGCTTTTAGTTGGGTTGTTAAATTGGCAGTTTTCTTGATGAATGAAACAATCGCTTTGCCATTGTTAGAAATTGTTGAAAAAGCGGCTATTAAATCAGTTTCATTTTTGACATTGTTGATTTTTTCATTGAACAAACGCTGTTCTTCCGCTGTCAATTTCTTAATCACAATTTTCTTCTCCTGCAATAATTTTGAATGTGCTTGAACTTCGGAGTTAAGTTGTACAAAATTTGAGCTTGATTCAACTGTTTCCTTTGCTTGTTGAAGTGTAGTCGCTGGCTCTGCTGTTGTTTCAAGTGCAGATTCACAGCCAGTGTTTGTAAAAAACGCCCCTAAGATAAATAAGTAGATAAAGACTCAATTTTGCATAAAAATTGAAAAGACAGGTGTTTGATAAATTTTTCATGTTCAAGATAAAGATTTAGTTATCCTTCCACTATTGGAATTATGACAAATGTGTCATTAATAAATAAATAATAACAAATATGTCATTACTTATTTATTAAACGGTTTGCTTATTTGTATTAGAATGAAGCAAATCTGTAATCAAATACTACTTGAACAAATTGCGAAACGGGTACGAGAACTGCGTGAAGAGAAAAAAATTACCCAAGAAGTTTTTTATTTTGATACAAATATTCACATCGGAAGAATTGAAACTGCAAAAGTAAATATTACAATTAGCACATTAGACTCTATCTGCTCCTACTTACAAACAGATTTATCAAGTTTTTTTAAAGATTTCGGAAATACGCATTAAAACTGCATTTCAATATATAGTAAATTACACTAAACTAAAAACTAACAAAACCGTAACTTCTACAAATATTTTGGAGTTCTGCACCTTTTAATGCGTTTAACCTGAAACTCAATAGTTCAAAAATATCTGAGTCTAACCTTGGTGTTTTTAATTAAAAACAGTCAGCAACTGACAAGAAATGAAAATATTTGTCGGTTTTGTGTTTTACAAGATTTGTTCAATTAAATCTTTGCAACATCTTGACTATCAAGCAATTACGTTTTAGTACTTATCTATACGTTAATCTCATCATTAACCATTTTGGTCGTTTTCTCCAAAAACTTAATCAATTTCCTTTGCGAAGTGAGTTATTTATTCATAACTTCATTATTGCAATAGCATTATTGCGTAACAAACTAAACTAAAAACTAACAAAACCGTATGAGGAAACTTCTACTCGCTGGCATAGTGCTGGTGTGGGCAAACGTTGCTTTTGCCCAAGACAAAACAATTTCGGGGAAGGTCACTTCGTCGGAAGATGGCTCTCCGCTACCAGGCGTGAGTGTGGTGATTAAAGGCACATCTAAGGGTGTAACTACCGACGCAGATGGTGTTTACAAAATCAGTGCCGCTGGTAACGCTACACTAAATTTCAGTTTTATTGGTTTTGAAACAAAGGCAATCGCTGTAACTAATCGCACGATTGTTGATGTGCAATTAAAAACCGATGCAACGACATTTAATGAAGTTGTGGTAACGGCTCAAGGCATCAGAAAGAACGTGCGAGAAATCGGCTATGCTTATTCAAAAGTAGCTACGGAAGACATAACCGTAGGTCGCTCGCCGCAATTAGGGCAAGCTCTGGCTGGAAAAGTCACAGGTTTGGCAGTTTATAACGTAAACAATAGCGTTGACCCTGCCGTGAAAATTGTATTGCGTGGCTATCGTTCACTCACGGGTAACAACGAGGCATTGGTAGTGCTTGACGGTATGCAGACAACCTCTACTGTGTTGGCATTGATTAACCCAAATGACATCGAAAGCGTTACTATTCTGAAAGGTGGACAAGCGGCTACTCTCTATGGTTCGGCGGGTATCAATGGTGCGATTGTGATTACAACCAAAAAGGGTGAAAAAGGAAAACTCAAAGTTGCTTACTCAAATAGTACCAACTTTGAGGAGATTAGTTTTTTGCCTTCATTCCAAGACCAGTATGGCTCGGGTTCACATTACTATCAGGGATTTGGTACGGCTGGTTACAGCAATGACTATTTAGTCAGAATGAAAGGAAACTGGCGTTCTTACGAAAACCAACAATACGGTGATGCCTACGATGGTTCGCAGCGGATTCAGGGCAAGGTATTGGAAGACGGAAGTAAGTATATCCTGCCTTATTCGGCCATTCCGAATGTCAGAAAAAAAACCTTCGATATTGGTGTTTCTACTAATAACCAAGCAAGCGTACAGGGTGGTGATGAGAATAGCTCTTTTTATCTTTCGGTAGAAAACCAGAGAATCAAAGGTATTGTACCTGGTGATAAAAGTGAGCGTACTGGAATCAGGTTATCATCTTCAAAGACCTACGATAAACTCACTGCGGCTTTTACGGCAAGTTATACGCAAGCAGCGTACGACCGTACTTCGGGAGATTTTTATAGTGAGATTTTAAATCAACCAGCTAATTTACCGCTCTACGAATTGAGAGATTGGCAAACAAACAAATTTGCCAACCCAAATGGGTATTATAATGATTACTTGAATAATCCATATTTTATCGCTGACAATAATAGAAATAACTACAAAGACGCTAACATCTCGGGTAACTTTAGCTTGGTTTATAAAGCCACCAACTGGCTACAGTTTACCAATCGTTTGGGTGTGATGAATAACTCTCGTACTGGCAAAAGTCGCACGGGTAAATTTATTTATTCTGACTGGGCTAAAAACGATGCCTACGTACCAGAGCCGTTCACAAACGAAGATGATTATACAGGTATCGACCGTGCTGGTTCCGATATTTTGGGTTCGGTTTCGGACTACTCAGGCACTGAAAACGTTATCAATAATGAGTTTCAGATTCAGTTAGAAAAAGATTTGGGACCACTCAAAAATCGCCTGATTTTGGGAAGTAGTATTTACCAAAGATTTACAAAAGGTATCAATGCTAATTCAAGCTCAATCGTTGTGCCTGGGGTATATAACGTGTCTAATCGTCAGGGAGAGCTTGGTGGTGGTGAAGCCAACACATTGACTCGCAAATACGGTTATTATGCTGACTTATCAACGAACTACAAAAACTGGTTGATTTTGAATGGTACTTTCCGTTATGATGCAACATCATTGTTCTACAAAGCAGGTCGCCCAAAGAGTGCTTATTCATATCCTTACTATGGTGCCGCCCTGTCGTTTATTGCAACTGATGCGATACCTAACTTGAAGAGTAAAATCTTGAATTATGCCAAGCTACGTGTAAACTTCAATAAGAATGCCAATGACAACATATCCGCCTATGGTTTGGATTTGGCTTATAATAATGGTGGCGGTTTTCCTTACGGAAATACAGTAGGTTTGACCGTTGGAAATATACTGCCTGACGCAAACTTGAAACCTGAAACTGTTTATTCATCAGAAGTTGGTGGCGAATTTCAGTTATTCAATAACAGAATTACCTTGGACGTGTCGGCATATACCCAAAAATCGAAAGATCAAGTAATCACCGTGAAGGTGCCAAACACTACTGGTTTTCCATTCTTGTTGATAAACGTTGGTGAAACCAAAAACTGGGGATACGAAGCCGACTTCAAATACTTGATTTTGCGAAGCAGTAAACTCAACTGGGACTTTGGTGTGCGATATTCATTCAATGACAATAAAGTTGTTGATTTATACCCGGGCATTGACGAGTTTCAGTACGGTGGTTTCTCTTATGCAAACACAAACGTAATCAAAGGACAGCGTTTTCCGATGCTAAAAACTGATGGATATCAATATGCACCAGATGGCTCAGGCTATGTTTTGGTTAATCCAACTTCAGGTTATCCTTTAAGGCAAACTACGTTGTCGCAGAGGGGTGGCACATTACCACGCCATATTATTGGTATGGGTTCTAAGCTATCTTACGGTGATTTTGCATTCAATTTCAACTTCGAGTACCGTGGTGGAAATGTAATGTACAGCGATTTGGGTCGTCAGATGACATTTACGGGTGCTGGTGGCTGGACATCAAACCGTGTACCACACGTATTTGAAAACTCAGCAACATTGAATGCTGATGGAAAAACCGTTACGCCAAATACTACAATTAACGTACGTGAGGCTGAGTACGGTCTTTGGGTAGATAATTATCGTTTGATTTCGGAAAACTTTGTGAATAATGGTTGGTTTATCAAACTCAGAGATGTGAGTTTTGCCTATAATCTTCCAAGAGCCTTAATGGCAAAAACAAAAATTTTCTCGGGGGCAAGTATTTCAATTTTTGGACGTAATCTATTTACAATCGTTGATAAGAAAAATTTCTACACCGACCCTGAGTTTAGTAATATCTCAACAAATTCATTTAGTGGAGATGTTAATGGTCTCGGAAATACAAGTTCGGGCAATGGTATTGGCCTCAATACTACCAGACAAACACCACCAGTTCGTCAGTACGGTGTAAATATTAGTGTATCATTTTAATAATAAAAACGATAAGAAAATGAAAATAAAATCATATATATGCTTGGGACTCGCCCTGTTTCTGGGGAGTTCGTGCAACGAAAAGTTTTTGGATATAAATACAAATCCGAATGCTCTGCCTACTGCTTCGCCTAACTTTGTATTGACCAACGCACTCAATACCACGGCATCGAACATGGTTATACCCAACGAAACTGCTTCGTATTGGTCAGGACAATGGTCACAGTCAAATAGTTATATTAGCACGACGACTATTTTTGCTTATAACTTTACCAACGGCGATTTTAATTTTTGGGATGGTTTTTACGATAATTTGAATGACTATCAGTTTGTGATTGAAAACGCTGATACGTATCAGCAAAAATTCTTGAAGGGACCTGCCAAAGTGATGCGGTCATTGTTGTTTCAGCAATTAACCGACATGTACGGCAATATACCCTATACTGATGCTTTGAAAGGTGTAAAATCTTTAGCTCCAAAGTTTGATGATCAAAAAGCAGTCTATGAAGACCTCATCAAAACCTTAGATGAAGCAATCGTTGATTTGAAAGCAAACGCCTTCTCGAGTGCCTTTACAAGTGCTGATATAGTTTTTAAAGGAAATACTACTAAATGGGTAAGATTTGCAAATTCCTTGAAACTCAGAATCTTGATGCGTCAAGCACGAGTATCAGGCAGAGATACGTACATCAAAAGCGAAATAAATAAAATTGTTTCGGAAGGCTCTGGCTATATCACAGGCGAAGATGTCGGCTCGGGCGGTGTTGGTTTTTATTTGCCGACTGCTGGTAAAACAAACCCACTTTATAATCGCTTTGGCTATGACCCCAACGGTGCAGTGCAGGCATTTGGCAGATACCCAAGAATCACGCAATATCTTATCAACAGCTTGAAAGCAGCCAAAGATACGATGCGTATGAAAAGAATCGGCTATGCGGTTGGTGGAGAAAGTACAGCAACGGCGGGCTTAAGCACAAAAGCCGAAATCTCGGCTAATTATTTGGGCGTTCCTTTTGGTGCAAGTTCGGGCTTTTTGGCTACGGCCGTTACTCCCTTGGGACCAAGTTTGTTGGTAAAAGGAAAATTCGACAATCCTTATATTTTCATGACCGCTGCCGAAGTACAATTAAACTTGGCCGAAGCAAAAGAAAGATTTGGTGCAGGAGTTAATTTAACGGGTACTGCAAAATCTTACTTTGAAGCGGGTATCGCTCAGTCATTCCGTACATTAGGTACGCCAATGGCGGGTGCGGCGGGTTTTATCGGCAGTAAAATTGAAAACTATGATTATGACGCTTCAACCAATAAACTGAACGCCATTGCGACACAAAAATGGATTGCATTCACCAATTTCAATGGTTTGGAAGCATGGGCAGAATATAGAAAAACGGGCATTCCTGCTACACCTCAAAGTGTACAAGTAACTGATGCAAGACGACCAGTCAGATTCTTTTATCCAAATACTGAATCGGGTGCTAATGCTGCCAATGTTACTGCTCAGGGTGCAATTGATGTCTTTGCCACCAGATTGTTCTGGGATATTGACTAAATTTCCCTGTGAGGTTTTAATAAAAAAAGGTGCTACCAAATCGGTCAGCACCTTTTTTTGTGAAATAGCTTCAATCCCAATATTATATTTTACAAAACCCGAAACAATTCTAATGAACAAAAGATTTTGTATTCATAAACGTCTAATTTTCAGACATTCAAAAAAATTGTTGTGAGCATTAAATCCAAATTTGATTTAATCCCGTTAATTAAATCAACAAACAACAATCGAAAAAACTATCATAATTTCCAACAAAACGCTGCGGCGTACCGCAACCAAAAAACAATGAAAAAATTAGCATTAGTATTCGTATCGGCACTCATCTCATTGGGTACGTTCGCACAAGGAAAAACTGTAATGGTGGGTGGAGCTGCTATGTATCCATCAAAAAACATCGTTGAGAACGCCGTAAACTCAAAAGACCACACGACGTTAGTAGCCGCCGTAACAGCCGCAGGTTTGGTACCAACATTGCAAAGTGCAGGACCATTCACAGTATTTGCTCCAACCAATGCCGCCTTTGGCAAATTGCCAGCAGGAACAGTTGAAACTTTGGTGAAGCCAGAGAACAAAGCAACTTTGACCGCAATTCTTACCTATCACGTGGTAGCAGGAAAGTTGAGTGCTACTGACATCTTGGCCAAAATCAAGGCGGGTAATGGTACAGCAACCATGACGACCGTACAGGGCGGTACATTGAAGGCCTCTTTGAAAGGAAAAAACGTAGTTTTGACTGACGAAAAAGGTGGTATGTCAACCGTTACTATTGCGGACGTAAACCAAAGCAATGGCGTGATTCACGTAATTGATACTTTGGTGATGCCTAAGTAATTATTGAGAGATTCTCGAAGAAGCGAATGGTGCAAAACTGCATTGTTCGCTTTTTTTTGGTTTAAATTTTGGGTGTATCCCGCATAAATCGCAGATTTTTACTGAAAGTTAATAACGGAACGCCGCCCGACTACTAATTGACCTGCGGTTCTTTGATAGCCAACTGCCCGCAGGCGGCATCAATATCCTTGCCACGGCTGCGGCGAATGTTCACGATTACGCCCTTATCTTCCAAAAACTTAGCAAACTTCGTGAGTTTATCTTCGCTCGTATTTATGTAGTCCGCCTCGGCAATGGGGTTATACTCGATGATATTGACTTTGGCAGGCACTTTTTTTGTAAATTCCCACAGCTCTTTGGCATCTTGCAAGGTATCATTAAAATCATTAAAAGCGATGTACTCAAACGTGATTCTGTTGCCCGTTTTTTTATAAAAATAATTCAGTGCCGAAGCCAAGTTTTGCAGTGTATTGCTTTCATTGATGGGCATAATTTCGTTGCGTTTTACATCATTTGCGGCATGAAGCGATAAAGCTAAATTAAACTTTACACCATCGTCGCCCAGCTTCTGAATCATCTTGGCAATACCCGCCGTGCTGACTGTAATGCGTTTGGGCGACCAATTCAGGCCTTCGGGCGAGGTAATGTAATTAACCGAATCTATCAAGCCAGCGTAGTTGAGCAGCGGCTCGCCCATGCCCATATACACAATATTAGTCAGGGGTTGTCCGTAATGCTCCTCGGCTTGCTGTTTTATTAGCACTACTTGGTCATAAATCTCGGCCGCATCAAGGTTGCGTTTGCGAGCCATGTAACCCGTTGCACAAAACTTACACGTCAGCGAGCAACCCACCTGCGAAGACACGCAGGCCGTCATGCGGTCATCGGACGGAATGAGTACGCCTTCTACCAAATTACCGTCAAAAAGTTTAAATCCTGACTTAATCGTACGGTCGTTGCTTACCTGCTTTTTTAGCACCGAAACGGCTCGAATCTCGAAATTTTCTTTCAATAACTCACGAGTTTTCAACGAAAGATTAGTCATTTCGTCAAAGTTCCAAGCCGATTTCTTCCAGAGCCATTCCGAAATTTGTTTTGCTCGAAAACCTTGTTCGCCATTCGCTGCGAGCCACGTTTTTATTTGGTCGGTCGAAAACTTTCTTATATCTTGTTTGTTCATATTCTTAAATCAGATGCTCGGTAAACACAATGTTTGCTTCACAGCACAAAGTTCCGAAATATTACTTGGTTTTGCCAAGAATAAACGTTTTATCATTCAAAAACCTTACTTTTGCATCAACAACAAGAAAACACAGCAAGCGATAATATTATTGAGAGAAAAATGAGAAAATTTGAAAATAAAGTTGTCTGGATTACTGGGGCATCGTCAGGTATTGGCGAGGCTACGGCTTATGAATTTGCCAAGCAGGGAGCAAAACTAATACTCTCGGCCAGGCGTGAAGACGAACTTCTTCGGGTAAAAAATACGATTCAAACATTGGCTGGGCAGTATTTTGAGGGAGATACAAAATATAATCAAGTATTTTTGTTACCGATGGATGTGGAAAGAATTGACGAAATACCCGCAAAAGCCAAGTTAGCTATCGAACATCTGGGCAGAATAGACGTACTATTTAATAATGCTGGGATTTCGCAGCGAGGCTCAGTAGCCGAAACCGATATGGCAGTCTATCAGAAAATAATGAACCTCAATTTCTTTGGTGTGGTGGCACTCACAAAGGCAGTTTTGCCCGCAATGCAAGCCCAACGAAGCGGACAAATTGCGGTCACGAGTAGCGTTTCGGGCAAATTGGCAACACCCATGCGGTCAGGATATTGTGCCTCTAAGCACGCCCTACACGGCTTTTTTGATGCCCTTCGGTCGGAGGTTTACCAAGATAATATTGCCATAACACTCGTTTGCCCAGGGTATATTCGTACCAATATTTCGTACAATGCCGTGGCGGCCGATGGTAGTAAGTTTGGCAAAATGGATGATAACCAAGCCAACGGAATGTCAGCCGAAGAATGTGCCACCCGAATCGTTGCAGCCATTTATGCCAAAAAACAGGAGGTCTATATGGGTGGAAAAGAAATACTGGGCGTTTACTTAAAGAGATTTTTTCCAAGACTTTTATCAAAAATTTTGCGTGGTCAAATGCCGAAGTAGGGCGAATGAAATAGGCAACTTTGAAAATATGTTCAACTTGCAAATATGTTGATTTTCAAATATAATTCTAATGAAGTATTTAGCTCAAAAATAATATTGAACCAAAACTTTTCATTCGACAAATCCAAACATTTTCCAATATCGTATCTAATAGTAGTAATCGGAAATGTACTATAGTATTTTTGATTTAGGAATGGGAAATTAATAAAGTACCATTCTTAAACTGATTATTTTTTGTCTAAATTTTTTGTCTTTTTCTGCGAATAGCAACGCTCTTTAAGGAAAAAGAGAGATAATTTAGGCGAAAA
>JANNEN010000385.1:0-6368 GCA_031378715.1 Emticicia sp.
GAGCGAATGTTGAGTTAATTAGTTGATTATCAAACTTTTACTTGCTTGCTCACGTTGGAGATAAATCAACTTTGCAAGCTATTCTTTCCGAGTGTCGCCTGAAAAATAAGCGACCCAAAGATATAAAAAACATAGTAAAAACCGCAAAGTTTTCGAGAAAAAAACCTATGAATTATTTTTCTAATTAAACGTCGCAAATAACTATGAGTGAAAAGAACCAAAAATCATAGAAGCTATCGAGAGTAAACACTTTACAAACTTCGCTAATCGAGTGTCGAAAGTGCCTATGCGTTTAACATGACATTTTGCTGAGAACTCACGCTTCAAAACTTCGCTTTTGTTTTGTTGCAAGTGCCTATAAGCAAATGAATGTTAGAATAATGCAATAAACTCAATTAATGAATTTTGAGAGATTTTTCAAGTTTATTAATCTCATCATAGAAACTAATAATCATTTCATGTAATTCTAACTGGGAACACTTATACTCATCAATTTTTCCAAAAGTTGTAAATTTTGAAAAGTTAAAACCATCTTCAATATCATTGTAGTAAATTACATTTTTTCCAATAATTGCCACAACCCAAAAGCCGTTACCTTCATCGCCCATTGTATCTTCACTCCACTTTTCTGGCTCGATTTTGATATACTCCCAAAATTTTAAATAGGATGGTTTAAGACTTAAAATATCATTACACCACTCTATATTTTTTTGAATTAAAGATTCTGGTGCAGGTGTCCACATTTGAAATTTGAGTTGAATTTTTCCAACTTATAATTAGACGCAAGCGAAAAGCTATAAGCTGTTGATTGTTAATGGTTTATAAAATCCAAATGTTGGATTAGTTCACAATAATATTGCTTTCATTTGATTTTTCCAAAAAATAAAAGCCTTTTTTTTAGATAAATAATTGCAAAGTTGTAATCCGTTAATAATCAAGTATTTAGCATCTTTTTAATTGTTCAATATAATTTTTGTCTTCAATATCTTTCTTATATATTTGCATAATTATAAATTGCTGATAATCAAATATTTAACATTGTGTTTATAAAAATTAAACCTAAGAATATCGAGGTCGGTTGGCGGATTGACGGGTTTGATGGCTTTGTGGTCGGGAAGGATAAGAATGTTTATAATATCCTGACGAGTCGGCAGGTTCGTATGGTGCTGAACGGCTACACGAAGGGCTTTTATTTGAATCGTAAGTTTTATAGCCTCGTTCGGCTACGTCCTTTGCTCCGCAAAATTGATATTTAGTTTATCGAAGGGACTTTTTACATTTTTGAGGGCGGCATTGTGTACGTGAGTATATCGCATCGTTGTCTGGATGTCGGCGTGTCCGAGTAGTTCTTGGATATACCGAATATCCACGCCTGATTCAAGTAAGTGCGTGGCAAAACTGTGACGAAGGGTATGAACGGTGGCGTGTTTTTTGATGCGGCAGGTCTTGATTACTCCCGCAAAGACAGCTTGAATTGTTCGGATACTGATGGGCTGGCGGTCGAATTGGCTTTCAAATAGATAGTCGATGGGGCGATATTGCTTGTAGTATTCCCGTAGTAGGGTCAGTATTTTATCCGAAAGTACTACGTAGCGGTCTTTTTTGCCTTTGCCGCTTTTGATGAAAATCGTCTTGGTGTGTCCGTTAATATGGCTAATTTTTAGGTTGGCTGCTTCCGAAATTCGGAGTCCCGCTGAATAAATTAGACTAAAAATAGTTCGGTATTTTTGGCTTTGGGTGTTTGCCAATATCAATTCTATTTCCTGACCACTCAATACTTCGGGGAGTTGCTTGGCTTGTATGATATTTGGCACCACGAACCGCTCCTTTGAGCGAACTTCGAGCATATTTTCTCGGTAATATTTGAAGGCGTTTATAGCCACGTTGAGCGATGAACCCGACAGTTTTCGTTTGACGGCTAAATAATGGAGATAGGTTTCAAAGTCACGGTTTGATACGTCTTTTAGATCATTTGGTGCAAAAAAGTGAATCATTTTAATGAGTTCGCTACGGTAGTTGGTAATGGTTTTGTAGCTGTATTTCCGTGCTTGCAGGTGCTTTACCGTTGCCACGATAACGGGGTGCAGGTAGTCTTGGCGGTAGTCGGGAGTGTTGGCGTAGGGCTTTGGTTGTGGTTTGATAAAGTACCGATTAACTTCTTCAATGGGTGCATCGGGTTTGTACTGCACGATGATTTCTCTCGAAAAGTTGCAGTTTTCTTTGCCAAAAAGTTGGCCAATCAGCACGATGTTATGGCGGTTGTTTTCTACAACCCAGCATCTTCGGGTGCGACTCCACCGCCGATTGGGAATTTGGGCAACTATACTATTTGAACTAATATCAGTAAATTGTACAAGTAGTAGGTTTGGGTCGATTTTGTCGAGGTAAATATTAATCATCGTTAGCAACAGTTTTCGGTGTGCTAAATTAAGCAAAAAAAGTAGGATTCATGCTATAATGACTATTTTTTTACCACAGAGGAAACGGAGGGATACCACAGAGGAAACGGAGGATTACTACGGAGCCAAATGAGTTTTTGGGAATTTTTATTGATTATTTTTTCTGGTCTAAATAAGCGATAAACTCTTCGAGTTTTGCGGGATTTATTTGTTTGCCCACTATTTGCTTTTGGGTATTTAGTACAAAATTAGTCGGGTATTCGATGGTATTGTAGTCTTTTACGAAGTTAATGGTGTTATTTTTATCAATGACATTTAGCAGGTTTTGGGTGCGGTACTGGGTGATAAATTTTCGCCATTTGGCTTCGTCACGCTCTACGGCAAGGGCAAATATCTTCACGCCTTTGCTGGCCATTTTGGTTTGGAGGGCGGCTATTTTGGGTGCGTGGGCTTGGCAATGTGAGCAGTCGAGGCTATAAATGTAGAGTATCGTATAGCGAGCGGTGGTGTTGTGCAAGGCGTATTGTTTGCCATCGGTGCTGGTGGCGGTCAGGTTCGGAATCGTTTGTCCGAGTAGGAGGGGGCGGAGGATTTCGGCACGGGCCATGGTTTGCTGACGGGCCGATGCGTCCCAGAGGTCTGGCTCTTGGCCATAATATTTATCAATGATGTGGACATAAACGTTTTCGGCACCGATGAAGGTGTTTTTTTGGTAATGCGTCAATGTTTTTGAGATAAAATACTTTCGCAAAGCTGGGGTTCGGACTTTCAGGATTAAATCATCAACCGAGTGAATGGCCGAATCGGGGATTTGGTAGGTCAGTTTTTCGAGATATTCGTTGAGTTTTGGTTCGATTGCGGGCGTTCTGAGGAGGCGTTCGTCGGTCAGGTTTATGTTATCGAAAAGATGGTTTTTGTAATAATAAAAGGTTTTTATTTCGTCTTTTTTACCGTTTGGTGATGTGAAGGTAGGCAAGAAAGGTATTTCGGTAGCGGCGATGATGCTGGTGGCTAAAAGATTTGTTTTTTCTTGAAAAAACTTTGTTTGAAAACCGTACAATTCTTGCTGAATTGCGGTGCTTTGCTCGGCGGATAGTTGCGTACCGAGGGCAGTTTGGCGGTGCCGAACGAAGTTGATGTATTGGTAGTAAATCGTATTTTCTTCGGAATTTTGGAAACTGATGTTTTTGTTTTGTTGGGAAATATCAGTTGCAAATTCAAAATTCTGGCTTGTTCCGATGACGATATCAAGGCGTTTTTTGTTAGGAAATTCAATAAAATATAGTCCTTCGGGGAGGGTGGTATTTCTTGAAAACTCAAACTTTCCTTGGCTGTCTATTTTTGTGGTATCATCATAAATTACTTGGTTGGGGGCGGCAAAATAGTGTCCCAAATAGCAGTGAGGTGCTTTTAGGTCTTTGATGTGTCCACTTATTTTGTAAGCAGCTAAGGGTTGGCTGAATAGGTAAGTTAGGAATGTGAGAAATATTATTTTCATTTTTTCACCACTAAGGGACTAAGATATACTAAGGTTTTTTTCTGCATTTATCACATTTTATTACTTAATTTTTACTTTCACTAAGCGGAAAGGGGTGCAGTCGGCGGTTTTGCAGCAGGTTTGAATGTTGATTTTTACGGCCTTGCTCTCGCTGATGCAGCCACCCGATGATTTTTCAAAAACATAGTAAGTTCCCGCTCCTACGGCGGCCGTATTGCTGACTAATGGTGAGCTTGGACTGTCGGTAGTATGCCATTCAAAAATGCCGCCCGTGGTCGAGGGTGCTTTCGGTAATGCTACCAAATCGACCGTTGTGGCGGGGCAATTATTAACTGCATCTTGAATAGTTGGTCGGGTTGGCCCCGTTAATCTTACTTGGATTGCGGCCAAACTTACGCAACCGTTGGGATTGCGGACGGTGGCATAATACAAGCCCGATGCCGTTACGACAGGGCTTTCGAGTGGAAATATTACGCTGCTGCTCGTGGAGCTAACGAACGAACCGAAGTAAGCAATGCCGCTCGTTACGGCCACACCATTATTGAAAAGTTGCACACTTGATAAGTCAAAAGTGCGGCCACAAACGGGGTTTGGTTGTGTAAAATTAAGAGTCGAACCCACAGTAATATCAACCGAGGTTACGAGCGGACATTCGTTGGTGGGCTTGAAACGTAGCCAATATTTGCCGCTTTGGGTAGCAAAACTGCCCGATTGGTTCGTCCCTGCGAGGGCATCTGCTTGGGTTTTGTAATAGCTTAGTCCGTTGGTGATGGTGCTTCCATCTAATGTTACTTTTAAGTTTGTGAGGTTATAACTTCCACATGAAGTGATGGTTGCGGGCGATGCCGAAATGCTGGCCGTTGAGGTGTTTGGCACAACCACCAAAGGGCAGCAGCCACCTTGCGGGCAGGGCGTTGCGGAGGTAAAAGTATAAGTTCCCGTGCTGGTGATAAGTAGCGTATCGGTGTTTGCTCCTGCAATCGGAACTGCATTTTTTAGCCACTGAATATTGGTAAATTTTTTATTGATTCGGGCGATGAAATTTGTCCCTGCACAGAGTTTTACGGAAATCCCGTAGCAGGCACTGGCACTATTGTTTGTCGGATTTATTTCGATGACGTTGGTCGAAACAAGATTGATTGCGGCGTATGTCACGCCTTCGGCCGTTGGTCGGCCTGTGATGATAAGTTGGGCTGACTGTGCCGCAGGAAGGGCGTTGAGTGTCCAGATTCCCGTACTTGCATTGTAATTTGAACTGTTCGGAACGCTGATATTTGTAACCGAAAAACCAGTCGGTAGTGTTATTTGATTGATGATACTTGATGGATTTTCTAAGCCATTATTTCGTACCTCAAACGTTAGATTTACGTTAGCATTGAGGTTTGGCGTGGCATTATTGATGCTAATAGAAACAGCTAAATCAGTCGAAATTGTGGTAGCTTTGATGCTTGTGGTGGCCGTGTAACTGTTATTATCAAGATTGATTTCGCCACCACCCGAAACCACGCCGTTGAGGCTAAACGTTGAGCCAACCGTCCAAATACTGCTTGGTGTTAGGCTCAATATTAACGGTATTGCGGAGCTATTGGCAGCTATTATTTGGGTGAATGTTGAAGTAACGAGCGTAGTTCCGTTGGCTTTCGGAACGGCTACCGATGCCCAGTCATTGCCCGTTGTGCTGTTATAATTGATACCAACGGGTAGGGTTGTATTTGCGATAATTGCCCCATTGCTGTTTGCCGTACCAGTGTTATTGACGTTGATGGTGAAGTTGCTCGGTGTGCTACTCGTTACCGATGCTGCCCCAGTGATGTTGGCCGTGAAGTCGGGTACGTTGCTGGTAGTTAGGCAAGTCACAGCTCCGCCCTCATTGTTTCGGTAGGCGTTGGTTGAGCCGAAGCCCAAGATTGTCATTTGATTACCAGGATTTGTATTAACCGAATTTGGGGTAGAAAAAGGGTCATTGGTGGCAAATAAAACAACCGAACCAGTGCAGTTTCCAGCGTTTTTGAAGTTGAATAATTCAATTTCTTGGGCGGCGTTGATATTAAAAAGCAAGGCACTTCCGCTGCCGTTGTAGCCAAACGAGATATAATCGACCGTTCGATTTTCGGCGGGGGCATCAACCCTCGATTCTCCCCAAATCATTTGCGTATTTCCCACGGTTTTTCCTTTTAGGTCAGTTACCTGAAATTGGTTCTGACCAATGCCATGCGGCACAATGACAGTCACTTGGGCGGTACTGATTTTGGCTTGGACATTGTTATAAGCCACGACCGATTTCATAAAAACCCGATAGGTTACTTTGTCGGCATCAAGTCCGATTCGGTAGCTGACTTGCCCAAATGTGCCAAAACTGAGCAGTAATAGGCTGATAATCAGTGTTAGATAAATATTAATTTGTCGGTACACCCACGCCAGCGGGCGACCGTCTAAATCCTCTCCACAGGAGAGGACTTTGAACCCTTTTT
>JANNEN010000457.1:0-21826 GCA_031378715.1 Emticicia sp.
TGATAAGTGATGAGTGATGAGAAAAGCAAGATTTGCAAAAAGCCTTTGGCTTTTGGGTGAGGGAAGTTTGAGTTCATGGGCAAATTGAAATTTGGAATAGGTTTTGGGCTTATTAACGTGGGAAGTTCGGGAAATTGTAGGACATTATCAAAAATATTTTTACACAAGAAAATAAACAGATTTCGTATCTGAGCAATGCCACCGCTACATATCCAACAATTTGCAAAGAAATTTCATTTTTTTCTGAAAATTTCATATATTTGTGCATTGTACTAACTGCGTTCCTAAAAAAGTACCTACCCAAAAAGATGAATCTTACAAAAAAAATGCTGTTTAGCATAGCTATTCTGCTATGTTCCTCAAAACACTTTACCACCCATGCCCAGTCAGAGTTTCAGCCTGACTCCGTGCGAATCGCCAAAATCAACGCTCCCGTACCGTATTTCAAGCTTTTGGGCGTAGAAGACCAAAATCTATTGTTATTCGAGCCATCTGATTTTTGTGGTAAAATTGGCATCATTGATTTTTGGTCGAGTAAAAGTAAGACTTCATCAAGTGTGATTGGCCATTATGAAACTTTGGCTAAACTTTTCGGTGATAAAATAAAAATTATCTTGGTATCGAACGAGCCGCTCGAAGATATTCAAAAATTTGCAAAACAAAATCCTTCACCGTTAAGCTTTGCAATTGATTCCGAAAACAACATGAACTATCTGTTTCCGCATACTACTTCGCCCCATGCCGTGGTTGTCAATACAGGTGGTGACGTTAAGGCCATAACTTATCCACAAGAAATAACGGTGTCAGCGGTATTATCATTATTGAAGAACGAAGATGTGGGTTTGAAACTGAAAAGTGAACTCATGCCTAACCAAGATGTGCTATTTGCTAATACAAAGGTGGGAGAACCCGTTTTTAAATCGAATATTACTGCTTACGACCCCGAAAAAAAGATTAACTACGAATGGCTTGCCGAGAACGAGTTTGTTTTTACTAATTTTGCTATTGCATCGGTTTATCAATCACTTTATAATTTTACACCCGTACGTACCCGAATTGAGTCAAAAAAAGCCCACTGGTATAAAACCAACCGCAATTCGTTTATTTGTTTTGAAATGAAAATGCCTCATATTTCTAAATCAGAATTGAAAAAAGAGGCAATTACGCTACTAAACAAGGCTTTACCTATTAAATCGAAATTGGAGTTTCGCACTCAAAACGGTTATGCTTTGGTACAAAACTCGGATATTGATTCTACGTCCAAATCAAAATTGATAGGTGAACACCTCAAAATTAATGGCTTTACGGTGCGAACCCTCCGAGAATTTATCCAGCTCATTGAATCGTATGAATTGGTTGATGCTCCGATTTTTAATGGCACTGATATGTCGATTGAAACCCCAATTAGTATTGAATCTCTACCCCGAACTCCCACAGAATTAAACAATGCATTAAAGAAGTATGGTTTGACTTTGGTTGAGAAACAGTTCACGACTGATTTTTTGATTCTTTATGATGAAACCGAAGACGTGATAAGTTCGTCAAACAAATAAATGTATAGTATTTGCACCGCACAAGGTCTGTACCGAAGGTCTGACCCTGTGCGGTACAGACAGACCTTCAAATTTTGTGTTTGTCACTCATAAATTACGCTCAAAAGTTCCGCTACGCAAGCAGGTTTTTCCGAACCCTCCAACTCGAAAACGGCATCAATGATAAGTTTTGCTCCGTTGGGCTGCATAGCCTCTACATCTTTTAACGTTGCCTTCATTCGCACCCGACTACCCACAGGCACGGGCGAAATAAACCGCACTTTATTTGTGCCGTAGTTCAGTCCCATTTGTGCCGTTTCTACCCTGAACATTTCATACATAAACTTTGGTGAAAACGAAAGCGATAAAAATCCGTGGGCAATCGTAGTACCGAAGGGCGAAAGTTTGGCTTTTTCTTCATCAACATGAATCCATTGATTATCAAGCGTAGCTTCGGCAAAAGCATTGATTTTATCTTGTGAAAGCGTCTGCCATTCGGAAGTACCGAGTGCTTTTCCAATATGTGCTTTCAGAGCAGCTAAATCTTTGAAGACGAGCATTTCTCCTAAGTTATTTGTATCAATCGGTTTTAGGTCTTGAATACTTTCGAATATTTTTGCTCCCTCCTCTTCGGGGAGGGTCGGGGTGGGGTCGTTTCTCATCACCACCACCGCTTTTCCTACTACTTTTCGGTTCATCAAATCGTGCAGAGAATCAGCCGCATTTTCGAGCGAATACAATTTATGAATATGCGGGCGGAGGTTTCCTTTCATAAAATGCCCCGCTAATGCCTGAATATTTTGGAAGTTTTGGGCGGATTCTTTTTCGGCAAATTGCCCCCAGAATACACCCACGATGGCACAGCCTTTCAATAAAGTCAAATTTAGAGCAATTTTCGGAATTTCGCCCGCCGCAAAACCGACCACCAAATAACGCCCTTTCCAAGCGATTGAACGCAGGGCGGGTTCGGCGTATTTATCACCAACAGCATCATAAATAACATCAACGCCTTTGCCCGAAGTAATCGTTTTTATGCGTTCCCGTAAATCTTCGGTTGAATAATTTATGGTAAAATCAGCTCCTTTTTTTTGGCAAATCGCCAGTTTTTCATCGGTTGATGCGGCCGCAATTACAGTTGCTCCCATGAGTTTGCCAAGCTCAACGGCCGCTAAACCAACACCGCCTGCGGCACCCAAAACCAATAAAGTTTCGCCCGCTTTCAGTTCGGCACGGTCTTTCAAGGCGTGGTACGATGTGCCATAATTGTACATCACCGAGGCTGCCGTCACGAAATCCATTTTGGGCAACATTGCAAAAACCTTTCGGGCATCAACCAGTACTTCTTCGGCCATGCCGCCCCAGCCCGTCAGAGCAAAAACCTTATCGCCAACTTTCAGGTGCTTGACACCTTCGCCTACTTCTTTTATAATTCCCGATACTTCGCCCCCAGGCGAAAATGGTAAAGCGGGTTTGAACTGGTAAAGGTTTTGGATAATGAGTGTATCAGGAAAATTGACACTGCACGCCATGACGGTAATGACGACCTTGCCCGCTTCGGCATGGAGAGCGTCCAGTTCTTCTAAAACTAAGGTGTCGGGCGTGCCAAATTGTTTGCAGAGGAGGGCTTTCATAGATTACTTGGGTTTAGATTATATTCACAGTCGATTGTCGATAGACCATAGAAAGATTAGTTTGCGTTTAATCATGCACAGAAAACCCTCGACTATCGTCAGTTGTCAATCGACTATATCCTACAAAAAACGCAAATATTAGCTTCATTTTTTTCTTTTTTCATTCATTTATTTCTTAATTTTTCAAAAAAAACTATCTTTGTCTTACTTTCCTATAAAAACTAACGTGCGATGCTTTACTACTTATTTACTTACCTCGACAGAGTTTTCGATTTCCCAGGTGCGGGGGTGTTTCAGTACATCACCTTTCGGGCTATGGCGGCCATTATTTCCTCACTGCTGATTGCGGCAGTTTTCGGAAAAAGAATTATTTTACAACTCCAAAAACTTCAAATCGGCGAGTCGATTCGTGATCTCGGTTTGGACGGGCAGATGCAAAAAAAAGGTACACCAACCATGGGGGGCTTCATTATCTTGGCTTCGTTGATGATGCCTGTGTTGCTTTTTGCGAAACTTGATAATGTTTATATTGTCTTGCTAATAATCGCCACTATTTGGACGTGCGGTATTGGTTTTGCTGACGATTATATCAAGGTTTTTAAAAAAGACAAAGAAGGCCTAAAAGGTCGATTTAAGATAATCGGACAAGTTGGGCTGGGCCTGATTGTGGGCTTGACGCTTTATTTTAATGATTACGTAAAAATCAGGGTTTACGAAAAAAGTAAAATAGCTGCGAGTGCCGTGGGCGAAATTCAGAAATATACTGACAGCCACTCGCTTACTACAACAGTGCCTTTTTTCAAAAACAACGAAATTGATTACCAAATATTTGGTAGTTTTTTGCCCGAAAGTTTGGCTTGGTTGCCTTACGTTTTGGTGGTTATTTTTATCATCACAGCGGTTTCAAACGGAGCCAACATCACCGATGGTATTGACGGATTAGCGGCGGGAACTTCGGCAATCATTGGCATTACGCTCGCCATATTTGCGTATTTATCGGGCAATAAAGTATTCTCGCAATACCTCAATTTGATGATGATACCAAACTCGGGCGAAGTCGTGATTTTTTGTGCTGCCTTTGTGGGTGCGTGCATCGGATTTCTGTGGTATAATGCCTATCCTGCCCAAGTTTTCATGGGCGATACGGGCAGTTTAATGCTCGGCAGCATCATTGCTGTATTAGCCTTGGCACTTCGCAAGGAGTTGTTGATTCCTGTAATGTGCGGTATTTTTCTCATCGAAAACCTCTCGGTGATTATGCAGGTAGCTTATTTCAAATATCAACGCAGGCGACACGGTCTGGAATTTGCCCAACAAAATCGCCTTTTCCTGATGTCGCCACTCCACCACCATTATCAGAAAAAAGGCTACCACGAAGCAAAAATCGTTACCCGATTCTGGATTATCGGTATTGTACTTGCCGTGGCTTGTTTGGTAACATTAAAACTTCGCTAAACCTGAGTAAATCATGCTAAATTTATTCAAAAATTTGTCTAAAAGTGCATTTTCGGTATTTTTCTTCTTGTTTATTGTATCGGCTTGTTTAGTTCCTGAAAAAAATAAAGCAACAAAAAACGATTCAACAAATGCTGATTCAAAGGCTGATAGTTTATTTGCAGCCCAAGTTGGGGCTGACCAAAACGGCATGAAAGATTACGTTATTGTATTCCTGAAAAGAGGGGCAAGACGCTGGATGATTGACTCGCTGACGGCCAATAATCTCGAAAAATCTCACGTAGCAAACATCAACCGCCTAATTGATGAGGGTAAAATATTAACAAAAGGAACAATCACAGATAAAAGTGACTGGCGAGGCGTTTATATCTTTGATGTAAAGATGGTAGAAGAGGCTCAAAGGATGCTCGAAACTGACCCTGCAATCAAGGCGGGTTCGTTGGCTGTGGAGTATCATCCGTGGTACGGTTCGGCTGCGATGATGAAAATTGCCGAAATTCAAGCCAAAATGACCAAGAAATAATCATGAAAACACTACCCAGATTACTGCTTTGTGGAATGCTTGGAATGAGTTTTCAAATATTTGGACAAAAACTAAAGGTAATCGAAAAGCCAATTATTTGGGATTCTACCCGCCGAGCTTTGTCATTAGAATACCTTAAAATCCGCCACGGAATTGAGAAAAATGAACCAACGATTCAACCCAAAATGATTGTTGTACATTGGACTGCCGTGCCTACTTTTGAAAAATCTTTTGGCGTTTTTAATCCTCCGACACTCGCTAAAACCCGCAAAGAACTCCAAAATGCCAGTCAGCTTAATGTATCAGCACATTACCTCATTGATCAAGATGGAACGGTTTACCACCTCATGCCCGATACGCTATTGGCTCGCCACGTTATCGGCTTGAACTACTGTGCTATCGGAATTGAAAATGTAGGCGATGGAAGTCAAAATCCACTTACTGATGCACAATTTAGAGCTAACTATCTGTTAATCAAGCAATTACAAAAGAAATATAAAATCAAATATTTAATCGGGCATCACGAATATACCAAATTTAAAGACTCAAAGATTTGGAAAGAAACCGACCCAAACTATCAGACAGTAAAATCTGATCCTGGCGATGAGTTCATGAATCGCTTGCGAACGAAGTTTCCGAAATTAAGAGCATTACCTTAAATCATAAAAATGCCTCACTCGAAAAATCAAGTGAGGCATTTTTTATAAAGAATCGGTATCGAAACTTAGTCGTAAATTACTTTACTTCTACTTCTGCACCAGCTTCTTCCAAAGATTTGCGTAAACCTTCAGCTTCGTCCTTAGCTACACCTTCTTTCACTGCCTTTGGAGCTGTATCAACTAAATCTTTAGCTTCTTTCAAGCCAAGACCTGTCAAATCTTTTACTAATTTCACAACCTGTAACTTGTTCGGGCCAGCAGCTTTCAAAATTACGTCGAATGCAGTCTTCTCAACTGGAGCCTCAGCAGCCTCACCAGCAGGACCAGCTACCATAACCGCAGCAGCAGCCGCAGGCTCGATGCCGTACTCGTCTTTCAAAATTGTTGCTAATTCGTTTACTTCTTTTACAGTTAGATTTACTAACTGTTCTGCGAATGCTTTTAAATCTGCCATTTTTATAGATTTTAAAAAGTTTTTTACAAAAAATTAATGATAAAATATTAAACTACTTACAGATAGCAATTAATTGATAATTGTTAACTGTAAATTGAAATTAAGCGGCTTCTCTCTCCGAAAGGGTTTGAAGAATACCAGCCAATTTTTTGCCACCACTTTGTAGCCCCGAAATTACATTCTTGGCAGGTGACTGCAACAATCCGATGATTTCGCCAACCAATTCTTGCTTTGATTTCAGCGTGAGCAACGTATCTAATTGATCGTGTCCGATGAAAATGCTTGAATCGATTGATGCACCTTTCAGTTTGATGCTATTTTTGTTTGCTTTAAGGAACTCCTTAATAAGTTTTGCCGCTACTTTGCCCGACTCTTGGTGGAACATCACGCCTGAAAAACCTCTCAATACTGTATCATCAAATGATGAGTAATCAGTGTTGCCTCTTTCGAGAGCTTTCTGAATCAATGTATTTTTGATTACACGGTACTCAATACCACGCTCGAAGCACAGACGGCGTAATTCGTTGGTTTTACCAACGTTCATGCCACTTGCATCGGTGATATAGAAGTAAGGGGTAGCCGCAAATTTCTCAGCAAGTTCTCCAATTATTACTCCTTTTTCTTCTTTTGTCATGATTACAATCCATTAATGGTGGTTTTGTCGATTTGAATGCCAGGCCCCATTGTACTTGCAAGTGAAATAGTTCTCACGTACGTACCTTTGGCAGACGAAGGCTTCAATTTCAACAAAGTTTGAATCAATTCGATGGCGTTTTCGTTCAACTGCTCTGGTGAAAAAGAAATCTTACCAATAGAAGCATGAATAATACCAGTTTTATCAACTTTAAAGTCAATCTTACCAGCTTTCACTTCCTTCACCGCCGTTGCTACGTCCAAGGTAACTGTACCAGATTTAGGGTTTGGCATCAATCCACGGGGGCCGAGGATTTTACCGAGTTTACCTAATTTCGCCATTACAGTTGGCATCGTAATAATAACGTCAATGTCGGTCCAGCCTTGCTCGATTTTTTTGATGTACTCATCTAAACCTACGTGGTCGGCACCCGCTGCTTTTGCATCTGCTTCTTTGTCGGGTGTGCAAAGTACCAAAACACGTACGGTTTTACCCGTTCCGTGCGGTAGTGCTACCACGCCACGAACCATCTGATCAGCTTTACGAGGATCAACCCCAAGACGAACGTGAACGTCCACCGATGAGTCGAATTTTGTGTATGCTACTTCTTTCAAAATACTTGCCGCTTCTGTAAGCGGGTAGGACTTTGTAGCGTCATACTTTGCGTTCGCCTCTTTTCTTTTTTTTGTTAATTTTGCCATTGGCTTGATTTGGTTTTAGCGTCAAAGTTTAATTTTGAATGATACAATGAGTGAATGATAGAATAATTTCAACAAACACAAATAATAACATTTGTAATACTTTAACTCCCAGTGAATAAATTTTGATGAAGAGATGATGATTTCGTGCAGTTTTTATTCATACATTCTATCATTCACTCATTCACAATTAAAACGGAGCGTTGCCTGTGATGGTGATACCCATGTTTTGGGCAGTACCGGCAATCATCTTCATTGCTGAATTTACAGTAAAGCAATTTAAGTCGGGCATCTTGGTTTCGGCAATTACTTGCACTTGCTCCCAAGTCACCGTTCCCACTTTCTTACGATTGGGTTCGGCTGAGCCTGTCTTTACTTTGGCTGCTTCCAACAACATGATAGCAGCGGGAGGTGTTTTGAGTTGAAATTCAAACGATTTGTCAGTAAAGTAAGTGATTACTACTGGCACTACCATTCCCACTTTATCTTGGGTACGGGCGTTGAATTGCTTACAAAACTCCATGATGTTCAAACCTTTTGAACCTAACGCTGGACCAATCGGTGGCGAGGGGTTGGCTTGACCGCCTTTTACCTGAAGTTTCACATAACCTGCGATGTCTTTCGCCATTGTCTTTCAGATTTAAAAGAATGTTGTTAAATAAGAATTTGGTTTCTACAAAAAAAGGTAACAATCTCCTTGAGTTTTGACCGCTAAAAAAATTCGCTATCAGCCAGGGGAAGCGACGACACGAATGTCGTCAAGGCTAATAGCAGAATTTTGACCGAAAACGATAAACATTCGCACATCTACCGAAAATCGGAGTGCAAAGGTATGGTTTTGGTTTGGAAAATGCAAAAAAATACAAAAATTGTTTTTCAGAAAGTTAGTTTTGTAAATCCTGACCGATATTGTCAATTTTGTCGTTGATGTTTTCGTAGTTTTGCTCCGACTCATCTTCCCATTTTTTGGTAATGTATTGCAAGAATAAATACCAAACCAAAGCACCCACACCAACGCCAACGAGGTTGAACATTAGCTCTGAGCCTTTTTCCATGTTGTCGAATGTGTTGGGCGAGGCAAGGTAGGCAAACACTCCGAACAGTAGCTGCGTGCCATAATATACTACTACGGCTACGATAGCCCAGCCCCACGGCGAGCGGTTATGAATGGCGGCTAAATCGTAGAATTTCCTGCCAATCCAATAGATAATAAAGATTCCGAGCATAGTTTTGAATAGGTTTTCTTTAGTAGTTTGTAAAAGGCAAAAATAGCTATTTTTTAAATAACAATTTGTCTGGACTTGAAAGTTTTGAGTACAAAAGTTGGAACACGAATGACACAGATTAGGAGAAACATGGATTTTTAAGAATATCTGTAATCATTGGTGTTTTTCCGCTTAATTTTCTAATTTCGATTTTTCTCAGTAAATATCAAAAAAGATGCTTATAGTTGACGCCCATTTAGATATAGCCATGAACGCCATTGAGTGGAACCGTGATTACAGAAAATCTGTATTCGAGATTCGGGAGCGGGAGCAAGGAATGACCGATAAGCCCGACCGTGGCAAAGGCGTGGTGTCGCTGCCCGAACTTCGCAAAGGTAATATCGGACTCGTGGTGGCTACGCAGATTGCCCGCTACGTTTCGCCCGATAATAAATTATCTGGCTACCATTCGCCCGAAATCGCTTGGGGTATCACGCAGGCACAATTAGCTTGGTACAAAGCTATGGAAGATTTGGGAGAAATGATACAAGTTACTGATAGTCAGTCACTTAACAAACATATTGATCTTTGGAATGATGCAAGCATTGCCAACGAAACTAAGCCAGTGGGCTATATCTTGAGCCTCGAAGGGGCCGACTCGCTCATTAATTTGTCTTATCTCGAAAAGGCTTACGCTTATGGTTTGCGTGCTTGTGGCCCTGCTCATTACGGGCCTGGTCGGTACGCTCCTGGTACGTCGATGTCGGGCGGTTTGACAAAGATGGGGCGGGAATTGGTGCAAGAAATGGACAAACTCAACATGATTTTGGACGTAACGCACCTGACCGATGAGGGTTTTATGGAAGCATTAGATTTGTTTAAAGGTAACGTTTGGGCAAGTCATCATAATTGCCGAACTTTGGTTGATTATCAGCGACAACTGACCGACGAACAAATCAAGATTTTGATTGAGCGTGGGGCGGTTATTGGGGGAGTTTTAGATGCTTGGATGCTCGTGCCAAACTGGACAAGGGGCAAAGACACCCCCCAAGAGCGGGGCGTGACGCTCAATAAATTGATTGATAATTATGATTATATTTGCCAAATTGCGGGAAACACAAACCACATTGCCATCGGTAGCGATTTGGACGGTTGCTTCGGCACGGAGCAAACCCCAACCGACCTCGAAACGATTGCTGATTTGCAAAAATTACAAACTTTACTCACCAAAAGAGGGTATTCCGCTACCGATATTGAAAATATCTTTCACGGAAATTGGTTGCGATTTTTGGGGAGGGCGTGGGGGTAAGGAATGAGTTGAAAATTAGTCAAAATAATTATAAACTGTTATATTCTTTTTTTTAAATGCTTGATTATCAATTAAGTATCATCTCTAAGGAACGCAAACTAAATAACCTCACCCAGTACCGCTCATTCTTTTTACCCCATTCTTGGTTGCGGAGTGCCGCCCACTTAAATCTCACAGTGGCGTACCGTTCATTTAGCGTAGTTTCACTATGAATGCTAAATTGCGGTTTTACCTTCTTGAATGGAACAAAAGTATTCGGGCGGCGTTCCGCTTCGTGTTAATAGATGATTTTATTTGATTCCCGTTCCTTTATTAGACTTCTTGCGAAAGTCGTATAGATTGCAAAACCGTACCCGCTTCGGCGGTCTGATTTTCGGCTACAAATTGAGCAAATTTTTCAACCGTAGCGGTGCTGTGAAATTCCATTTGGGCTTTAAAATTTATTCTATTTTCGCTCGAAAACTCACAATTTTTCAATCATAAAAAAGTCTATTATATTTTCAACCTCCTTTGTGTATTGCATATTGTATTGCACATACTTCAAATCGAATAAGTACATAAAAAACAAAAAAGCCTGATAATCGCTTGGTTATCAGGCTTTCAACACGTGGGCCCACTTGGAATCGAACCAAGCACCTACTGATTATGAGTCAGTTGCTCTAACCGAATGAGCTATAGGCCCCTGAAAGTTTTCGTACTTCCACACCACAAATATAGATGAAAAATCTAAAACTAAAAAATTCCTGCATAAAGTTCTTGCATCGAAAGCTCAATTTTTAAGGAACGCAACTGAATTTTTTCTTCCAAAGAATTGTAGGAACGGTATTGCCAAAAATCCACATTAGGCGGCTTGAAAAAGACTTCTACCCCAATTTTATGTTGCGAAATAAGCACATATTCAACAAAAGTACTGATTTGTTGGTATCTTTTAAACTTTTCATCTCGGTCGTATTCGGCCGTTTCGTTAGACAAAACCTCGACAATCAAACACGGATTTTTTACCGCATTTTTATTTTTACTATACGTTTCGGGCTTACCACAAATCACCGAGGCATCGGCAAAAACATAGTTTTTTTCGTTGTAGCCTATCAGTAAATCACTTTGAAAAACATTGCATTTTCTGCCTTTCAGGGCATTGGTCATCATTGTTCCCGCTCGGCTGGATAGTAAACTATGATTGACCGACCCACCCGCCATTGCAAAAATCTCACCTTCGTGATAAACAACTTTGTCAGTGGATTGACTCAGAATTTCGAGGTAATCTTCGACAGAATAATAAGATTTGGAAGCTATTTCTCCCATTTTTCAGTAATATTTATACGCAAATTTAGTAATATTAGCTTTCTGTAAAATATTTCACGCTCATTTTTTTCTTCTTCACAACTAAAACTGTCCTCTTCGTGTTGTCAAGGTAATATTTTTAAAAAATAAAATACTAATTTTGCACCCGCAACGCATCGTAATTTATACCATGACTAATAAACGTAAAATTTTCAACGATCCCGTCTATGGTTTCGTCAGCATACCTTCCGACTTGATTTATGATTTGATTGAGCATCCTTACTTTCAGCGTTTGCGTCGCATCAAGCAGTTGGGTATGGCCGAATATGTTTATCCTGGGGCCTTACACACCCGTTTTCATCATGCTCTGGGAGCAATGCACCTCATGGGGCAGGCTTTGCAAGTACTACAAGCCAAAGGACATTATTTATCGGAAATCGAAATCGAGGCTGCCCAAATCGCCATTTTATTACACGACATTGGTCATGGCCCTTTCTCGCACGTACTCGAATATACCATTTTGAATGAAGTAAGCCACGAGCATATTTCGGCACTTTTGATGCAAAAACTCAATGAAGAATTTGGCGGACAATTAGATTTAGCAATCGAAATGTTTAATGGCACTTACGAGCGAGTTTTTTTTCATCAACTTATTTCGAGCCAACTTGATATGGATCGCATGGACTACCTCAACCGTGATTGTTTTTTTACGGGCGTGGCCGAAGGTACGATTGGCGTTGATAGAATAATCAAAATGCTCAATGTGGTTGATAATCAGTTGGTTGTAGAAGAAAAAGGCTTGCTCAGTGTCGAAAATTTTTTGAACGCCCGCCGCCTGATGTACTGGCAGGTATATCTACACAAAACCTCCATCTGCACCGAAGCCATGCTCATTCAAATAATCAATCGGGCGAGAGAATTAATCAAAAATGGTACAGATTTATTTATAATGCCTTCATTTGCGTTGTTTTTGAAAGAAAATATTTCCTTAACTGCCTTTCAAACCGACAATAAATATTTAGATGCCTTTACCAAAATTGATGATTATGATATTTGGGCGTGCGTGAAATCTTGGCAGTTTCATTCCGATAAAGTTCTTTCAACGATCTGTCGAGATTTATTGAACCGAAATTTATACAAAATCAAACTCTCAAATTTTCCGATTGAAGATTCACTCGTTGAATCCGTCACCGAATCACTCAAAGAAAAAAATATCGAAGAGAAAGACCTAAGTTTTTTTCTGATTGAAGGTAATGTAAGCAATAAAGGCTACGTTTCGGGCGATGAAACGATTAATATTCTAACAAAAAACCGAAACGTCGTCGATATTGCCGATGCTTCCGACTTGCCCACAATCAAGGCTTTGAGCAACATCGTGAAAAAATATTATATATGTTGGGGCAAAAACGTATCTTTGTGATTATTTTGCGATAAAAAAACAACTTTTTGTATTATTCTAAGAATATTTTTTACAAAACCTTTTAAGTAACCCCGAGCAAGACATCAAGCACCAGATACTTAAAGGTAAAAAAGCAAACATTGATACAAAAATAATCGCAAGATAATACTTGCACAGCATTAATGATATGGAATTTACGGTCAAGCAAATAGCAGAGCTACTCAATGGTGAAGTTCGGGGTGATGAAACGTTGATAGTAAATCAGTTAGCTAAAATTGAAGAAGGTAAGCAAGGCGATGTTTCTTTTCTTGCCAACGAAAAATACGAGCCTTTTCTCTACACCACTCAGGCCAGTGTGGTCATTGTGAGCCAAAATTTTGAACCAAAAAAAGAACTTATTGCTACCCTCATTACTGTCGAAAACCCTTACACAGCCTTCACGCAACTACTCGAAGAATACGAGCGGCGTTTGAACTTTTCAAAGGTGGGTATCGAACAACCAGTATTTGTTGGAGAAAACACCACCATCGGCGAAAACATCTATCAAGGAGCGTTTTCGTATATCGGCAAAAATTGTAAAATAGGTGAAAATGTAAAAATCTATCCCCACGTTTATATCGGCGACAATGTAAACGTAGGTAACAATACCATTTTATACGCTGGTGTGAAGGTTTATCAAAATTGTATCATTGGTAACAACTGCGTGGTTCATTCGGGAGCAGTTATCGGAAGCGATGGCTTTGGGTTTGCTCCCCAGCCCGACGGCACTTACAAGGCCATTCCTCAGTTGGGCAATGTTATACTGGAAAACAACGTAAGTATCGGGTCAAACTCAACCATTGATTGTGCCACGATGGGTTCGACGATTATTAGAGAAGGGGCAAAAATAGATAATTTAGTTCAGATTGCTCATAACGTCGAAATCGGTAAAAATACCGTCATTGCCGCCCAAACTGGCGTGGCGGGTTCGACCAAAGTCGGCAATAATTGTGTTATTGGTGGTCAAGTAGGTGTCAACGGACACATCACCATAGCTGACGGCACCAAAGTTGGCGGTAAAGCGGGCATTACTAAAAGTGTGAAAAAATCGGGTCTGTCACTCAATGGCAACCCTGCTTTTGAGCTAAATGACTATCTGAGAGCAATGTCGATTTTACGCAAGCTCCCAGACTTAGAAAAACAAGTAAGAATATTAGAAAAACAAATAGCCGAACTCACCAACTAAGGTGTTTTGGCGTAAAATAGGTTTTAGTATTGAGGGTTTAGTTATATTTTTTCTAAATCCTAAATCCTAAACCCTTCTTACCTAAACAAAATGAACGTTAAGCAACAGACTCTCAAAAAAATAGTTTCGATTACAGGCGTAGGATTGCACACTGGCGAAAAAGTCACGATGCTCCTCCAACCTGCCCCCATCAACCATGGGTATAAGTTTCAACGAATCGACCTTCCCAACAAGCCAATCGTAGAGGCTGATGTTGATTACGTAGTTGATACATCAAGAGGAACTGTTTTGGAAAAAGAAGGTGTAAGAATACATACCACTGAGCATATACTATCGGCATTGGTAGGCTTACAAATCGACAACGTACTTATACAATTAGATGGCATCGAAGTACCCATCGCTGATGGTAGTGCCATACAGTTTGTGGAGTTAATCGAAGAAGCAGGCATCGAAGAGCAGCACGCCCTCCGCAATTATTTTGAAATCGAAGAAGCCATTCACTTCCGCAACGATGATCAAAGTATTGAGCTGGCCGCACTACCACTCAATGATTACAGACTTACGGTGATGGTCGATTATAATTCGACCGTTCTGCAAAGCCAACACGCCCAACTGCACGATATTAGCTTGTTTAAGCAAGAAATCGCCTCGTGCCGTACATTTGTTTTTTTGCACGAATTAGAAGCTCTCCACAAAGCTGGCCTCATCAAAGGGGGAAATATTGATAACGCAGTAGTGATTGTGGACCGAGAAATCTCAGAACAAGAAGTTGAATACCTCGCCAAGTTGCTCAACAAAGAAAAAATAAATATCGGCAAAACGGGTATCCTAAATGATATGCCACTCCGATTTGCTAATGAACCCGCCCGCCACAAGCTACTTGATGTCATGGGCGACCTTGCACTGGTAGGCCGCCCACTAAAAGCCCACATCTTGGCCGCTCGGCCTGGGCATACACCGAACGTGGCTTTGGCAAAAAAAATAAAAAAACAAATCACTGATTCTGCAAAAAGTACGCCTCAGTACGACCCAAATCTGCCGCCAGTATTTAATGTTTCGGATATTGCTCGACTGCTACCCCACCGTTATCCGTTTGCTCTCGTAGATAAGATTGTCTATCTCGATGGGCAGACCGTGGTCGGAATCAAGAATGTCACCATGAATGAACCACAGTTTACTGGGCATTTTCCTGAAAACCCAGTAATGCCAGGCGTACTCCAAATCGAGGCTATTGCCCAAACGGGCGGCGTTTTGGTACTGACTTCAACAGGCGACCCCGAGGCTTATTGGCCATATTTGGTAGGTATCGAAAATTGCCGTTTTTATCGCAATGTTTTACCAGGCGATACGTTAGTTATTAGATGCAATCTACTGGCACCGATCAGGCTTGGTGTAGCCAAGATGCACGGCGAGGCATGGGTCGGAAAAAACCTCGTTTGTGACGTAAACATGACAGCCAGATTAGTAAAAAAAGCAAAATAACACACAAGATTTAAGTTCTGAATTATGAATTCTGAGTAAAAAAACACTCAGAACTCAGAACTCGGAACTCAGAATTCAGAACTCTTTAAGAATGAATCAACCGTTAGCTTACATACACCCCGACGCAAAAGTTGCACAGAATGCAGTAATCGAACCTTTTGCCGTAATCAATAAAGATGTCGAAATCGGTGAAGGAACTTGGATAGGTTCGCACGCTATCATCATGGAAGGAGCCCGAATCGGCAAAAACTGCAAGATTTTCCCTGGGGCAGTCATTTCGGCCGTTCCGCAGGACTTGAAGTTCAAAGGCGAAAATACCATTACCATCATTGGTGATAATACTACGATTCGTGAATGTGTCACCGTTAATCGTGGCACAACTGACAAATACCGCACCGAAATTGGCTCAAACTGCCTCATCATGGCCTACACGCACATTGCCCACGATTGCATCATCGGCAATAACGTAATCTTGGCAAACTGCGTACAGTTGGCTGGGCATATCACGGTTGGAGATTATGCCAATATTGGCGGAATGTCGGCCGTGCAGCAATTTGTCAAAATCGGTAAACATACCTATATTGGGGGCTGTTCGCAAATCCGTAAAGATGTGCCGCCGTTCATCAAAGCCGCCCGTGAGCCACTTTCGTATGCAGGCATCAACTCAGTAGGCTTGCGTAGAAGGGGCAATTCGGACGAAAAAATCAACGAAATTCAAGATATTTATCGCTACATTTACTTACGGGGCCTAAACAATAGCGATGCCATTACACAAGTAGAGCTTGAATTTCCTGCGACACCTGAACGGGACGATATACTTAATTTTATTTCAAATTCGGAACGAGGAATCATCAAAAGCCCCGTTAAGAAAGTAGTGGAAGAATAAAATGAGTCCATGGTCAATAGCCCACAGTCCACAGAAAAAACTATTGGCTTTTTACAATTTCAAAACAATCGACTGTGGACTATTGACTTGTAAATGAAAATTCTGTTAGAAAATCTTGGTAAAAAATTTCGCAAAGAATGGATTTTCCGAAAAGTAAATCTGACATTCGAGGCAGGTAATAGCTATACTTTTGTTGGGCCAAATGGTAGCGGAAAATCTACTATCCTCCAAGTTTTGGCAGGAATCATGCCCCACACCGAAGGAGAGATTTCATACAGCTCTGATAATCAAGCAGTTAGTATTGATGATATTTTCAAGAAAATCGTCATTGCGGCACCCTATCTCGAACTAATCGAAGAATTTACGTTGCTCGAATCGGTGGCGTTTCACCAGAAATTTAAGTCTTTCAAAAATAATATATCTCCAAATCAGCTCATTGAGCAACTGCAACTTACGCCTCATAAAGACAAAACCATCAAAAACTTTTCGTCGGGAATGAAACAACGCCTCAAACTCGGCTTGGCGTTTTACTCCGAATCGCCCATTATTTTACTTGACGAACCAACCTCTAACCTTGATGCTCAAGGCACAGCGTGGTATTTGAATCAAATCGAACAACACACCACCGATCGACTTCTCATCATTTGTTCTAATCAGCCGACCGAATACGCTTTCTGCAAAAATATCATTGATGTACGAGATTTTAAGTGAATTTTTGAAGAAAAATCTCAATAAAATTCTTTACTTTCGTAAAAAAAATAAGACTATGGTTGCTCAAATTAGTGATATTCCCAAAGTTAGGAGTCGTAAAATACCCACAAAGTTTATCAGAGAGGAAGTAAACGGCAAGCCTTACTACTACAAAGGCTATAAAAATGTAATGAATGGCACCAAACAAATTGAGGAAATTATGGGAAGTAGCTCACTGCAATCAATATTAGTAATGATTTTAGGGTTTTTCGTAAAATCTAAACTTAATAAATCAAAATATCTACTGGCAACAAATGAAGCTGGACTTCACTTAGGTACTAACAATAATCTTGCAACCGATATTGGTATTTTTTTGAAGGAAAAAGTGGTTTTGACTGATAAATATTTTGAGATTGCTCCCGAAGTTGCCATAGAAGTTGATGTAAAAATTGATGCCAGTGATATTGAATATGTTTTCTCAAAATCGGAGGAGATGATGAAATTCGGCACGCAAAAAATCCTTTGGGTGCTGACCAAACACAAGAAAATCATGGTGTTTTCAAAAGGCGAAACGACCCAAATTTTCGACTGGAATGATGATGTGACAATAATCGAAGGAATTGTATTAAACATTCAAACTTTACTTGAAGAAGAAGGCGTAAACGATTTATTGGGTTGATGAACTGAAACGGCAATACCCTCGTAGTATTTCCAAAAAAACAACTCATTTTGTAGAAAAATACCTAAATTTGTAAAAATACAGCACAATGGCATATAGCAAATTTACCTTAGTTTCGGTCAAAAAGCAGTTTGGATTGACTGATAAAAGAGTGGAACTATTCAAAAATCTTGAATTAGTTGAGCCAAGTAGTTGGCTATTAGAAACGCTTGATAATATGAATGAATTGGCTTATTTCTCCGAAAAATCAAGGTCAGAGGCAATCGTGATGCCTATTTTGGTTGAAATAAGAAAGCGAAACAATAACTCGTTTTCTATTTACTCGGGTGCGGTGCTTGACGTGGATAAAAAGCAAGGACTCAATGGCGAAGTTGATTTTATACTGGGTTATTCTACCCAAAACTACGAAGTTGAAGCACCGATTTTTTGCATGGTCGAAGCAAAAGACAACGATATAGAAATGGGCTTGGGACAGTGCATTGCTCAAATGATTGCAACCCGAATGTTAGATGAAAAAGAAGGATATCCAAGCGAAAAGATTTACGGTTGCGTAACGACAGGCATAGAGTGGCAAGTTTTAAAGTTGGAAGGGAATACTATTTTATTTGATAACCAAAGATACTACACTGAAAATCTGAATAAAATTTTGGGCGTTTTGCAACGAATTATTGAGTAGCCACAAATGCAATGTTGCGTTTCAGGCCTGCTAATTTTGTGCGTTTTACAGCACTGCGTTTGAATATTTCTTGAAAAATTTCTTCGGATATTTCTTCCCAGTCTTTTTTTGTAAAGTGCTGTATATCAGGGTTTTGTGTAAATTCTGGCGTAGAATGTGGGCGAGAAAAACTATTCCATGGGCATACATCTTGGCAAATATCACAGCCAAAAATCCAGTTTTCAAATTTGCCTTTTACTTCATCGGGAATCGCTTCTTTTAGCTCAATCGTGTAATAACTGATACACTTCGAGCCATCAACAACGTAAGGTTCGGTTATCGCATCGGTCGGACAAGCATCAACGCAACGGGTGCAAGTGCCGCAATAATCTTTTATTGCTCCGTCGGGTTGAAGTTCCAAATCGCAGATAATCTCACCAATAAAAAAGAAGCTGCCGATTTCTCTTGTAATCAAATTGGTGTGTTTTCCGACCCAACCGATACCACTTTTTTTTGCCCAAACTTTGTCCATCACGGGGGCCGAATCGACAAAAACTCGCCCGTTTACTTCGCCAATTTCTTCCGAAATGAAACTCATCAAATCTTTCAATTTATCTTTCAACACAAAGTGATAATCAGTACCGTAAGCGTACTTTGAGATTTTGTAATTATCATCGCTCTGCGGCAGGGCTTGCTCAGGAAAGTAGTTCAGAATAACCGTAATGACCGATTTTGCTCCATCAACCAATTTTCGAGGGTCGAGGCGTTTGTCGAAATGATTGGCCATGTAGCCCATTTTTCCGTGGTAATTTTGATTAAGCCAAGCCTCCAACCGAGGAGCTTCTTCCTCCAAAAAATCAGCTTTCGAGATACCGCAAGCATCAAAACCCAACTCAGCGGCTTTGGCTTTGATGATTTGAGCGTGGTTTTGTCGAAGAAGATTTTGCATGAAGAAAAATTACGAAAAAGTATTTTGATCCTTTTGTAATTCGTTTCGTTGTAGGAGTATATTCAAATACCAACTTAATGCCTCATTTACAGCTTCTTTTTTGGTTTTAAACTGCATCATTGTCATTATTTGAGATAATTTCTCTTGGTTAATATCAATTTTAGTTCTCATCGTATATTTATTATGTACAAATATAAATAGATATTGTGCAAAAAAGTGTTTTGAATATTTATTACTTCACGTACAAGCAGCAAATATGGTCGAAAACTCACTTTTGGACTTGGCTATTTGCTATTTTTGCAAAACCTCATATTTTCACAATCGCTTTATTGATTATGAGTTTCCCTGCTTGGTCATACAAACGCAAGATATATTTACCCTTGGGCAACGTTTTTATTGAAACCTGCCCAGATTCAATGCTTTGGGTTTCAATAACTTTACCTTGTAAATCTACGATTTCGGCAGTTTTTAATTGAAAAAACAAGTCAAACTGCACAAAATCATCACTTGGATTGGGGTAGATATTAAAGGTTTCAGATTCAGGGTCGTAGGTGACGGTGTTGGAGTAGGCATCAAAAGGAAAAACAATAGACTGTCCGCTTATTAAAATCATAGTTCTAATTTCTCCACGAATCCGAAACTTCAAGATTGTATTTGAGTTATTTTTTAGAATGGGGGTTATGAACAATTTGCTATCGGAAGTAGTATCCGTCGAGGCATCAATTATTCTGATACCATCTTCATTTACTAATTCAATATAATAAACTGGTTTCATAGAAGAATTATCCAAAAAGAAAGGAGTCCATTTTAAGGTTGTACCTTCAATATTCAGTTTTATATTGCAAGCCTTATTGACTGATAATGCAGATTGTGTGCCACAGTTATCTTCGTATTTATACGCATAACAGTATTGATTTTTTTCTAAATCGACACTTGTATCCTTGAAAACATTCTCAGTTGATTCTGCGATTTTTTCAAATTTTCCGCCATTAGTGGAACGAAAGAGTAAGTATCTTTCTTTTTTAGATCTTAATTCAAGAATGTTGTATTTCAAAATATTTGATTCCATGACCGATACAACCGAAATATTTTCGGGTGCAGGATACTCTTTTATAGAAGAAGGATCTACCAAAATCTGAGGTGATTTAATCCTTGTTTGGGTAAGTGAATTGTTACCAATGAACGCCGTAACTCGGAAATTGTACTTTTTACTACATTCTAAAATGTCAATATCGAAAGCGTTTTTCACAGTTGATATGCGATTCGGATTTTCGCCACTTGGATTTTCATCATAAGAAATTTCGTATTTTTCTGCGTTTCCCGATGATTTGTTCCATGATAGTTCGGCATCTCTTCCACTAATAATTTTAGCGTTTAGTTTTATTGAGCAAATCTCATCGGATAAAACCTCATTATCACAGGCATCTTTTGCTCGCAAACGAAAACAATAAAGACTGTCTTTGCTTAAACCTTCAACGGTCTGGGTAGTTATGGAAACGCCACTATTTCTTGTGATTTCTTTGCCAGTATTAGTCCATACGCCTTTATCGGTCTTTTTTTGAATAGCGTATCCCTGTCCATCTAAACCCGCAGATACGGTTAGCTTTGCACTTCCACCGCCATTTAAGCCCTCTAATTCATTGATAATTGGTTTGCTATTTATGGCAATTTCAAGTGGCGTACTTTGACATGTAAGAACGCTATTAGTCTTTGCGGAATATAATGCGACTATCAAAGGTCTGTTTGTAGGTGGACTTGAATAAGTATGTATTCTTTCAAACGGTAAAGTCGATTTATCAAATGATTCGTCTAAACCATTTCCCCATAATATTCTATATTTACTATGCTTTTGGTTTTTGGGGGTATTAAGAAAAGTTAGGGTTACTTTTTTATCCCCGCACAAAGAAACACTCACATCAGGCTTTTCGGTCTGAATAACCTCTATTGAATTACAAGTGATGTGGGCTACACCTTTATCGTTTCCTCCCTGCATTATCCAGTAAGTGCCAGGTTTTGTAACGGTAGCTGATGTAACATTTCCAGGAGGAAATACTAATTTGTCCCCATCTTTAAAATTAAAAATATAGCCCAGACTTTCAAACTTTCCTCCACTTGGCGAAAGCCCACCCAATGCTGAGATTGTGGTACCGTCAGTAGTGTTATCCAAACACCCTGCCAAGGGGACAACTGAAAATGCACCCCCAATCAGCACTCCCCCAGACGGATTAGTACATTCTTTGGGCTTGGTGTCTTGCTGTCCAAAAACACGAGAAGAGAATACCGTTATGAGCAGTAGTACAGGAAAGTATTTCATAGAGAGTGGTTGTGTTTCATTGAAAAATATAAAATCATATATCAATGTTTAATTTTCAAAAATACTATTTTTTTTTATTTTTCACTCAAATAGTCGGCAAAAACCCTGTATTTGTCGCTTATTTGCTTCATTGCCGATAAAATTGTTTATTATCGTAACTGTTAGG
>JANNEN010000499.1:0-3331 GCA_031378715.1 Emticicia sp.
GATACAAGATGGTTTTAGTGCCGAAATACAAAGCGATTTAGATGCTCTTTTAGATGTGGTAACACCGCTGTACAAGGCACGTTTTGAAGAATTACCCGACCAATTACAGGTGATTTTACATGCCATTGCTCTACATTGGGAACCCATGACGATTGAGCAGCTACGCAACGTTACGCAATTAGAAAACCCCCAACTTTCTCCGCAACTAAAGCGATTGGTGGACGTTGGTTGGCTACAAAAATTAGATGGCTTTGAAACAAAAGGCTCTGTTTATGAACTCTCAGAGCGTTTTTTTAATATTTGGTACTTGATGCGGTGCAGTTACCGACGACAAAAACGAGAACTTTATTGTCTTTCTAAATTTATAGAATCTTTATACGGCGAAGAAGTTGAGGGAATAGCCCACAACCGCTTGGACAATAAAAATACTTCACCGAATCATGCTTTTTTTGACTTAGCTTTGGCTGATACTTTGAAAGATAAAAAATTGAGCAAGAAATTAAAAAATAAAAGCTATGATGAATTACTTGAAATGAGTAAAACTGATGATAATATTTTGAAGGATTTTAAAGTTCCCTACAAAAACATTTCATTAAAGAAAAAAGAATTAAGAGAACAGTTTCTTGAATATTGGAATGAAAAAGAATTTCAAAAAGGATATGATTTAACAAAATACATATTATGCTTAACGCCAAATGACTTTAAATCAAACTTTAATCATGGTGTATTTGCTCAATATGTAGGAAAATATGATGAAGCTGAAAAAGCCTATCTCAATGCTTTTCAAATTAATAATAAAGACTTTGACATATTAAATAACTTAGGTAATGTATATATTGAATTAAATGAAAAAGAAAAAGCAAAAAATTGTTTTCTAAAAGTAATAGAAATGACTTTAGATGGTAATTTGGCAAATATCCATGCAAAAAACAACTTAGTTTTTTTATATCGAGATTTGTTAAATAAAATAGGAGAGTCAAGAAAAGTTTTTGACGAAATACCTCTATCTTATTTTGTAAAAGACTCATACTTTCTTAATCAAGCATTGTTTGCTTATTATGATAATAACGTAGGTTTTGCAGGCGAATTCATTGAAAAAGCACTTATCGAAATCAAAAATACTATCTCATCTAACACCCAAGACGACTGGTGGCGAGCAGCAGCAATCGCTGTAAAATTAGGCTATGGCGAGCATTTTTTAAGTATATTAAAAGAAACTGGTTATGATATTATTTTGAAACCTTACTATGTAGCTATTCAAGCTTTGATGCAGCCAAAACCAGATTTGTTTTTCAATAGTATTGCGGCGGAAATACGTGAGCCAGCTAAGAAAATCGTAGAAATGATGAAGAAATATAGTCGGTAAAATACTCGTTTTTTTTACTGATGTTCCATATATTTGCCTACTTCAACAACAAAACTATGAATTTCAATATCGACGCTGATAAAGCAATAACCTACGATGCCATCGTAATCGGCTCGGGCATTAGCGGCGGCTGGGCTGCCAAAGAATTGTGCGAAAAAGGACTAAAAACGCTTATATTAGAGCGTGGCGGCATGGTCGAACACGTAAAAGACTACCCAACGGCGATGAAAAATACTTGGGATTTTGACCATCGCCTCCGTGATGTGCCTTCCGAAGTTGAGCAAAATCCGATTGTGAATCGCTGTTATGCCTACTCCGACGCAACTAAGCATTTTTTTGTGAAAGATGAGCAGCACCCCTACATTCAAGAAAAACCTTATGATTGGATTCGGGGCTACCAAGTTGGGGGAAAATCGTTGCTTTGGGCAAGACAAACTCAGCGTTGGAGTGAATACGAATTTGAAGCCCCCGCCCGTGATGGTTTTGCCGTTGATTGGCCCATTCGCTATAAAGATATTGCTCCGTGGTATGGCCACGTAGAGCGTTTTGCGGGAATTTCGGGCAATAAAGATGGCATAAAAAGCCTCCCCGATGGCGATTTTTTGCCCCCGTGGGAGCTAAATTGTGTCGAAAAACATATTCAAAAAGCGGTCAAAAAATCGTACCAAGACCGACAAGTAATTATCGGGAGATGTGCTCATTTGACCAAACCGAACGAAATTCACGCCCAGCAGGGTCGTGGGCAATGTCAAGCCCGTAGTTTGTGCGAGCGTGGCTGTCCGTATGGTGGGTATTTTAGTTCTAATTCTGCTACTTTGCCGTGGGCGGCCAAAACTGGAAATCTGACTATTCGTCCAAATTCGGTGGTTCATTCGATAATTTTTGATGAAAAAACGCAACGAGCCTCGGGCGTGCGAGTGATTGACACCAACACCAAGGAAGTGATTGAATACAAAGCAAAAATTATCTTCTTGAATGCCGCAACGCTTAATTCTAATTTAGTTTTGCTCAATTCGACCTCCAATCGTTTTCCGAATGGACTGGGAAATGATAGCGGAGTGTTGGGGCAATACATTGCTTTCCATCAATACCGTGGGCAAGGTGGAGCAACATTTGAGGGCTACGAAGACCAATATTATTATGGTCGCCGACCAACGGCGGCTTTCATGCCATCGTTCCGAAATGTGGTGAAGCAAGAAACCGATTTCCAGCGGGGCTACATGGTGGCTTTTTCGGCAGGAAGAGGTTCGTGGCAAGAGGGTTTTGGTAAAGAAGGTTTTGGTACAGATTGGAAAGAAAGTTTGACTGTTCCGAGCGAAAAATGGGGTATTTATATCCAAATGCAGGGCGAAACGATTCCGAAAGCATCAAATCACGTGCGATTGAGCAAAGATAAAACCGATACTTGGGGCGTTCCACAGCTCATAACGTCGGTGGGTTATGACGACAACGACATGAAAATGATGAAAGATTTTCATATCCAAGCGGCCGAAATTTTGGAAAAAGGCGGCTGCAAAAATATCAATATGTTTGATAGTAACCAAAATCCAGGGTTAGATATTCACGAAATGGGTGGCATTCGCATGGGCAAAGACCCCAAAACTTCGCTCCTCAATGAGTGGAATCAGCTACACGCCTGCAAAAATGTATTCGTTACCGATGGTTCGTGTATGACTTCTGTCGGCAACCAAAACCCTTCACTTACATTTATGGCACTCACTGCACGGGCAGCTAATTTTGCCGTGGACGAAATGAAGAAAAAGCATTTGTAAGGAATATAATTACCAAACTAAACTTTCGTATTTGTTTGATAATCAGCATTTTATGTCATTGCCTAAAATAGGTTGCCTTGCGATTAGAAAAAGTGAATATAGTTAAAATTGTATTATACATTGATTTGGGTCTTGTTTTTTTGATAAATCGCAAGTCCAAATAGGTAATTTAGGCTTATCATTATCATTTAGT
>JANNEN010000001.1:0-14391 GCA_031378715.1 Emticicia sp.
CAACACAAACAATGCGTTTTTGAGCTTGGATGGAGTTTCCTTTCGGGTGGATTGAGGTTAGTTTTTAATAAAAATGTTACCTGTCTGAACTTTCCGAAAGTTCTAAAACTTTCGGGAAGTTGAAAACTCACAATCAATATAATAATGAAAAAACATATCTTACTTTTGGTCTTCCTGTTCTCCCTCTGGGGGTTAGGGAGCTATGCTCAAAATACCGATATTTCTCCCAAAGGCATATTTGTTCCACACCTAAGTACCACTCAACGGAGTGCCATCAGTTCGCCAACGAATGGACAAATGATTTATAACTTAGACATCAACTGTTTTGAGGTTTATCAAAATTTCATCTGGCAAAAACTTTGTGGATTAGAAGGAACTACTCAAGAAAAATGGACGGAGAAAGCTACTTTAAGCAACCTTACTCGAAGCTATGCCGTGAGTTTTGTGATTGGAGATAAAGCCTACGCAGGCACAGGAGAGGATAATAGTGTTTATTTCAAAGATTTCTGGGAATATAATCCTAAAACAAATACTTGGACTCAAAAGGCTGATTTTGGGGGAACTGCCCGTGGAGAAGCCATTTCGTTTTCAGTCGGAAACAAAGGCTATCTTGGTACTGGGTACAATACTTCTGGATACCTCAAAGATTTTTGGCAATATGACCCTGCCAATAATACTTGGACACAAAAAGCCGATTTCAGCGGACCAGAACGGGCAGAGGCTTATGGACTTTCGGCTGGCGATAAAGGCTATGTCGGCAATGGTGTTAATAGTATTTCTTATTTTAAAGATTTTTGGGAATATAACTCCGTGACGGATACTTGGACACAAAAAGCTGATTTTGGCGGTTCTGCAAGGTTTGGATCGTTCAGTTTTGCCATAGGAAACGAGATTTTTGTGGGGGCAGGATTAGACGATGTTATCAACGATTACACCTCCGATTTTTATGGTTATGATATTTCAAGCAACCAGTGGACAAGTCTTTCAGAATTCGGCGGAGGTAAAAGATACGCTCCATTTGCATTTGCTATTGGGTCAAAAGGTTATGTGGGTTCGGGTCAAGGTGTAGCAATATCAGGGAGTAATGTTTACACCGATTTTTGGGAATATGACCCAATCGGTGATGTATGGCTACAAAAAGAGGATCTTGGTACGGTGGGTGCGGGTGGGGTGACGTGTATCAATTTTTCAATCAATGGAAAAGGCTACGCTGGCACTGGTTACTATAATTTTCTCAATACGCTCAATGACCTTTGGGAATTCAATCCCAGTGCTACGACTTTAACCACCGAAGGCAATAGTACAAATTCTGCCAACCAATTATTGAAATTAGACGGCAACGGAAATATTAATATTTCGGGCAAAAGACGATTGGATGAAATCAGAACCACACCGCTTTCTAATGATTGGGTGGATTACGGAGATACGTTTGCAGGAGCCACTTTTTATAAAGATGACGACGATATTGTTTATTTCGGAGGTTTAATTAAAGGCGGAATAACTGCCACTAACACCAACTTATTCATACTTCCTTATGTTTACCGCCCCACTGAAAGGTTAATTTTTATTGTCCATAATAGTGGTGGTTATGGACGAGTGGACGTATTACCTACGGGCGAAGTGCAAATCATAAACGGTGGCAACACGTTTCTGAGTTTAAGTAATATTCATTTTAGAGCGAATGGAGCCGCATTTTGAACGATAAAACTAAAACATAACAATAAAAAAACGCTTTATATTCTTTGTACTCGTGCTCCTCTTGGGGCGGAAACCAGTTTGTGATGGGCGGTGCGGTGCAAGACAAGCGAGTTTTTGGCACTTATCCCGATTTGTTTCAAAACAATCCGCTTGATACTAGTCGTGGACGACTGATTCCGACGACATCGGTTGATCAATTAGCCGCCGAATTAGCGATTTGGCTCGGTATTCAAAAGTCGGATTTACCGCTGATTTTACCAAATATCGGACGATTTTATAACATCAATTCTACCCAAAATCCGCTTGGATTTATGAGTTAATTAGTCCAGGGTCGATATGTCGATAGACCATAGCAACACAAAAAGCTGAAAATCAATTTGACGTCAGATTTTTCTGAAAACTATATTTCACAACTCCTTTATAATCAATAAACTGCAGCTTCATTTGCTCGGCAGTTAGGCTTACGGCCGCAAATCCGTGCGTTGCTTCGGCGTATTTGGTGCTTGCTCGTTTCGTAACGCCCTTGCGAACATCGGAACCTGCCCCCGAAACGAAATATTCTATCTCCGAACCGTTTTGGGTTTGGTGTTGCAAATCGTGGTCGTGTCCGCAAAAGTAGGCGGTAATTTTGTGTTTTTCCAAAATCGGTTTCAATAATTCGATCAATTCGGGGGTATCTCCGTGGCTCATTCCCGTTGAAAAAATTGGGTGATGCCCCACCACAAATTTATATTTATCAGTCGAAACCGTCAGCACGCTATCCAACCATTTTAGTTGTTTTTTGGTGTCTTGTTTGGTTAAATCGGCGTACTTTTCGCTTTCTTTGTGATACTTTTTTACAAACGGGCTGGTATCCAAAAACACAAACCGAGCCGAAACACCGTTTTCTACTTTTCTTGAAAGCGTAAAATATCGAGCGGGCATTTGCCAACGTCTGCTTTTTTTTGTATAATCAACTTGGGCTTGCGGATTGCCTTTGTAATCGTGGTTGCCCAACACCACAAACCACTCTTTTGAAAGTCCACCACCGACGTAAATATTTTCAAAACTACGGTTCCAAATCGGATCGTCGATACTCGCCACGCCCGCATCATAAAAATTATCGCCCGTTGAGATTACAAATTCGGGGTCAATAATTTTTCCAACTTTATTCATTTGTTGGGCTACTTCTCGCTGCCCCATGTCACCATCACGGCCCCAATCACCCACGACTAAAAAATTAAAACTTTCGTCCGAAATCGCTAAATCCTTGACAATCAGTTGATTAGTTTTGCAAGAAAGAATAATTATCTGAAAACAGATGGCTATAAATATTTTGTTTTTCATGTTTTTGTTTAGAATGACTAACTCTTCAACGAATTTGTAGGGTTACGACCCCTTTTAAGTCCCTCTCCAACTGGAGAGGGGGGCATTTTTCGAGAACTTGATAGCCCTGCTACGTTAATGATGAGGTATTTAAAAAACAAAATGACTAAGCCCACACGCAACGGAGTGTGGGCTTTTTTTATTGGCTTTTATATTTTAGGGTATAGGTTTTTAAAAGTCAAACTTAAAACCAAAATTTGTTTTTACGTTATAATATTCGGCTTGAGCGGTAAACTCTCGGCTACCTTGATAAAACCGCAACGGCTGATTTGTTAGGTTATTGGCCTCGGCAAAAACACGAATTTTCGGCGTGAAAGCATACGAACCATTAAAATCAAGTTGCTGCATACGGTCTTGGTAACGGTCAAAAAACGCATCACCACTGAACGAAGTTTCTTCGGGGTCGATAAATGCACTATGAAAATTGTACGATAATCGCAATACTAATTTCTTGGTTTCGTAGCTCAGTGATGCGTTCAAATTATGCTTGGCTGTGCCAGGAAGCGGCACTTTTTCGTTTTCACGCTCGGGAAAATTATTTACTTTCGAGTCATTAAAGGTATAATTTGTGTAAATTCCGAAGCCTTTCAAAAACCCTGGCAAGAAATCTAACTGACGCTGAAACGCTACTTCAAAACCCGAAAGTGAGGCAGAAGCACCATTTTGGGGTTGAAAACGACGCAAGAACTCAGTACCCGACTGTGGATCTCGGTAATTGAACTGTACTTGTTGGTAAATAAAATTCTTGATATTTTTATGAAAAACTCCCGCCGAAAATAAGCCAACGGTTTTGAAATATTTTTCGTACATCAAATCCAAATTAAAAGCCGTTGATGGCAGTAAAGCGGGATTCCCCTCCGTGAGTTCTTCCAAGTTTTGGTTGCGTCTTGGCACCAAATCAATGTAATTTGGTCTTGCTAATGAGGTCGTTACGGCCGCACGCACTACGCTACTTTCGCTGGCATCGTATTTTAGGTGCAACGACGGCAAGATATTCAAGTAACTATCGCTTTTCGATTGTGGCGTAACGGGCAACTGCAACACACCGTCTTTGTTGAATCTCAAAATATTTCCCGTGTAGTTAATCTTAGTATTTTCAAAACGAAGACCCGTCAAGGCAAAGAATTTCTTGCCAAGATTCTGGCTCAACTGCACATATCCTGCGTAAATATCTTCCGATGCCACGAAATTATCACCAATATAATCAACTGGCGAATCGACGTAAGTTGTTTTGTATTTTCTTGGAAATTCGCCCAAAAACGCTGGTGTTACAAATAGTCCTGGCAAAAACGAGGTCTGACCTTGGTCAGCATTAAAGTTAGTTTCGTTGTAAGATGCACTCTCTACGTCCACCCAGTTTACTCTCGTTCCCGTTGGCACAACTAAATTTCCTCTCGAATTTGCCCTATTTTTTTCTTTCGTCCGAACTCTACCACCAAATTTCAAGGTATTGCTATAATCGCCTTGCTTGATGATTGGTAACTGAAAATCAAGCCTTCCGTTCAAATCTCGCTCATCGGTAAAGTCATTTCTTTCTTGAAAAGCACGGAAAGTTGAGCGGTCGTAAGCCAACGAAACTGGGGCAACATTGGCGTACATTGGGTTTGAAATATCGGGTTTCAAATCAGTAGCGGGCATTCTGAAAGTAATGTATCGCTCTTCGGGGCGATTTTCGGACGCATACGAGGACGTTACCGACCAGTTCATTTTGAGGGTATTCCCGAGCAAATGTTCGCCTCCGAGGGTTGCCGAGTAAGTGGTTTGTCGTTCCAATCGAGAATTGCGAACTTCGTCCGAGCCGCCTTTTGTTTCAATCTCAACTCTCGCACCTTTTACTACGCCATTTGCATCGGGAAAACCTGCGTAATTTCCAGCACCAACCTTCACGGCCGCTCCATTATTGAAGCGATAACGCAAACGAAAGCGATTTTCGTAATCATCACGGCGGTTCAAGATTCCGTTAAAAGTGATTTTTGAGTGATTTTTGATTCGGTAATCCATCGCCACCGAACCACTTCTACGGATTCGCCAAACACGGTCGTAGTTTCTGACCTGCATATCGGTCAAATACGGTTTGCTACCATCGGCGGCACTTGTTTTGCCCCAAATGTATTCCACATCGTGCGAACCATTATAATAATTATTGTACGTTCCGCTCAATACAACGCCTAATTTATTATTCAAGAAACGATTTGCCAACACCAACGAACCTTGATAAACGGGTTTTTGGGTCAAAAAATTATAGCCCGAACCAAGTGTTGCTGATATTCTGCGTTTTTCGGGAGCCGATCGGGTTGTTAAATTAATCGCTCCACCGATAGCGTCAGCGTCCATTTCGGGTGTAATTGCCTTGTTTACTTGAATCGACTGAATCATGTCGGACGGAATAATATCCAACTGCACGCTTCTGATTGCTCCATCGGCGGCAGGAATTCGCTCCCCGTTGAACATCACCGAATTTAGGCGAGCCTCCAAGCCCCGCACCAAACCGTAGCGTGCTTCACCTTGGTCATTTTGAACCGTCAAGCCTGGGATTCTTTTCAAGGCATCACCAATATTTGCATCGGGAAAACGTCCAATCTGGTCAGCAGCGACAACATTTGTTACGTTTACGTTATTTTTTTGGGTATTCAATGCCTTCGCTTGTCCTTTTAGTCTGTCGCCCATGACAATAACTTCTTTACCTTCGACCACACCCGCACCTAATTTTATGTTGTACTTATTTGAGGAATTTACCGAAACTTCAATCGGCATTTCGGTAGTTTCGTAGCCGATATAAGAAACTTTCAAGGTATATTTACCTTGTGCAATATTTAGGATTTCGTAGTAACCGTTTTCGTCAGAAATAGTATTTTTGTTGATTTCTTTAATCGTGAGCGTTGCTCCTGGTAGTGGCAAGTTTTGGTCTTTATCCAAAACACGACCCGCAATTTTACCTTGTTGGGCAAATGATAGCAGGGAGAACAGCGTAATAATTGTAGTGAGTAGTGATTTTTTCATGCAGTATAGAATGGTTTATTTTTCTGCAAAATTCGTTATTAGAGTTTAGTACGATGTTATTGAATTATTAAGAATTTGTTAAGATGCGTTTATGAATGATTGGGTCTTGCTCAAACAATGGTACTTTGTTTGTAAAACACTGAGTTTCACAATCGTTTTTTGTTTAAAACCTTTTGTGAAATAATATTTATTGGTACTTTTGTAAAAACACAAAACACAATGACCGACAAAGAAAAGTACGAAAAGTGGCGAGAGATAGCTATGAAAATGGCAGAGGAGAAAAGAGCTTTTTTAGATGAGCCTTTTGAAAAAGTAGAAAAAAACGAAAATCTTAATGTTAGAAAGCCTAAACCCCTACGAGTATCAACAGTTAACTGAGAAAGATTTTAGGTTCACAAATACTGCGGATACCTACTATCAGGTTTACTTTTCTGATGGGTCTAATTATTTTGAGCATCGAAGTTTTTCAAACTTTGTGGGTGTTTTCGGTTTTAAACCGCTGTCAAATACGAATTTTACTTATGACCTAAGAACAGCCCAAACAGTTATTTTTATTTTATCCGAATATTTAAGTCAAGGCAATAACATTATCCTATTTGTCTGTGATGAGAAAGATAGTCGGCAAGCTAACAGAAACCGCCTTTTTAATCGCTGGTTTCAAAAATACAATGACGGGAGTTTTGATAAGTTTGATTTGGTTTTTGAAGAAAACACCTTCGTTTCTGCTGTCCTTTCCAAGAACAATCCTTTTTATGTTGATTTTACACAAACTTTCCCTTCACTCGGCGAAGAATACAAATAAAAAAACGCTTATTCCTTTCAAGAATAAGCGTTTTTTTTGCTAAAAACTATCGACTATCGACCATTGGTGATGGATTCATCAAGCCATTTCAACTTCTTTGGCGGCTTGCTCCGAAATCCAATGAAACGTTTTGGTGATGCCTTCTCGCAATGATTGTGAGGGCGACCAACCCAATTTTTCTTGAATCATGGCATTGTCAGAGTTACGTCCACGCACACCTTCTGGCCCAGTGATATTTTTGATTGTGATGTTTTTACCCGAAATTTCGGCAATCATTTTTGCAAAATCATTGATCGAAATCATTTCTTCCGAACCAATATTGACTGGCCCCGAAAAATCCGATTCCATCAAACGACGTACCCCTTCCAAACACTCATCGACGTACAAAAACGAGCGAGTTTGTAGGCCATCACCCCAAATTTCGATAGTTCCGCCGTCTTCGACATCAATTATTTTGCGGCAAATAGCGGCGGGAGCTTTTTCTTTTCCGCCTCTCCAAGTGCCTTGTGGGCCAAAAATATTATGAAAACGAGCAACTTTGACCGTAATACCCAAGTTACGTTGATACGCCAAAAATAACCGCTCACTAAATAATTTCTCCCAACCGTACTCGCTATCGGGAGCAGCAGGGTATGCCGACTCTTCCGAACATTTTGGATTATTCGGGTCAAGCTGATTATACTCTGGGTACATGCAAGCCGACGACGAATAAAATATTTTTTTCACGCCAGCCAAATGTGCCGCATGGAGCATATTTAAGTTACAAAGTGCCGAGTTGTGCATGACAGCAGCATCGTTTTCACCAGTAAAAATATAACCCGCACCGCCCATATCGGCCGCTAATTGGTAAACCTCATCGAAGCCCCCTTCGCAAACTTGGCGACAGATAACGGGGTCGGTCAAATCTCCGATGATAAACTCGTGGGCGTTTTCGTTGCCGTATTCGTTATATTTCAAATCTACGCCTCTTACCCAATATCCTTCACTTCTTAAACGGTTTACCAAGTGTCCGCCAATAAAGCCACCCGCTCCGCATACCAATGCTCTTTTCATATAATTTAGCTTTGTGTAAAGATTTACATTTCTCAATAAAGTGCAAATTTAGGTCAATGATACCAAATAAAGAAATCATAGCAAAAAATTTTATCGAAATAGTATGTTTTACAGCATTTTGGGTACCACTTTGATAGTTTTTCAAATTTGTTACAAAAACTTTGTACGTCAGTCAGATTCTTGCGAACTTTGTGTAACCAAATCTCCAAAATATTCCTAATGAGCGACGCTATTAAACACGAATGTGGCATTGCCCTTGTTCGTCTTCGCAAACCCCTCCAATATTATATCGACAAATACGGCACGCCACTCTATGGTATCCAACGGCTGTACGTTTTGATGGAAAAACAATCAAATCGTGGGCAAGATGGGGCAGGTGTTGGAAATGTAAAGTTAGACGTTCCGCCTGGACATCGGTACATTAGTCGTTATCGCTCAGTTGAAAACCGTCCGATTATTGATATTTTCAATAAAATTAATGAAAAATACAAGGACGTTCTCCGCAATAATCCCGAAAAGTTTAAAGATGCCAAGTGGCTACAAGAAAACGTGGCTTATTCGGGCGAGGTTTGGCTGGGGCATCTTCGCTACGGAACGCACGGCAAAAACGAAATAGAAAGTTGCCACCCGATGTTGCGTCAGAGCAACTGGCGTAGCCGAAATATGTTGGTTGCGGGGAATTTTAATATGACCAATGCCGAAGAGCTTTTTCATAAATTAGTTAAACTCGGGCAACACCCCAAAGACTTGGGCGATACTGTAACGGTTATGGAAAAAATCGGACACTTTCTAGACGAAGAAAACCAACGGGTATTCGACCGTTTCAAAGGTATTTACGAAAACCCTGCCCTTTCCGATATTATTGAAGACAACATGGACTTGCCCCGAGTGCTACACCGTGCCTGCCGAGATTTTGATGGCGGCTACGCAATGGCAGGTGTGACGGGTTTTGGGGCTTCGTTTGTGGTGCGTGATCCTGCGGGTATTCGCCCTGCTTACTATTGGGCAAACGATGAAGTGGTGATTGTAGCGTCCGAGAAAACGGCCATAAAAGCCGCTTTTAATGCCAATTATGATGATATTCGAGAAGTTCAGCCTGGTCATGCTTTGATAATTGACAAGCACGGCGAGTACAACGAGTTTCAGATAATGAAACCTGCCCCGAAAAAATCATGTAGTTTTGAGCGTATTTATTTCTCCCGTGGCTCTGACCCGCAGATTTATGAAGAACGAAAAAAATTGGGTCAGTTATTGATTCCACAGATTTTGGAAGAAATTGATTATGACCTCGAAAATACCGTTTTTTCCTACATTCCCAATACCGCCGAAAGTGCCTTCTTTGGCATGGTCGAAGGCTTAGAACAATATTTGGCCGATTGGCGTTTGAAACGAATTACGGAGGGAAATATGTCGCCCGAAGAAATCAAAAAAGTGCTATCGTTTCGGCCCCGTATCGAAAAATTAGTATCGAAAGATGTAAAACTTCGCACCTTTATCACCAATGATGATGAGCGTGACGAGATGGTGTCGCATGTTTACGAGATGACTTATGAAGTTATCCGTAAAGGTATCGATACCGTTGTGCTGATTGATGATTCGATTGTTAGAGGCACAACCTTAGAAAAAAGCATCTTGAAAATGCTCGACCGTTTGAGTCCCAAACGCATTATTATTGTTTCGTCGGCTCCGCAAATTCGCTACCCCGATTGCTACGGTATTGATATGTCGAAGATGAAAGAATTTGTGGCATTCAGAGCAATGCTTGATTTGCTACGAAAAAACGGCATTGAGTACATGAAGCACGAAGTTTATGCCCAAAGTGTGGGAGCATTGCAGACTAATAATGCTTACGATGAAAATTTCGTAAAGCAACTCTACGACAAATTTACTGATGATGAAATCTCGCAAAAAATTGCCGAAATCGTAACCCCCGAAAACATGAAAGCCGAGGTGTCGTTGATTTATCAGACCGTCGAAAATTTGCACAAGGCTTGCCCAAATCATACGGGTGACTGGTACTTTACAGGAAACTATCCCACTCGTGGCGGAAACCGAGTGGTCAATCGGGCATTCGTTAATTTTATGGAAGGAAAGTTAGTGAGAGCTTATTAGTCGATGGACGATGGTCGGTAGTTTTTACTCAAAACCAAGGAGAAAGCCATCGACTATGGTCTAACAGCTATTGACTATTTTATTTTTTCTTTTTCGATGGTATAGTAAAGACATTATTTGCAACTTCCTGCATTCCGATTGTACGTAGTAAATCGAGCAAATTAATGGTTTCATTGGAAATTGGTGGTGTGCTGGTCGATGAAATTGTAGAAGTGTTCATGTCGTTTTTATTTGGGAGTTTCATAATGATTCAGCAAAGTTAAAGCATTTGGCGAATATTCGCCAAATATTTTCTTAAATTTTACTGATTTATTTATTGTACGGTAAACCTCGGCTTCGCTCGGTTCCCAATTTTACTAATACTACATTACCAGTTAAGCAATACTCTGTTGTCAATTTGTGATATCTTAACAAAATTATCCTTGCTTTTGTTTTTATAAATCATAGTTTATTAACCCTCAAAATACGCATCAATGAAAAAAACATTACTCGTTTGCCTTTGGGCTGCTTTATCAATTTCCACATTGCACGCACAGGAAACCTCCGACCCCAAAGCCACCGAAATAGCCGATAAAGTGATGACAGCCATGGGCGGCGAAAAAGCATGGAACGAAACCCGACACATTACTTGGAATTTTTTCGGAGTCCGAACCATCACTTGGGATAAATGGACGGGCAACGTCAGAATTGATTTCCCGAAAGATAATTCAGTAATTTTGCTAAATATCAATACCAATACGGGCAAGGTTTTTAAATATGGTGCTGAACAAACCGCCCCCGATTCGCTCAAAAAATACCTAAAATCGGGCAAAGATATTTGGATAAATGACTCCTACTGGCTAACGATGCCATTCAAGCTAAAAGACAAAGGCGTGACGCTCAAATACTTGGGCGATGCCAAAACCGAAGCGGGGCGAGAATCACATTTATTACAACTGACATTTAAGGAAGTCGGCAATACGCCAAACAATATGTACAAAATCTGTGTTGATAAAGAAACTAATTTGGTGATGCAATGGGCGTATTTCCCGAATGTTTCTGGCGAAAAACCAGCTTTTACTCGCCCTTGGACAGAATATAAGCCTTACGGGAAAATCCTTCTTTCAGGTGAGCGTGGCGACCGTGATTTAACCGAAATAAAGGTTTTTGAGGCACTTCCCGAATCAATTTACACTGATTTCAAGAAGCCCGATTATAGCAAAGCAAAAGATTTTAACAAGAAAAAAGAACGAATAGAGTTCTGAATTGAGCGTTCTGAATTTTGAGTAAAAACACTCAAACTAATAACCTACTGACATTGGCTACTCCTTAGAAAATTCAGAATCTATAATTCAGAACTCAGAACTCAAAAAATATGACTGGAGTTTTGATAGTAAATCTGGGTACGCCCGATAGTCCGAGTGTGCCAGACGTAAGAAAATACCTGCGTGAGTTTTTGATGGACGGTCGAGTGGTTGATTTTCCATTCATTCCCCGTTGGGCATTGGTCAATTTGATTATTGCACCGTTTAGAGCTCCAAAATCTGCCAAGATTTACAAGGAATTATGGACAGAAAACGGTTCGCCACTAAAAATCTACGGTCAAGCCAACGAAAAGCAACTGCAAGCCGCTTTGGGTACTGAGGAGTACGTCGTAAAATTGGCGATGCGTTACCAAAGCCCGAGCATCGAATCAAGTTTGGCGGAGTTTAAGCAAATGGGACTTAATAATATTATTGTCATTCCGTTTTTTCCGCAGTACGCTTCGGCCTCCACTGGTTCGGTTTACGAAGAAGTGATGCGAATCGTTACGAAATGGCAGATAATTCCCGAAATTAAGATAAAAAACTACTTTTACGATAAGCCAAAATTCATCAAAGCATTTGCTGATAACGGTCGAAAACACCTCGAAAAAGAAGCCTTCGACCACGTTGTGTTTAGCTATCATGGCTTGCCTGCCCGTCAGATTCGCAAGGGTGATTGCACGAAAAAAGTGTGTAAGTTGGGAAGCTGCTGCGACACTATTCACGCCATGAATCAGCATTGCTACCGAGCCCAATGTTTTGAAACTACCCGACTTTTGGTCGCAGAATTAGGTCTGAAAGAAGGCACATACACCACTTGTTTTCAATCTCGACTGGGGCGTGACCCGTGGGTCCAGCCTTATACCGATGATGTCGTGAAAGAATTAGCCGCCAACGGCACAAAGCGAGTCTTGGCATTTTCGCCCGCTTTTGTGGCCGATTGCCTGGAAACTACTATTGAGGTTGCCGAAGAATACAAAGAAATGTTTGAAGAAAAGGGTGGCGAACACTGGGTACTCGTCGAAAGTCTGAATGATTCGGAGGCGTGGGTTGATTTATTAGTTGATTTAGTGAAGGAGTAATTGTCAGTGGGTGATACTGACAACGGCACAAATTATACTTTAAATTTTATGGAAAAGAAAGTACTAACCCAACTAACCGACCAAGAGTTAGCAACAGAATTAAAAGCAAGAAAGCAAAGCCAAATCATCGTTGCTACACTAATCGGCTTTTTAGTAGGTTGTGCCGTTTGGAGTGCCACCCACAAAGGTGGTTTCGTAACTTTTTTCATACTCGTGTTTGCTTTTTATCTGGGCAAAAAAAACCATGGTAAAGTTGAGGAAGTAACAAAAGAGATGAGTACTCGAAAAACTTTATAAACCTACATGGAATACCATCACTGCATCAATTGTAACCTGGCAGTAAGCGGTAATTTTTGTGAACATTGCGGGCAGAAAACAAGTACGCACCGTTTTTCACAAAGTGGAATTCCTTATCTCCTGACACAACTCAATCAACACACCATTAGTGCCTTTTGGGTGCAGAAAACACACCAATTTATTGTCGGCCCCGTGCTTTGGGGCTGGGTTTAAAAGTATAAAACCCTCTCCTTCCAAGCGTTTCATTTCGGACAAAATATCATCAACTTCAAAGGCAATGTGATGAATGCCTTCGCCTTTTTTTTCGATAAATTTCGCAATCGGGCTTTCGAGATTACTGGCTTCTAAAAGCTCAATTTTAGTCTTATTTATTTGAAAAAACGAAGTCATAACTCCCTCACTTTCAACGCTTTCTGATTTATAAGGTGGTGTATTAAAGAGCTTCGTGAATAGTTCGTTTGAAGCGGTAATATCTCGTACGGCAATACCGATGTGTTCAACGTTGGTGAGCATGGTTTGGGTTATTTTATTTTTCACATCAAAGTAATGGCTTTTTCGTAGAAAAACCAACTTGTGATTCAACTCCTTAGATTGAGGCATTTTATCCACAAATCTTTGTAGTTAATCCAAAAAGCCGAAAAGTGATTTGGAAAAATGTTTTTTTATCTACTATTTTGCTTGATAAAATCAATAAAAGCCAACATGAAAACATTCTTTAATCTGCTTATTATCAGTATTTTAGTACTTACCCAAAACGCTTTTGGGCAACGCAAACGCACCCCTTCCAAGAGTATCGACCAAGGCGATATTAAAGTCGTTTGGAACAAAGTCCAAAATCAAGATTACGCCGAGTTTCAGGAAGATTTGAAAAAAGAGCATTTCATGGAAGACATGGCTGAGTATCTCAATGAAACCTTTTCGATGCCCGAGGATTTATTCATCACCTGCGACGAATGTGGCGAGGAAAATGCCTTCTATGACCCCGAAGCCAAAAAAATCATCATTTGCTACGAAATGATTGATTATCTCTACGAAATTTTAGAGAAAAAATACAAAGGCGACAAGTTAGATGAGGTCGTATGGAATGCCACAACTTTTATACTTTTTCACGAACTCGGACACGCCCTCATTGATATTTATGACTTGCCCATGACGGGTAAAGAAGAAGATACGGTCGATAATTTTTCGGCTTATTTCTTGACCACAACGGGCGACGATGCTGACACCCAAGCAGTGCTGGACGGAGCGTGGGCGTTCAGAACGATGTCGGAAGAGAGCGAAAAAGACCAAGAAGCCAAAGATTTACCGCTTTGGGGCGTACATTCATTAGATTCTCAACGATTTTATAACATTGCTTGCATGGTTTATGGTAGTGCCGAAGATAGCAAAAAATACCGTTATTTAGTCAAAAAAGGATACCTTCCCGCCGACCGTGCCGAGGGTTGTGTTGATGAATACAACAAGGTTGCGAGAAGTTGGGACAAAATCCTCGAACCTTGGGTAAAGCCTCAAAATTGAATTAGTCCGTGGTCAATAGTCGATAGACTATTGTCATTGCCTGTCATTGCCTAAAATAGGTTGCCTTGCGATTAGAAAAAGTGAATATAGTTAAAATTGTATTATACATTGATTTGGGTCTTGTTTTTTTGATAAATCGCAAGTCCAAATAGGTAATTTAGGCTTATCATTATCATTTAGT
>JANNEN010000002.1:0-2710 GCA_031378715.1 Emticicia sp.
ACTAAATGATAATGATAAGCCTAAATTACCTATTTGGACTTGCGATTTATCAAAAAAACAAGACCCAAATCAATGTATAATACAATTTTAACTATATTCACTTTTTCTAATCGCAAGGCAACCTATTTTAGGCAATGACAGAGATTGTCTATCGACTACTGACTATCGCCCATCGACTAAAAAAAGGTCTGTCAAATTTTGGCAGACTTTTTTTGCGTTTCTGATAAAAATTTCTACTTTTGATATACAAATGTGCTTATAAACTTTCCTATAATGAAAATCTACGTTCCAAAATTTGTACATCGCTTCCGCTTTTACGCTCTCACCCTCGCAGGCTTGTTGGTCTGGGTAATATTTTTTGATGGGAGCAATCTCATTGCCCAAGCCCGACTTTGGCAAAAGTTATCTGATTTAGAAAATCAACAAGATTACTACGTTGATGAACTCAAAAAAGTAAAAACCGAAGAAAAAGAAATCATGGGCAACCATTTATCAATGGAGAAATTTGCCCGAGAAAAATATTTAATGAAAAAAACTGGTGAAACCGTTTTTGTTGTGGTCGATGAAGACAACAAATCGGTGGAGATTGAAGAAGATTAGAAACGTGTTGAGAATAAAAAAAAAACTTCGACGAAATTCTGCCGAAGTTTTTTTGTAAGGAGCCTATTTGAACTTATTTCAAAGAAACTATCCATTTAGCAATTTTGAGTGCTTCATCTTTCGGTACATTATTCATGGCCGCCATTGGCGGGTAGCCTTCCCAGTTTGATGGTTTTGGCTTGTACATGAGTTCCACGATTTGCTCAGGCTTATATTTCTTCTTTTTCATTACTTCTAAGTAAGCTGGACCTACTAAGCGGGTATCAACCCTGTGGCAAGCCAAACAAGTGTTCTTTTGCAATAATTTTTCAATATCTGGTGGAATCTTCGTTTGTGCCTTTGATACCGAAGCCATGCCAAGTATAACCGCAAAGGTTAGGAGTGTTTTTTTCATTTTACTGAGTGCTTTTTGAAAATAAATATTATCGTAATGGAAATGATCATGCTAAATTCGTAAACAAAACGTAAGAATGAAAGGATTTGTTGAATTTTTAGGCAAAAATTTTGTTAATGATACGTTAAATACAATGTAGCCCAAAAAAATAGTTTTAAATGCACAACACAAAAAAATGCAACTACTTGGTTATCAAATAGTTATGAATTATAAATTATATTTTTCGCAAAACAAATAATATAAAACTATGTTTGTGAACGTTCGTAATTTTGATAGTCTAACAAAATTGTATAAATTCGCTCATTACTGAACTGTACAAACAATTTAGAGAAAAAAAACAGCATTTATCTTGAAAAAAATATTTTTCAATCCCATAAAAACGTTCCCAAACTCGTACTATTTTACCTTGTTGCTCAAATTTGGCACAGTCCTTTTGCTTTTTTTACCCGTAAGCCAAGCCTCCGCCCAAGCAAAAGTACAATGGGCGAGTAAGGTATTGGGTTTCTCCTCAGAACGCACCGAAACCAGCAACCAAGGACCGCAGTACCGAGCGATTCAGATTTTGGGAAGCCCCAATATGCTACCCCAAACGGGCGAAAGTGTGTGTGCGTGGTCGCCTTCGGGTGCGGATACTTACGCCGAAGAATACATAAAAGTTGGTTTTGAAAACCCAGTAAAAATAAAACAAATCTGTATTGCCGAAAACTTTAATCCTGGGGCAGTGGTGCGGGTTTTTGCCTACGACTCAACCGACCACGAGTATTTGATTCAAGAAAATAAAGAAGACGGCCCGACCGTAAAAGGTCGAATGTGGAACATTATTTTCCCGCAGACCGAATACAGGGTTTTTGCTGTTAAAATTGTGGTAGCCCCCGCCAAGATACCAGGCTATAACCAAATTGATGCCCTCGGTATTTCGGAAATTGACCTGCCCTTCGAGCCAAAAATAAACGTGGCACGAGATATGCCGAAGGAAGTATTGAAAGAAAATTTGGGGAAAACAATTAATTCAAAAGTACGGGAAGTAGCTCCTATCATTACTCCAGATGGAAAACTCTTGTTTTTTACTCGTGAGAAACATGACTCAAACACTGGAAAATATAAAAACCAAGATGTATGGCTATCTAAAATACTACCAGATGGCACCTGGGGTGAAGCAGAAAATATAAAAGAACCGATAAATACTGACGATCATAACGCAGTTTCAACGATTTCGGCTGACGGAAAAACGCTCTACTTAGTTAACATTTATATGCCCGATGGTACATTTAGACCTGGGCTATCAAAATCGAAGCGAAAACGATCAGGTTGGGAGTTTCCAAAGGAAGAAAAAATCACCGACTACTACAACGCAAATAGCTACACTGAGTTTACTTTAGCTCCCAATGGGAAAGTATTGGTGATGGCTTGTCAGCGAAAAGATACCAAAGGTGGAAAAGATCTATACGTGTCATTTTTGAAATCAGGTAATGTTTGGTCAAAACCAGTTAATATGGGTGTAACAATAAATACCACTGAAGACGAAAGCACACCATTTGTAGCAGCGGACTCAAAGAGTATTTACTACTCAACTCGAGGGCTTCCAGGTTATGGAGATAATGATGTATTTCTTACACGTCGGTTAGATAGCACTTGGACAAATTGGAGCGAACCCGAGAACCTCGGTAGCTTGATAAACACGCCACAGTGGGACGGTTATTTTACAATCCCCGCTTC
>JANNEN010000011.1:0-1879 GCA_031378715.1 Emticicia sp.
CACAAAGAAGTTTTTGTTTAATTCTTGACCTTTGTTATTGTTATAAAATGAACGAACCACTCCATCTTGCAAAAATGCAATTTTGGTTGCCACTTTGTCAACCTTACAAAAATATTCGAGTTTTTTTAATTCTTTTTGAACAAAAATGTCTTTCAGTAAAACCCAAGTTTTATCCGAAATTGGTGTAATATTATTTAAGTATTTATAAAGTTCTTCCATTGTAACTTATTTCAATTTTATGGTGAGCCACTTTACAATGACCGCTAACGCCCGATCCGCTTGGCGAAGTTACGAAAAAATTGAGCGTAGCGAGAAATTTTTTTGGAATTTTGCCAAGCGGGCAGGGCGTTGCGCCGCGATCCCGAAGGGATTGCGGCGCAACGTTACGGCTTGGCGATGTGGCGGTATTTAAAAATCGTCAGCCCGTAACTGCAACAACTCTAATATATTCGTCGCCCCGACATATGGCCAAACCGCCTGTTGTGTGCAGCCTTTTCTGTCAGTCGTTGTAATAATCAGATTGAATTCCAAAAACAGATTTTAATTGTCCACTTGAAATGTCATTTACTTGTTGCAATGTCATTTGAAACCAATATTCACTGTTGTCATAAAATCTGAAAACAAACTCTTTTTCCGTCCCGTCGAAACCACCTTCATAATTTTCTGTTTGAAACATATCGTCACTTTTGATTTCTGTCCATTCTTCAACCGATAAATTTTCTTTTAGAATGTCGCTGCAAATGCTTAAAAGCTGTTCGTCAATATGAATTTCTCTTTTGATTTCTGTTTCTTTAAAACTTGAACTTTGGAAATTGAGAATGTGCATATGGTCGCACTCAATTGTACATAAAATCGTTTTTGAATTTAGATCTGTGTTTTGAATTTTTATGTTGTCCAGCCTTGCACCTAAATAGTTCTCTTGTTTGGCAAATGTTTGAAATAAAAGTTCAGTCCAACTTTTACAATTGCTATAATTGTCTGTTAGGCTAAACGATATTTTTACTTTTGGTTTTGATGGATAGAAAATCGAATATAAGTCAATGTAAAAAGTGAAAGTTGTTTCTGTGATTTTTACTTTGTCAATAAGTGAGTCGTGATAATTATAGTTAAGTGTCTTCATATTTTGTCATCTCTAATTATTGAATGGTGTCGCTGTGAGGTTGCACACAACGTTTTGCAGATTGGCGAAGGCGGGCTTTTCAGCACAAAAGTTGGTTCGGAGAACAAAACTTTCGGATACCACAAAACTGTCAAGCGGAGACGAAACCCCGCCTATTGCCAATGTGCTGTTACCTGCTGTTTTTCTCTGTCGATTTAAGTTTGTCATTAAGTTCTTTTATTTGTTTGTCGTCTGCAAATTTGTCGAGTGTTTGAATAAGTGTTTCCCCATTTGGTTCTGTCAATAGTTCAAATTCTCGTGAACCGAAAGGAAAAGCACAAGTGTCGCACTTTGCTAAAATTGAGTTTGGATTTTTCCTTACGAAGTCCGCTTTTACAAAAGAAAGAGATTGTTTCAAATCTTGTCGAGCAGAGTCAATTTGTCCCAATGCAAAATATGAATTAGCCCTATGATAAATTTCTAAATTTGTCGGGGTAGCGGAATGAGCAATGTTATAATAGTTAATTGCCTTACGATAGTTTTTCCTTTTAAATTCTAATTGTCCAAGGTGATAATTAGCTGCCCAAAACTCATTTTCTTTTCCAGTTCTGTCTTTGCTATGTCGTAAGAGTTGTTGTAGATATTGTTCTTCGGTCTGCAAGTTTCCTTGTCGTTTTGCAGTCAGAGCAATTCTTAGAATAGTCTGTAAAGTGTCATCAATACCAAGTTGTAAAGATTTGTTGTAGTCGGAAATTGCTTTTTCAAATTGCTCGTCTTTGT
>JANNEN010000024.1:0-12630 GCA_031378715.1 Emticicia sp.
ACCGAAACAAAACACTTTATCGCTGGGATAATACGCCTCATTTTCCTGTTTTTTCTACTTTTCCTTACCATCGGCACGTTGGCGAACTTGAAATCGCCGAATCTTTCGACAAAGTTTCTTTGGAAGATGTACTCCTCTTTATCGCAAATCAGCTTTCTTGATTTTTCTCGAAAATAAATCCGTAATTTTGCGATTCAATTTTACAAAAAAACACCATGTCCGAAAAACGTTGGTCTTACAAACCCACACCTAACTATCTAATAGTCAGTAATTTATCGCAAGAATTAAGTATCGACAAAGCTCTCGCAACGATGCTCGTTCAGCGGGGAATTTCGGATTTTGATGAAGCAAAAGATTTTTTTCGCCCACAAATCGAGCATTTGCACGACCCATTCTTGATGGCAGATATGGAAAAAGCCGTCGAACGACTAATCGAAGCCATCGAAAATGGCGAGAAAATCATGGTTTACGGCGATTACGATGTCGATGGTACAACGGCCGTGGCTCTCGTATATGGCTTTCTATCAACGTTTTATGGTAATCTCGAATACTACAATCCCGACCGCTACGCCGAAGGCTACGGCGTGTCGGTGCAAGGCATTGAGTGGGCTTCGGAACAAGGCGTTTCGCTCATTATTTGCCTTGACTGCGGCATCAAAGCCCAAGACAAAGTAACGCTGGCCAAAGAAAAATTTGGCATTGATTTTATCATCTGCGACCACCACGAACCCGACGAAACCCTACCCGCTGCCGTGGCGGTGCTTGACCCAAAACGTAAAGATTGCCCCTACCCCTACAAAGAACTCACGGGTAACGGCGTAGGTTTCAAACTACTGCAAGCGTTTTGTATCCGTACCGAGATGCCGATTGAAAACCTTTATGAATTTTTGGATTTATGCGTTGTCAGTATTGGCTCAGATATTGTACCGATTACGGGCGAAAATCGAGTTTTGGCATATTTTGGTTTGAAAAAATTGAACGAAAACCCTCGTACTGGCTTGCGGGCCTTGAAAGAAATTGCGGGTTTCAAAACCCCAATGACCGTCGAAAACGTGGTCTTCGTTCTTGGGCCAAGAATCAATGCCGCAGGGCGAATCAAACACGCCAAAGCAGCCGTAAAGCTCTTATTATCAGAGGATTATGACGAAGCCTTGGCATTTGCCGAAGAAATACAAAAGCATAATTCGGAGCGAAAAACCTTCGATTCTCGCATTACGGAGGAAGCCTTGGCGATGATTGAAGGTGATGATTGGCTACGAGATACAGCCAAAAGTACGGTACTTTATCGAGAAGATTGGCACAAAGGCGTAATCGGAATTGTGGCGAGTAGGTGTATTGAAAAGTATTATCGTCCGACGATTATTTTAACGAAATCACACGAAAAAGCGGCGGGTTCGGCTCGCTCGGTGGCGGGCTTTAATCTTTATGGAGCAATTGAGGAATGTGCCGATTTACTCGAACAATACGGCGGACACACCCACGCTGCGGGTATGACGCTCCCCATCGAAAACATTGAGGCTTTTCGTTTGGCGTTTGATAAAATTGTGGCACGAACCATTACTGCCGAGCAACTTACGCCCGTCATAAAAATAGATTTGAAGATAAAATTAGCCGAAATTTCCACTAAATTTTACCGAATAATGAACCAAATGGCACCGTTTGGGCCAGAAAATATGCAGCCGATTTTCGTATCTGAAAACCTCACGCTCAAATACGCTCCGAGAGTAATGAAAGAAAAACACCTAAAACTCGAACTTTTTGAGGAAACAACAGGGGCAGTTTTGTCGGCGGTGGGTTTTGGCATGGTCGAAGAACATTTTGCCAAACTTAACGAAAACAAATATTTTAGCATCGCTTACCAAATCGATGAAAACACTTTTAATAACAATACAAATTTGCAGTTGATGTTGAAGGATATTAAGTTTTGAGGTGGATTTCGGCTTTCTACCTTAACAAACATTAACAACTACTTTTTGATAAAATCCTTAGCTTTGTGGTATAAAACTCACAGAATGTTAAAACCGTTGCTTTTCATTTCGTTAATCTCGCTTAACGGCTTTGCCCAAACTTCAAACTACCCCGAAAAGACGGGCGATATTGCGTTCGATGAGCGATTAGACAAAAAAGATTTTAGGCTTTGCTACGAAAAATACGTTTTTCAGTACTTCAATAACAGCGAAGGACTAACTTACGAAGGCGAAAAATGGGCGATTGTACAAGCCTTTTCCGAAAAATACACACCCGAGGGCATGAGCAAAGAAAGCGGTTTTGTCCGAATAAGATTTATCGTAAACTGCAATGGCGAAACCGATAGGTTTAGGGTTTTGGCAAGTGACGAAAACCTGCAAGAAAAGGTTTTTGATAAAAAAATAACCGACCAACTACTCCAAATATCGAAAGAATTGAAGGGCTGGAAACCGAAAAAGTTCGATGGCGTTCTGTACGATTATTATCAGTATTTGATTTTTAAGATTGAAAACGGGCAAATAAAAGAGATTTTACCATGAAAAACTGTTTTTTAATCTTCACTTTCTTGCCTTTTATCGGTTTTGCACAACCCAACTGCAAAGCATTTTTGTACGCAGGCGATACGCTCCAATACAAAGCCTGCCTGTCGGTCGAAAACGTGGAGGACTATCAATTTGACCGAAAATTTCACGAGAAATTTGACGAAGCCCTCAAAATTTGTCCGCACTTTGCCTACGCCTATCGAGAAAAATCAACGGCGTATCTGAAAAGTGGCGACTTCATCACCTGGAAACAAATCATTGACAAAGCCGTGGCCTATGATTGGAAATCGAACTTGGGGTATCGTGGCTGGTGTCGTTACCAGTTTTTTAAGGATTACCGAGGGGCAATCGCCGACATTGAGCGGTTGGATAGCTTAGTAAAATACGACATCGGCTCGGGCATCAACGGTGATTATCACCTCAATATCACGAAAGCAATGTGTTATAGTGCTTTGGGAAATAAGCAAAAAGCCATCGAAACCATCGAAAATCAGCTCAAAACCCCAAATTATGAAACAGGATTATACGATTATTTCCAACTCGGTGTTTGCTACTTTGAAGTCAATAATTATACCCTTGCTTTAGAAAATTTTGAACAACAAAGCCTCCGAAATAAATTTGCCGAAAACGAGTTTTACAAAGCCAAAATCTATAAATTTCAAAAAAACGATTTGAAATTTAGGCAACACAAAGCCCTTGCACTAAGTTTGTATGAGGAAGACAAAATAATGTTCGACCCTTATACCGCCCATTTTAACAAAATTTATTTGGAAGAAATAGAAACATTATAGCAGCACAAGTTTCCAAATTGTGCAATTAAGCATAAAAAACATGATTTTAAGAACCGAAAATTTAATAAAAAAATACGGGCAACGTTTGGTCAATAATAACGTTAGCTACCAAGTTGGCCAAGGCGAAATCGTTGGACTACTCGGGCCGAACGGTGCGGGTAAAACCACATCGTTCTACATGGCAACGGGACTCGTGAAACCTAATAGCGGCAAGGTTTGGCTCGATGATTTGGACATAACTTCGCTGCCGATGTACAAGCGTGCCAAGTTGGGTGTCGGGTATTTGGCCCAAGAGGCCTCTATCTTTCGAGATTTGACGGTCGAAGAAAATATTCTGGGCGTACTCGAGTTGGCCAAACCAAACATGACCAAAGCCGAACGCAAGGAAAAAACCGAATCACTGTTAGAAGAATTTAGCCTAACGCACGTCCGTAAAAACAAGGGAATTGTGTGTTCGGGAGGTGAGCGTCGCCGCACCGAAATTGCCCGTGCCTTGGCCGTTGATCCGAAATTTATTTTGCTCGATGAGCCTTTTGCGGGGGTCGATCCGATTGCCGTTGAGGAGATTCAGGGAATAGTATCTAAACTCAAAGAGCGAAACATTGGTATTTTAATAACTGACCATAACGTAAACGAAACGCTTTCGATTACCGACCGAGCGTATTTGCTTTTCGAGGGGAAAATCCTGCGACAAGGCACCGCCGAAGAGCTGGCAAGCGATGAATTGGTAAGAAAAGTTTATCTCGGACAAAATTTTGAATTGAAACGCAAGGTTTAAACGCCCCCCCTCATGAGAGCTACCAAGATATTTTTAGGAAGCATCGTACTTTTATTCTGTACTTCGTGCCAGGGGCAGAAAGCATCTGAATCCGTCACTCCACCAAAAGCCGAGGAAATAAAATCGTACATCATTGGAAACCCAGCAGATGTAACTACCACCACCAAGGGCGGCTTGCTGCTCATGGGCGGCGGAAAAGATGTCGATGCGGCCATAGCGTGGTTTTTGGCTCGCAGTGGCGGCGGTGATATTGTCGTGATTCGGGCTTCGGGAGCCGATGGCTACAACAACTATATGTATGACATGGCGAATGTAAATTCGGTAGAAACGCTAATTATTGATAGCCGAGAAAAAGCAAATCTGCTAAGTGTAGAGCAGAAAATCCGAAATGCCGAAGCACTATTTATTGCGGGCGGCGACCAGTGGAATTACGTGAACTATTGGAAAGATACCCCCGTCGAAAATGCCATCAATTACCTTATCAATACCAAAAAAGTAAGCGTGGGCGGCACCAGTGCAGGTTGTGCGATTTTGGGAGGCACATATTTTAATGCCTCCGAAGGCACAGTAACATCTGAACAAGCTCTGAAAAATCCGTTTAATCAGTACATGACACTCGGTCAAAACGATTTTGTGGCTGCCCAAAATATGCAAAATATTATCACCGATAGCCACTATACCCAACGTGACCGCCAAGGACGGCACATTGTTTTTTTGGCAAAAATGATGAATGATTTTGGTAATACTACAGCCAAAGGAATAGGCGTAGATGAGCAAACAGCCCTCTGCATCGACGAGAATGGTATGGGTAAAATCTACGGAATCAACGAAGTATATTTTTTACAAAACAACACGCTTGGGGCAGAAAAGTACGCAAAAGATTCCCCGCTAAACTGGATTCGTGACAATCAGGCCGTGAAAGCCTATAAAATCAAGGGAAGTATCACAGGTAATGGTTTGTTTGATGCCAATTCGTGGACATTAGGAGGTGGAATCGCCTCTTTTTATTCTATTGATAAAGGCGTATTGGTTGAAAAATAATTTTCTGACTCAGCTTGACTTCAAGGTATGTGATTGGGAGTCAGTTGAAAATCATTCGTCAATCAAACTTTTCCTCCAAATACAAACCTTTTTTTGTGTTTCAATTTTAAAAAACTATTTTTACAATCGAAATACTTCCAACCTTGTTTAAAAACCTCTCCAATGGCAAAGATAGCAGCCTCAACTAAAAAAGACGAAATAACAAAAACTGAAATAAAAACGCCCAGTTTTAATGCCGTTGAAGCATTCAGTCTATTGACCGACTACGATATTGCTCTTTTTCGTTCGGGAAAACACTTTCGACTTTACGAAAAACTCGGCTCTCATGTGCTTGATAATCAAGGAGTTACGGGAACGCTCTTTGCCGTTTGGGCTCCCAATGCCAAGTACGTTTCGGTTATTGGTGAATTCAATGGCTGGAACCGTGCCGAACATCCGCTTAACCCCCGTTGGGACGGTTCGGGTATTTGGGAAGGCTGGATTCCGAACGTAGGAAATGGTGCAGTTTATAAATATTTTATTGCCTCAAATACAGGTGCCGACATCGAAAAAGGCGACCCTTACGCTCTTCGCTGGGAGCATCCACCAAAAACAGCTTCCATCGTTTGGGATACTTGGTACGAATGGAAAGACCAAGATTGGATGAAAACCCGTAAAGTCCATAACAACCTAAATGCCCCCACAAGTGTCTATGAGCTGCATTTTGGCTCGTGGAAGCGTGACCCCGCTAACCCTGAGCGATGCCTAAGCTACGGTGAAGTAGCCGATACCCTCGTGCCGTATATCAAAGAAATGGGTTTTACGCACGTTGAGTTTATGCCCATCATGGAACACCCCTACGAACCTTCGTGGGGCTACCAAATTACGGGATATTTTGCGGCCAGTAGCCGATTCGGCACGCCACAAGAATTTATGTATTTGATTGAACAACTGCACCTCAACGGTATCGGAGTCATACTCGATTGGGTGCCGTCGCACTACCCTGGCGATGCCCACGGTTTGTTTCAGTTTGACGGCACTGCCCTGTACGAACACCAAGACCCCCGTGAAGGCTACCACCCCGACTGGAAAAGCTATATTTTTAATTACGGTCGCTACGAAGTTCGTTCGTTTTTGATCAGTAATGCCATTTTTTGGTTAGATAGATTTCACGCTGACGGCTTGCGAGTTGATGCCGTAGCGTCGATGCTTTACCGTGATTATTCCCGCAATGCGGGCGAATGGGTACCGAATATGTTTGGTGGGCGTGAAAACCTCGAAGTTATTTCGTTGTTCAAGGAGTTGAACGAAGAAATTTACCGCTCGTTTCCTGATACCCAGACGATTGCCGAAGAATCAACGGCATTCCCAGGGGTTTCTCGGCCAGTTTACACGGGCGGACTTGGCTTTGGTATGAAGTGGATGATGGGCTGGATGAACGACACCTTGCGGTATTTTGCCAAAGACCCAATGTACCGAAAATGGCACCAAAACGATATTACGTTTAGCACGGTTTATGCTTTTTCGGAGAATTTTATGTTACCGTTTTCGCACGACGAAGTGGTGTATGGCAAAGGCTCGTTGATTCAAAAAATGCCAGGCGACGAATGGCGGAAATTTGCCAATTTGCGACTGATGTTTACCTATATGTTTACGCACCCAGGCACGAAATTGCTCTTCATGGGTGGTGAGTTTGCCCAGTCGGCCGAGTGGAATTTCGAGAAAAGCCTCGACTGGCATTTGCTCGAAAATCAGCCAAACAAGGGCGTAAACGACCTAATGAAAGACCTAAATAGGCTCTATCGCTCGGAATCGGCACTTTTTGATAAGCAATTTAGCCCCGATGGTTTCGAGTGGGTTGATACCAGCGACCGTGAAAATGCCGTGGTGGTTTATGCTCGCAAGGGTTTCAACGAAAAAGAAAATCTCTTGATAATATTAAACTTCACGCCAGTACCCCGCTCAAATTACCGCATCGGTGTACCACACGCAGGCACATACAAAGAGATTTTCAATAGCGATAACCAACAATATTGGGGAAGCGGAGCAGGTAACAATGATATAAAAACTGATGCACAGCCATCGCACGGCAAAGAAAATTCAGTTGCATTGACTCTGCCGCCACTTAGTGGAATTGTACTGAGATTGAAGTAAATACAATTTGAGTGATAGTATTGATACCCCAGTGAAATTGAGTGATAGCGTAGCTTGAGAATTGAAGATAAATAACTTGCTTGATTTGATTATCAGCATCTTAGCAACTCGCAATAACTTGCAACTATCATAACTTAATTTTACCTCAACCGCTCCAACGTACCTTTAAGGCGGTATCGCAGCACTACTTTTTTGCCCGAAATATTTTCGAGTAAAGGCCTCAAAACAAGATTTGCGTTCTTTTTGGTTTGCTCCAAAATACCCATCTGTAAGGCCGATTCTTGAATCTTGGTTTCGGCACGGGCGTAGGCTTCATTGAGGAGCGGCTGCTCGTTCATGAAGGCAAATTCGGTGTCGTAAATTTTCGATTTGCTGTGGTCTATCTTGAAGCTACAAAGCTCGGGGTCGGGCAAATGCACGATGAGCGTATCGCCATTCGTAGCAATATCTTCAAGTTTTATTTTGGTCAAATCAATACAACCGATGGCTTCGCCTTGCACGAGTAGTATTGCTTTGGGGTTGGGCAAATAATCTCGCACCAGTTCCTGCTCAACCACATCTCTAAAAGCAAAATTGGCCAATTCGAGCTTGCCCAAAAGTGTCATTTCTTTCAAAACAATGTTGTGCGTCGTTCGGATTTCGTTGATAGCGAAAAGATTAAAATGCTTGACTCTTTCCCACAAAAAAATTGATAAAGCAATGATGCCAACTACGCCAATTACCCGAATGTATGTTTTAATCATGTTGTTTATTATTGAACCTGTTTAAATTATTTCGCCGATGCGATTTTATTTTTTTTCTAAAAATAGGTTAAATTTACACGCAAAGTTCGCAAAGGTTTTCGCAAAGAACGCAGAAAATCTTTCATTTTTTCTTTGCGTTCTTTGCGGTATTTTCTTTGCGTTCTTTGCGTGTAAAATAAAATCGCATTGGCGAACCGATTTAAAGAGGTTCATTATTTGACGAGAGCTGTGATTTGTGGAAGAAAAATACTGCAATTTTCGGAAAATATGAATTAACAAATACTTAATGGCAAAGTACTGGAAATGGCTCGGCAGAAACATACTTTTGCCAAAAAAACCAGCCGATGATTCTCCAAGAAACAAAAAGTACACACTCCCAAACTACCAACGATTATTTTGAACACTATTTTGAGGAAATTAAGTTTTATCTCGCCCCATTGTTTGATTATAAACAGGGCAACTGCCACAACGTAAATCATTACGCCTCCCTAATTTTGAGAAGCTACGGCCTACAACACAACAAAGTATGGATTTATGCCCCAACTCGCTACCGAGAACATTCAAAACAGGCAATAAAGCTGCACGACCCAAATTTTATTTCGCCCACTGGCGAGCTTTCTTGGGGCTACCACGTGGCGTTGCTTTTGCGGTATGAAGGCTCAGAATACGTGTTTGATTTATTTTTAGATGCCCATAAACCCTTGACTATCAGTGCTTGGCTTGAAAAAATGCAAGCCAAACGCTTTTATGTCGATGTTACCCGTCCAGATGACTATTTGTTCTACACCGAAGAATCCGATGTGAAAAAAAACGGCTTGTTCAACGGGCAGTATTTTGCCTACGAAGGGCTTTGCAAGGAACAAAATTGGCTCGCAAAAGGCTTGGCCATCAACGAAACTGCGGTAGCTTTTTATTCAGACCAAAACTATCATTTTCGCCATAATACGCCTCTAAGTGCCGATTACAGACTTTTTGTGGGACGAATTAATAATTTTGAGTGCGTGATGCGAGATGTTTCTACCAATAAAAGAATGACACCAGCCTTTCAGCAAAAACACGTGAACATCATCACCGAATACCGACAAGTCTATGAGCAGAATCTTGAAAAATGGACGGATAAAATGGATTCGTTCCTGTAGCAGTTTTATTTTCTCAAAAAACCTACCTTTAATATTCCCTTAATATTCCTCTAATTTTCTTCACGATTGCTTAAACATGACTTCATATTGAGTTCATGTTAGTTGCTGACCTTTGTGGTGCAAATTTTCCAACGCACAAAAATCTACTTTCGTTGGAAACGCAATAAACCCCAAAAAATTTAAAATTTTTATGAACAAATTTTTATTTAAAACCCAATTTTTAGGTTTTTCAAGAATTTTGTTTTTTGTGTTGTTAGCGGCAATGTACGCCAATGCACAAAACCAAAATGTCAGTGGAAAAATCTCTGCTCCCAACGGTGACCCCATTCCTGGGGTAAGTGTACTCGTGAAAAGCTCCAACCAAGGCACCAACTCAGATGCCACTGGAAGCTACAAAATCAGCAATGTTTCGCCTCGTACGGTATTGGTTTTCTCGGCAATCGGTTTCGTTACGCAAGAGCAAACCGTTGGTAATCAGTCAGTTATCAATGTAAGTTTTCAGGAAGACACCAAAACGCTCAACGAAGTTGTGGTAACGGCCTTGGGTATCAAAAAGGACGTTCGCCGCATTGGTGTAGCCATTCAGAGTGTTGATGGTGCATCGGTCATCAAAGCCCGTGAGCCAAACGCAATCAATGCTTTGGCAGGAAAAGTGGCAGGTTTGACGGTCGGTATTCAGCAAGAAATGCTTCGCAAGCCGAACATTTCGTTGCGTGGAAACAGCGAAATTCTATTCGTAGTCGATGGCGTGCCAATCAACTCGGATACGTGGAATATCAGCCCCGACGACATCGAAACTTATTCGGTACTGAAAGGAACTTCGGCTTCGGCTTTGTACGGTTTTCGTGGAAAAAACGGAGCAATTTTGATAACTACCAAGCGTGGCTCGAAAGATAAGCGTGGGTTTTCGGTTGATGTTAATTCTTCGACAATGGCCGAAAGTGGTTTTTATGCCATTCCGAAAGTGCAAGACGAATACGGCCCGGGCGACCACGGACGCTATGCCTTCGGTGATGGAAAAGGTGGCGGCTTGAACGACGGTGATTATGACGGTGGTTGGGGACCAAAATTTGAGGGGCAACTCATTCCGCAGTACGATAGCCCGATTGACCCAGTTACGGGTAAGCGTACAAGTACACCGTGGTTGGCTCGTGGCGTTGATAATATGGAGCGTTTCTTGCAAACGGGCATACTTTCGACCAATAATATTTCGGTGGCATCATCGGGCGATAAGTACAATTTGCGTTTCTCAACTTCACAAACTTCGCAGCGTGGCATTGTACCAAACACAAAGTTGAATATCAGCAATTTCAACTTATCGTCGGACTATAAGTTTTCGGATAAACTCTCTTTTTCTTCAAATTTGCAGTATAACCGTCAATATACGCCAAATATTCCCGATGTAAACTACGGACCAAACTCCATCATCTATAATATTACGATGTGGGCGGGTGCCGATTGGAGTATGGACGATATGCGTAATTATTGGCAGCCTGGCAAGGAAGGTATCCAGCAGATTTATGCCGAATATCAGCGTTATAACAACCCGTATTTTATGAGTTATGAATGGTTGCGTGGACACCAAAAGTCGGACATTATTGGTCAGGCGGCATTGACTTATAAATTTACCGATTATTTAGAAGCATCGGTTCGCTCACAAATTACGACTTGGAATTTGTTCCGTAGCGAAAAAATGCCTTATTCGGCAGGTTCGTACGGGCGTGATGAGCGTCGTGGCGATTACCGTGAAGACCGCCGCAATTTGTTTGAAAACAATACCGACGTTTTGGTAAAGTTTGATAAGGACATCGTGAAAGGTTTCAATGCCAAAATTTGGGCGGGTGGCAATATTCGTACTTTTGAATACAGTTCGCAATATGGCTCGACCGATTATTTGAACGTTCCAGGCTTGTACAACTTCAATAATTCAGCAAATCCTGTGCGTACTTCAAATTTTAACTCGGCCATGCGGGTAAATTCGGCGTATTATTCAGCCGATTTTTCATTGAAAAACTTACTTACGCTCTCTACAACGGGTCGGGTTGATAAACTTTCTACCCTCCCGACGGGCAATAATACATTCTTTTATCCATCGGTGGCTTTGGCTACTGTTATATCAGATTATGTTGATGTGCCGCAGTTTATTTCGTTCTTGAAACTCCGTGCTTCGTACGCCAACGTAAAAGACGGCTTGACCCGCTCAACCATCGGTACAACGCCCGCACTCTCGGGCGATGGCAATCCGATTGGCTACGGCGACCAGTATTTTTCGCCTTATGATGGCCCTGCGTATTCAAACTCGGCGGTTTATTCTACGCCATTTGCTTACAACAACATTCCTGCGGGATATTTTACAAATGCCTTGAACAACCCAGAGTTGCAGCCAAGCTCAACTTCACAAACCGAAATTGGTCTTGATTTCAGAATCCTCCGCAATCGTATTGGTTTTGATTTAACCTATTTTAGTTCGGACGAAGGCCCCCGTATTTTCTCATTGCCAATCTCATCAGCAACGGGTTATACCTCGGCGTTGGTCAATGGTATCAAAACCAAAAAAACGGGTTGGGAGTTAGCCATCACGGGTTCACCAATCAAAAACACCAATGGTTTTAATTGGGATATTATCGCTAATTATTCGACTTTTCAAGAGAAATTAACCGAGATTTATCCTGGCGTAAATAGCCTAAATCAGTTCTTCAAAGTTGGTGATAGATTAGATAAATTTTATGGTCGTGCATTTGCCAAAACACCTGATAATCAGATAATTAACGATGCTTCGGGTCGCCCAGTTTATGCTCCGATTAGTCAGTTTTTAGGTTATGTAAATCCAAAGTTTGTGTTTGGTATCAACAACCGATTTAGCTACAAAAACGTTAATCTAAGTTTTCAGTTTGATGGGCGTGTTGGTGGCGTGATTTCAAATTACGTTCAACGCCAAACATACCGTGGTGGTCGCCATATCGGAACAACCACTGGGCAATTTGCCGATGCTCGCTACCAAGATTATTTGGGCGTAAAGGCTTACGTGGGTGAAGGTGTGCAGGTTTCAAACGGTATTCCATTAAAATTTGATGCCGATGGAAAAATAACCAACTACGCCGAACTACAATTTGCACCCAATACAACCAAGCAGTTTGTGCAAGATTATGTAAGTCGTTTTTATAACTCAGACGAAGGAAATCTCATGAGTCGCTCATTCGGAATGTTGCGTGAAGTGGTTGTAGGCTTTAATATGCCAGAAAAATGGTTTGGTGGCAAAGTAAGAAATGCCTCAATATCATTGGTCGGTAGAAACTTACTTTATTTTGCCGAGAAGAAAGACATTGACTTAAATCAATATGTAGCTGGTGGTGGATCGGGTTCAAACCAATACAGTTCAAGCGGTTCATCAGGCAATCAAACGCCTTCTACTCGTAGATACGGTGTGAATTTGAATTTTACTTTTTAAAGCCCTAATCCTTCGACCCATCGGACTGTTCCAAATAGGGAAAAGAG
>JANNEN010000034.1:0-9785 GCA_031378715.1 Emticicia sp.
ACTAAATCAAAAAATAGAAAAGTACATCGCTTTTTATAACAGTTGCTTGCTAAAACCGTTGAAATGGAAATTCAAAGGTTTTTGCAAAGCTGAAAAATTGAAAAATATTAAACTGTCAAAAACTTAATTCCTATTGCACTACATAGTTGAAAGTATTTAATTTACAACTCATAATGTATTGATAGTCAATTACTTGTGTTACTATTGACGGTGGTCTATTTGCTATCGACTACTAATTACTTACCACCTTTCCCGCCTTTGCCTCGGGTTTTCTCTTTTTCTACTGTTACGCCGTTTGTTGTTTCGGTGTATTTCAAGTCACAACTTCCTGTGCCATAATCAACGATGGTCTTTACGCCTGCGGCCGTTGTTACTTCTTCCGTGCCACTTACGGGGAAACCTTTACCCGTTGAGCAAGCGTTTTTGGTTACTAATGCTTTCGTGATAATTGTCGAAAACGTTGTACCGTCGCTTGATTTTCCATTGGTCGAACCCGTTACTGATGATTCGTCATCGTTGCGGTCAGATGTGCCTTTGTTGTCGATTTTTCTCGAACGTGTACTCGTATATTGAATCGTTTTGCCCGATTTTGTATTCAAAATCGTCATTGTACCTAATTTTTCGCTGGCCGTTGCCTTACCCGTGACGAGAGTTGTGGTGATGCTGTGCGAGCCGTTCAACACGAGCGAATCACGCTTTAAGTTATCATACTTTACGGTTCTAACCAAAACTCCCGAGAATGTTGAATCGGGCTTCACTGACATCGTAATTGTCATTTTTCCGCCCACTGCTCTATCGCCACATACGCCGCTCGTTACGGTCGTGAAGTCATAAAGAATCGTGATTACGTTGTTGGCTACGGTTTTGGTTACGGTTGCACAGTTATCATCTTTGCCTTTCCAAGCCTTGCTCCAGCCCATGCCCAAATCAGGAAAATGTCCGTTGCCGCCTTTGTCGAGGGCTTCGCCCGTTTCTCTGAAATTTCTGCCACCGAAGGGCAAAAACGTGGCATCATCAACCAACTGATACGCTGATTCTGACTGTTCGTTGGCGGTCTGGCTGTCGGTTACTACGCTCACGGCTTGGTCGCTGCCTGAGATGGCGGTTTCTTTGTCACACGCTACTACGGCCATGCCGAGGGCGATACTTAGGGTTGCTACTTTAAAAAAATTGGTCTTCATTTTGGTAATAATTAGTTTTTAAGAGTGATACAAGCATTAATAATTGTGTCCACGTCTTTTCATAAAGTTTATCGAAATGTTGGATAAAAAAAACAAGTCTGAAATCGTCGTTTCGTAGTCAATGACGTGAGCTTTGATTGGAAAGGTTGCACAGGGTTTAAATTAAATTATTTTTAATTTATCGGGTGTTAAAGTTTCTGATGAATCAACAAATACTTTTTGCCTGTCAGATTTTTGCCGTATTTTTGTGAAATAATTTCCTTCTTCTACCATTAAACACACCACCGACTTTTTGAAAAGTCACCAACCTTAAGTCATGACAAAACAATCAGACAGTATTTTTTCGCTTCAATTTTGGTTACTTTGTATCAGTTCCTTGGTTTTCTTCTGTAGTTTCAATATGCTCATTCCTGAGTTGCCCGACTATCTTACGAGTTTGGGCGGGGCTGACTATAAGGGCTTGATTATCAGCCTTTTCACGGTAACTGCGGCCTTATCAAGACCGTTCAGTGGGCGGCTTACTGACCGTATCGGACGTGTACCCGTCATGGCCGTTGGTTCAGTGGTGTGCGTGGTGTGCGGATTTTTTTATCCCTTAGTCACTACTGTTTATCCGTTTTTATTGCTGCGTTTGGTGCATGGTTTCTCAACGGGTTTCAAGCCTACGGGAACGGCGGCTTACATTGCCGACATCGTGCCAGCCAATCGGCGGGGCGAGGCAATGGGTATGCACGGACTCATGGGCGGACTCGGCATGGCGTTTGGCCCCGCTTTGGGTAGCTGGATTGCCGATACATTTTCGATAAACGCCCTGTTTTATACTTCGTCGATGTTTGCTTTTATCTCGATTGTGATTCTTTATAATATGAAAGAAACCCTGCCCAGTGAGCAACGAGAGCGTTTTTCGCTTAATTCTTTGAAAATCACGAAGCAAGATATTTTCGACCCGATGGTGTTGCCTGCGGCAATCGTTATTTTCTTGACCTCATTTAGCTTTGGTGCTATCGTGACGCTCACGCCCGATTTGAGCAAAAGCATTGGACTAAAAAATAAGGGACTTTATTTCTTGATTTATACCATTGCCTCGCTTTTCGTTAGGGTAGTAGCAGGAAAATTTTCCGACCGCAACGGTCGCATCATTGTTTTACGGTGGGGCTGTCTGGCACTCATTGTAGCAATGGCACTCACGGCTCTGACCGATAATATTTATATGTTTGTGGCGGCGGCAATCTTTTTTGGAATGGCCATGGGCGTGATGGCACCAATCACGCAGGCTTGGACGGTCGATTTGTGTGAAGACGAAAACCGTGGTCGAGCCTTGGCCACGATGTATATTTCGCTCGAAGTAGGCATTGGTTTGGGGGCATTTCTGTCGGCTTGGATTTATCAAAATGATACCAGTCGCTTTCCGATGGCTTTTGCCGCAATGGGCAGTTTGACATTTATTGCTTTGGCGTATTTGTATTCTCCAAAGTTGCGTAAAATGAAATCAAGTGGTTGATTATCAATAATTTACAATCAAAACCATTGCTGTTCAATTTTTCCAGTGTACTTGTTTAAAAGGTTTCCTGTCAGATAATCTTGAATCGTTGGGGCGATGTTTGGGTATAGATTTACGCTGTTCAACTCATCAATCGGTAGCCAACGAATGTCCAAAGCTGATGTTTCTTTAGGGTTGAGCGTCGGTATGCCAACTTTTATTTTTCCCGCAAAAAGTAGGTGTAGCGTCTGTTTGTTGTTTTCTTTTACATAAACTTCCCCCACCGCAATCAGCTCCCCGACGGTTACTTCAATGCCCAATTCTTCTTGCATCTCTCGAGCGAGGGCTTCGCTCAAATATTCACCCAATTCGAGGTTTCCGCCTGGCAAATTATACACTTCCTGCTCGCCATAGCGGTATTGCATGGTCAATATTGATTGGTTTTCGATGATTAAAATCGCTGGGCGTATGTATATTTTCATTGTGTTAGTGTTGTGAAAAAATATTTTTCAAAAATAAGTAATATTTCCCACAAATCTGTTTGGCACGCCTTTTGATACCGTTTAATCATAAAACTTTTGCTGGCTATGTTGCCGTAGAGTTTTTGAACTTTACTTCAAATAGTTAATTATTTGGTTTGAACTAAAAATTATTGCTGGACAAAATGAAAAATCTTATTACCATCACATTCAAAGCGGCCGTTTTGGCTCTGAGCCTAATACCTGCCATCGGTTTTTGCCAAAATACGCAAGAAACTGTCGAACGCCCAGTCGAAGAAAAGAAAAAAATCATAAAGGTTCAATGCCTTATCAATGGAAAAAACGCTCCGTCAAATTTGGCCTTTGGACATCGGGACGTTGATTTATCAATCAAAACTTTTCCATTTTACGAGCAAGACCGCAAGGAAAGAAAGGAATTAGTCGTAAAAGAGTTTGATGTTTCGTTAGTTCGGGACGGCAAAAAAATTGCTAATCAGACCGTTTATGGCAATGGCTCAATCGCTTATTTGGCCGCAATGGCTCACAACGAAGATACATATCTGATACAAATAAAAGAGGTTTTTGTGAAAACTCCCGAGGGTAATTTGAAACTTTACGCCAAGGGTGTCATCAAAATTGCTTATTTGTTTTATGACCTTGATATATTTAAGCCCAACATTCAGGGCAATGCCATTAGTGCTAATGATGTGAAATAATGACTGTTTAATTACCAGAAAGCGTCTGTTGCGAAACGGACGCTTTTCTTGTTTTTTTGGTAATTCGCCAAATGCTTGTTTTGCTTGTGAAATTTTATTTTTTTTAATACAAAATTTATTACGAACCTGTTTAAACTTATTATTTCTGGCGAAAATTAGCTCTTATTTTACCAGACAATTTAAAATATTTTGCTCGTAGCAAAGCTACGGGCGGAATATTTTGAAGAAGTATGGTGAAATGAGAGCAATTTGCAGCCGAAATAAATAAGTTTAAACAGGTTCTAATTCAAACCTGAATCCTAAACCATGATTGCCATAATACAACGAGTGAGCCAAGCGTCGGTAAAGATTGAAAACAAAATAAAGGGTCAAATCGACTTGGGTTTTTTGGTATTATTGGGCATCACGTACACCGACACGCAGGAAGATATTGAGTGGCTTTCTAAGAAAATCGTGGGCTTGCGGGTGTTTGGTGATGAAGAAAGTAAGATGAATCTCGACCTAAAATCAGTCGATGGAAATATATTGCTCATTAGTCAGTTTACGCTCCATGCCAGTACAAAAAAAGGCAATCGCCCGTCGTTTTTGGAAGCGGCTCGCCCCGAAGTGGCCATTCCGCTCTACGAAAAAATGATTACCCAGCTCGAATTTGATTTAGGACGAACCATCGAAACGGGTACTTTCGGAGCCGATATGCAGGTTTCACTGCTCAACGACGGCCCCGTAACGATTATCGTTGATTCAAAAAATCGGGTTTGAGTTACGCTGATTCTCAGCCTTTCGATTCAAATCCAGATTGGGCTTTTTTGTGCAAATGCCAAGCAGCCACATCATCTGATTGACGAATGGTAAGCCCATTTTCGAGAAAATCCTTCTTTAATATAAGTTTTTCAAGCAATGTCATCAGTTGGGAGATGGTATGATTTTGCAGCGTAGTTGCTCCTGATTTTAATTTTTGCTTGATAAGTTTTATGTTATTATCCACAAGTTCTATTTCCATGGCTTTATCTTGCTTATCAAATTGATAATCGGTTAATACATCAATAGTATTTTTTGTTATGGCGTACATCTTCTTATCAATATTTTCTTGTGTAATCAATTTTAAATTTCAATCAAACTAATATAATTATCTTCGATTGCAAAAACCCTGAATCTGCTGTTGAAACGAAATATGACTTCCTTTTCTTTAGGATACTTAGAAATTGCATCAATTTTTTTCCACTTTTCGAGAATATTTTAAACAAATTTTCTCCGTATGAATTACCAACATAAATGCTACTACTCGATGAAATGAAATAGGGTTCGGTAATAACCGTATTATTCTCAAAAGCATCAATGTATCTCTGTAATTCGATAGATGTTAAATTGATACCTCTGTAAGCTATTTCATCAAAATCAGGGAGTTTAGCTAAACATTCGGCAAGTAAAATACCAAAAAGGGGAATATTATCGCCTTTCCCAACCCTCAAATGCTCATTCAAATCATCAAAACCATCTTCGGTGTATTTGTAAATGATGGCTTTTTTAAAAGTGCTTAATTCCGCTAAAACTTCTCTTCTGTGCGATGTTTCAATGATTCTAACTTCATTTTTTAAATAAGTTATGGCGTACTCTGTTACCGTCATTTCTGTGATTTGATGATATTTTCTAAACAAATATAACTAAATCTCTTTTCTAAAAGCTACATTTGAAAAATAATAATCATCAGCATCAATCCTTAAAAATGAAAAACAAAATATTTTTACTATTCAACTTTATACTTCTCTCGACTTTCGCCCAAGCCCAACAAATCAGATGGACGAAAGACGGCAACGCCTACACCCGCACCGAAGGCAGCGAGGTGGTGGCCTACACGCTGCCCACGCAACAAAAAACGGGGCTAATTACCAAAGCCCAACTCACGCCCAAAGGTGTCGAAAAGCCCTTGAATGTGCGAAACTATGCGTTGAGCGATGACGGCTCAAAGGCACTGATTTATACCAATACCAAGAAAGTTTGGCGGTACGATACCCGTGGCGATTATTGGGTTTTAGATCTTAAAACCAACGCTCTGTTTCAACTTGGGCAAGGACAACCCACTTCATCGCTGATGTTTGCCAAGTTTTCGCCCGATGGCTCGAAAGTGGCTTACGTGAGCGAACATAATTTGTTTGTGGAAGACTTAATTTCGCACAAAATCAAGCCCTTGACCAACAACGGCACCCGTCGCATGATAAACGGAACTTTCGACTGGGTTTATGAGGAAGAATTTGCTTGCCGTGATGGTTTTCGGTGGAGTCCCGATGGTAAAAGTATTGCTTATTGGCAAATTGATGCGACCAAGATTCGGGATTTCTTGATGATAAATAATACCGATTCGGTTTACGCTTACAACGTTCCCGTGGAGTATCCGAAAGTTGGCGAAAGTCCATCGCCCTATAAGATTTTGGTCGCAAATGTGGCTTCGGGAAAAACTTTGCAAATGAACATCGAAGGCGACCCGCAGCAAACCTACGTGCCACGCATGGAGTGGGTGCCGAACACCAACGACATCATTATTCAACAGCTTAATCGCAAGCAAAACCAGAGTAAAATCATTGTTGGTCAGGCACTTACGGGAAAAACCAAAACAATTTATACCGAAACCGACGAGGCTTGGATTGACACCAAGGAACGCTGGGCCGACGAGCAAGCGGGTTGGGAATGGCTCAACGGCGGTAAGGAATTTTTGTGGGTGAGCGAGAAAGACGGCTGGCGGCATATCTACAAAATCGACCTTGCGGGTAAAGAAACATTACTCACTAAGGGCAACTACGACATCGTTAAAATCCCGCTCATTGATGAAGCCAACGGCTACGTTTATTTTACGGGTTCGCCCCAAAATGCTTTGCAAAACTATCTTTTCCGAATAAAATTAGACGGCACTACCGACATGCAAGCGGTCATGCCAAATGCCCCCGCAGGCACGCACGATTACGTACTTTCGCCCAACGGAAAGTTTGCCCGTCACTCGTTTTCGAGTGCTAATATTCCGCCCATGACCGAGTGGATAAACTTAGCTGACCATAGCCCATTGACCGAAAAAGAAAGTATTTCAACAAAAATGGCTACGCTGAAAGTAAACAAACGAGTGGAGTTTTTCAAGCTAAAAACCGAAGACGGCATCGACATTGAGGGCTGGATGGTAAAGCCCGCCAACTTCGACTCGACCAAACGCTACCCGATTGTGTTCAATGTTTATAGCGAACCCGCCGCCGCCACCGTACAGGATACCTACGGCACGGGTTTCAATAATCTTTACGTGGGCGATATGGCCAAAGATGGTTACATTTATGCTTCGCTTGATAACCGAGGCACGCCGCTTCCCCGTGGGCGGGCGTGGCGAAAATCCATTTATCGCAAAGTGGGTATCGTCAATATCCGTGACCAAGCGATGGCCGTAAAGCAAATCCGAAAATGGAATTATGTGGATAGCTCACGAGTGGCGGTGCATGGTTGGAGTGGCGGAGGCTCGGCAACTTTAAACTTACTTTTTCAGTATCCACAACTTTACCAAACGGGTATCTCGGTGGCGGCCGTGGGCAATCAACTTTGCTACGATAACATTTACCAAGAACGCTACATGGGGCTTCCGCAGGAAAACCGTGAGGATTTTGTGAACGGTTCGCCCATCACGTATGCCAAAAATTTAGTTGGAAATTTACTCTATATTCACGGCACGGGCGATGATAACGTGCATTACCAAAACGCCGAAATGCTGGTCAATGAACTCATCAAACACAACCGACAATTTCAGTTTATGCCTTACCCAAATCGTAGCCACAGCATCAGCGAAGGCGAAGGTACTCGCAAGCATTTGAGTACACTTTTTACAAATTATCTAAAACAAAATTGCCCGCCTGGGGCGAAGTAATGGTAAGTGATTTGTGGTTATTGCGAAAAAAAGTTATATTTGGTAACATATTCAAACCTATAAAAATTCATGAACAGCCTTAATCTGAACCGCCGAAAGTTTATACAGGGGGTATCGGCAACCATCGCCCTCACCACGCTTGGCACGCAAGCAAAGCCAGTTTTTACGCCCGCAAAAACCTATAAAGTTGGACTTATCGGAGCGGGTTGGTACGGAAAAAGTGACTTGTTTCGCCTCATACAAGTAGCCTCGGTTGATGTGGTGGCCCTCTGCGATCCTGACCAGAATATCCTCAAAGCGGCGGGCGATTTGGTAGCCAAGCGGCAGCAATCGAAGCAAATACCGAAACTTTATAACGATTATCGTGAACTATTATCCGAAAATAAATTAGACATTGTACTCATCGGTTCGCCCGACCATTGGCACGCCCTTCAAGCCATTGAGGCCGTGCAGTCGGGTGCTCATGTCTATGTTCAGAAACCTATTAGTGTTGATGTTATTGAAGGCGAAGCGATGGTTGCTGCCGCCCGAAAATACAATAAAGTTGTGCAGGTTGGCACCCAACGCAAAAGCACGCCGCACTTGATTGATGCCAAGAAAAATATCGTTGATGCAGGGCTACTGGGCAAAGTATCGCACGTAGAAATGTGCTGCTACTACCACATGCGTAACAACGGAAACCCGCCCATAGAACCCGTACCAGCGTTTTTGGACTACGAAATGTGGACTGGCCCCGCTCCGCTTCGCCCTTATGATGGCTTGCCGCATATCCGTTGGTGGCGTACATTTAATGAGTACGGTAATGGTATTGTGGGCGATATGTGCGTACACATGTTTGATACCGTACGCTGGATGCTTAAACTCGGTTGGCCAAAGAAAATCACTTCAACGGGCGGAATTTATGTGCAGAAAGAAGGCAAATCGAATATTTCGGATACTCAATCGGCAATTTTTGAGTACGACGATCTTAATTGCGTTTGGCAGCACCGCTCGTGGGGAACGCCCGCAAATGCTGACTACCCGTGGTCGTTTATTTTGTACGGAGAAAAAGGTACACTTTATGGCAGCACCATGAAATATACGTTCGTGCCGCACGGAAAAGGCGAAAAAATAGAAAAAGATGTAGTATATGAAAAAGAAAAATACCCCGAAGATTTAACCGAAGATCGCATCGAACTCAACGCTGCACCCGCCACAAGGCTACACATGATTGATTTCATAAACGCCATCGAAAACAACACCCGTCCCGTAGCTGATATTGAGCAGGGACTCATCTCAACGGCGAGTTGTATCTTGGCCAATATGTCGATGCAAGTTGGCCGCCCGTTGGTATATGACCCCAAGAAACGGGAAGTTGTAAACGACAAAGAAGCCACCAAACTCCTCCGCCGAGCCTACCGTAGCCCTTGGAAGCACCCCGAAGTAAATACCGTTTAGTGCAAGTAAGAAAAACGCTCAATTTTAAGCAAATTGGGCGTTTTTTGTTGAACTTTTATCTGAAAGCTAAACTGTCTTGTCCTGAAATAGGTTTACACAAACCTACGAGCGTAAACTCGAATACAACGATCGTGGGTTCGGCTCCGCTCACCCACCGAGTATAGCTGAACTCACCGAAAAAAGAAGTAAACAAATAAATTAAACGATTTTATGAAAGGTTATACGTATATCTTGGAATGTGCAGATGGCAGTTATTATACAGGCAGTACAACTAATTTGGAGTTGCGAATGGCTCAACACCAAAGCGGTGAGGGAGCTAATCACACCCGCAAACACCTACCCGTAAAATTATTGTATTGTGAAGAATACGACCGAATAGACGAGGCTTTTTACAGAGAAAAACAGATTCAAGGTTGGAGCAGAAAAAAGCATTGATGTCGGGAAAGTTCAATGATTTACATCAATTAGCCGTCTGTCAGAACGAAAGTCATTTTATTTATCGGTGCCTGAGCGAAGTCGAACGGTGCCTGAGCGAAGTCGAACGGTGCCTGAGCGAAGTCGAAGGCACGTGCGGGGGTTCGGCTCCGCTCACCCACCGAG
>JANNEN010000060.1:0-13311 GCA_031378715.1 Emticicia sp.
CAACCGTTTAAGACTGTCCCGCCCGCTTGCCATATTTGCTTTATTTTGTTTTTACGCATTTTTCTTTAAGCGTGTAATTAAACCTATAAGGTTTTTAAAACCTTATAGGTTTCGTCCACCATTTCCTGATTACTTCATTGACTATTTCGGGCTGTTCTAAGGTTGTCAAGTGTCCGCATTCTTCAATTATTGCCAAAGTTGAATTGGGAATTAGTTGAGCCATTTCTTCGTGTAAAACGGGTGGACAAATTATATCCTCCCTTCCTGTTATTATCAACGTTGGGCAATTTATTTTTGGTAAATCTTTTGTACTGTCAGGGCGATTAAGCTGAGATTTTACTTGATTAATAAATCCCGTTTCGCCAACGTTTAGTGCCATACGCAATACTTGCTCTCTGATTTTGGGTTGTTTGGCGTGGTTTGGATGCAACATACTTTCTTTGGTAAAATCGGTTGTAATTTTTCTAAAATCTCCCGTCTCAACCATTTTTAAATATTTTTGCTGACTTGCAATCGTTGATTCACTCGGTGCTTTGTAATTGGTATTGAGCAAAATTAATTTAGTAATTCTTTCGGGTGCTTGCCGCATGATTTCAAAAGCTATTATTCCGCCATAAGAAAATCCCAATAGAGCGAAATTTCCTTCAATTTCTGACAAAATCAAAGTCGCCATTTCTGCCAAATTATCACAACGACTACAATCTACTGCTTGACAATTAACTAAATCTGATATGCCCGTCCGTTGATTATCAAACAAACTAACATCACAAAGCGTCCCAGGAATCATTACGAGGGTATCTTTCACTTTTTGGGAATGGGCGAGAAATCTTGCAAAGTCATTCCTTCCAATTCCTCAAAAGATTTATTCAACATTTGGTGCAAGTCTTTGTCCACGGCATCAGCGTTTTCGGGTTTCACCATCTTGCCTTTTTCGTTTGCCATAAAACCATATCCAGCAGCCGCATTTTCAACAATTGGCGACCAATACGGATCCTTTCCTTCATAAACTTTATGCGATTCTAAGACAGCAAAAAACCATGCAATTTCATCACTGGCGTTTTCAAACCGACGATACACGCCCGCTGGTAATGAAATAACGTCCCATTCGTTCAATAAAAAACTACCATCACCCTCGGGCGTAGCAGGATTTGGGTCGTTTGACCAAAAGAAACGCCATGAACCTTTTAACGGTACAAACATTTCGATATAGTCGTGGGTATGCCAATGCGGACCATTCTTAGGAGGAGCCCAAGCCATGCCAATCTGAAAATTGTGCGGACTTGAAATTGCCCGTTGGTTTTCGTAGGCGGGATTTTCAGCGGCTGTATCGCCCACGATAGCGTAGTTCATGCGGTAATGATTTGGCAAAACGCTATCAATAAACATCAACGGAATGCCGTTTTGTTTGTATTTGTCAAAATAGGCGACTCCTGCCGCCATAGATTCTTGGGTTTGTTTCGGATGTTCTTTCATGTGAATAGGATTTAGGATTTAGGGGTTAGTAAAAAAATTCCTAATACTCAATTCTCAACCTAAATATAAGTATCGGTCAAATAGTATGGCTCATAAAATAAAGAGATTATACAAAGACTCACGCATGGTTTGTGCGTGAGTCTCGTAGAATTTCACTAAAAATTATTTTTTCTGATACCAGTGAGTAGCCGTAATGTTATCACCACCGATATTTGCTGATGCTGATTTGTAGTTAGCACCATTTATTGACTGTTCGAGGGTTGGATAAAATACCCGAGTCGGAACGACCCCTTTGGTGATAGTTGTAGCCAATGGCCCGAGTGTCAAGGCAGGAAGTCCTGTTCTTTTTTGCTCGCCCCACGCCTCTATCGTATTGTTCAAGTAAAACGCTATCCATTTTTGATCCATTAATTGTGCCATTGTACCGTCATGGGCGATGGTTGGTTGAGTCAGGAAACCCGTTGGCATCATTACTTTCCAATAATCAAAATTTCCAGCAACACCTTTTTCGTAGTAATCTTTTGCTGTACCCATCGTAATCCAGTTTTTCATACGGGCTTCTGCCAAGATGAATTGTACTTCTGAATACGTGATGAAAGCATAATCAAGTAATCCACGATTTGCCGTAAACCTTTGCGTTAGCGTAGATGTATTTCTATCTGAATTACCATTAGTCGATTGAGCCGCTTCACGGGTCGTGCCACTCGTTACGCCTTCATGTTTCGGAAAAGCAGTCGCATCTACTGGTTTTACCATAAAGTAATCAAGACGTGGATCGTTTGATCCTTGTAACAAACTTACGAATCTTTTTGATGGACTAACACCCGTCAATGAGGTTGCTACCAAAGTTGACACCGAAGAAGCATCTGGAATAACACCACTAAAATCATACACGCCCGCATCTGCATTGCTTGTGATTATCGGATAAGCCGTTGGATTATCAATCATCTTCTTGATTTCTGCGGCGGCATTTACCTCCGTTTTGTTCGACAAACGTAGCAAATAACGCAAACGCAATGAATTAGCAAGTTTTCTCCATTTGCTCACATCACCCTTGAACAATACATCGCCACCCAAAGTAAACACAGGCGAACTTGTCAAAATTGTATTTGCATCATCTAAGTCCTTTAGAACAGCCGTGTAAATTGCTTGTTGATTGCTGTACGTTGGCGAGATATTAACAGCACCTTTTCCTGCATCAGTAAAGGGTGCATCAATCCAAAGTTCAGTTATCGTAGCCATATAATAGGCTTTCATAATCATACCAGCAGCAGTGTAGGCAGGTAGTTTTTGTGTTTCGGCAGTTGCTATCATGTCGTTGGCATTACGAACTGCCGCATAATTAGCCTTCCAGACTTCGCCAAAAAAGGCTTGACCCGTGGCAAAATCATACGCATCTAATTGGTTATCATTGCGACGAACCACATACTGCATCACTTGGTCGGTAAGCCATGATTGCAATAAGAAATGTGGATTTATTGGTTCAAAAATCACACTTGGCAACAACGAACCTACATTGGTTTGGGTTGGTGCATTGGTATTTTTGTTGATTTGCTCAAAATCTTTGGTACAACCAAAAACCAGCACCACCATCAACAGAAGCGAATATATTAGGTTATTTTTTTTCATTATCTTGGTTAATTTTAGAATCCAACAGAAAGATTAAAGCCCATCGTACGGGTACTTGGCAACTGTCCAGCCTCGAAACCTGGGACCAACGCACCACTATTGAATGCAAATGATTCTGGGTTGAAATGGCGAAGTGCATTGGTAGATCTAACGAATAGATTACGTCCAAAAATTGATAAATTTGCATCTGCAATTGGCAATTTACCAAGATATTTTTTCAGATTAATTCCCAGCGAAACTTCACGCAATTTCAGGAAAGTAGCATCATAGGTGTTTGCTTCTACGTTTTCTGCGGCGTAGTATGAGCGATAATAATCTTGACCCGTTGTTGTGATGGTGTTTGGTGTAAACGTACCGTCAGTATTTTGCAATACGCCAACTGGGGTGAGTGGTGCTTCACGACCTACCAATGTTTCGGTAATTACACCCGAACGGTACAACAATGCACCCGTTTGCGTTACGAGTGAACCTCCATTGCGATAGTCAAAGAAAACACGCATATTGATGTTCTTGTAGTTGAAGCTATTAATCAATCCCATTGTCCATTTTGGATTATAATTCCCTAATTTAATGATTGAAGGACCAACTCTTGGGCGAACGATAGTAGTACCACCAACGGCTACTTTATCATAAATAATGTCGCCTTGTGGTGAACGAGCAAATCCACGACCGTAGATGTCGCCCATCTGACCGCCAACCCGTGCTTCGACCGTTCCACCCGATGGGCCTTGACCGATTACATAAGAGCTTACCCCAGGAGCAAGTTCTTCAACCATTCCACGGTTTCTTGCCCAAACAAGATTCACGTCCCAGTTGAAATCATTCAAAGCAACTGGTTTTAGTTTGAAAATTAATTCTACACCCGAATTACGCACTTTTCCTGCATTTATTAAGCTACTCAACGCACCTGATGATTGACTTACGGGTACTTGCAAAATCTGGTCAGTGGTTACGTTATTGTAATAATTTGCTTCAATACCAATTCTGTCAGACATGAAACGTAACTCCGTACCGATTTCAAAAGCGGCAGTACGCTCTGGACGTAAACCTGCATTTGTTAATAAAGGCGTGTTGGTTACTGAACTTGGCAAAGTACCAAAAGCAAACACACGCTCCGTTAGCAATGGGTCGGTATCATTACCAGTAGCCGCCCAACTTGTACGTACTTGGGCAAACGATATAGCTTTCGGCATTTTAATCATTTCTGATAAAATTGCACTCACACCAACCGATGGATAAAAGAATGAATTATTATCCAATGGCAAAGTTGAAGACCAGTCGTTACGACCTGTTACGTCTAAATAAATCTTGTTTGAATAATCAAAACGAGCAGAACCATAGACACTATTGATACGCTTGGTGGCATCAGTTTGACGCAATACAGGACGATCAGCGGCATTACCGAGGTTATAAACTCCTCTGATACCAAGGGCGTTGGTTTGTGCCACACCGTTGAAAGTTGCTTGGTTCATACGGTTAGCACCTGCATCAATTTTTACCCCAATCTTGTTACCGATTTTATTGTTGTAACTTAACAAAAAGTCAGCGTTTGTTTCTTGAAAACGCACATTTTGCTCTCTGTACATACCCAAAGCGTGTCCATTTTGACCTGATGGACGGCGTGAACGACGACGGTCGTCGTAGTTATCTGTACCAATACGAGCAAAGAATGACAAATGCTCGTCAATCTTATAGGTTGCCATGATATTTCCGTAAATTCTGTTACGATTAAACCCATTCAGATTTTCGTTTACAATCAAGTAAGGATTATTTGCCCACGACAAAAAGTAGTTCTGCTGAACTCCTTCCTTCCCTTCTACCCAATAGTTGGTATAATCATTGAAATCATAATTACCCATTCCCCAAATCATACTGTTAATAATACCTTGACCACCAGCACCCAATACAGGAAGATTTTTCGAACCACTCTTTGAGTAGTTGGCCGTTACGTCCATGCTTAGTTTTTGAGTAAGCGTAGCACCCATTCTCAAACCAATATTGGTTTTGTTATAATCAGTGTTTGGCACAAATCCTTTGTTGTTCAAGTATCCAAGCGAAACCCGTGCGTACGATTTTTCATTTGAACTCGAAATAGCAATGTTATTATTCGTACTTAAACCTTGATTGAAGAAACCAGTTCTGTCCATTTTGAAAGTATATGGCGTTGCTTCTGGTTTTGGCAATAAGTATGTTACCTGCGACACAGGTTGTCCAGTAGTAGGTGCTCCATAATTACCACCCCAATCGGTTCTGAAAACATTATCAAAACCACCACCGTATTGTTTTTGTACGTCCCAAAAACGGCTTACTTCTTCAACCGTTGCTCCCGTTGTGAACGTCACACCAATACCACTTTTTTCTTTGCCCGATTTGGTACGAATAACCAACGCACCATTGGCGGCACGTGTACCATACAAAGCCGCAGCTTTTGGTCCTTTCAAAACCGATACGTCCAAAATATCGTCGGGGTTAATATCGGTCAAGCCATTACCGTAATCAATCGGAATCTCGCCTTGACCCGTTGCATCTAAGTTATTTGAGATAACAACACCGTCCAAGATAATGAGCGGTTGGTTTTTGCTAATATTCAACGATGACTCGCCACGTAAGGTAATGCGTGAAGATGAAACTCCCGAACTACTATTTGTACCAATCGTCAAGCCTGGTACTTGACCCGATAGTTGTTGGGCTAAATCGCCATTGCGGGACATATTCAGATCTTTGGCGGCCAACCGCTGTGTGGCATAAGATAGCTGCGATTTTTTGCCTTCGATACCAAGTGCCATCACCACGACTTCGCCGAGTTGCGTTGCATCAGATTCTAAGCTAACATCAATTTTGGATTTGCCCGCCAACGTAACAACCTTATTGGTGTATCCAACAAAGCTAAATGTGAGCGTAGTTGCATCGTTAGGTACTTTGAGCGAGAATGTACCATCAGCTTGGGTAGCCGTTCCTTTGTTTGTGCCAGTAACCAAGACGGTTACACCAGCGAGGGTTTCTTTTGTTTTGGCATCAACTATACTGCCAGTAATGTCACGCTGTGCCATAGCAAGCTGACTAAAAAGCAATACAGCAAATACGAGTAGTTTTTGTTTCATACGAATAGTACAGTAAAGGTTAGTTAAATGAATTTGTAAATAATTTTACTTGTAACCAAGTTCAAATCGTAATTGTTTTGACAAAAACGACCACTATTTGTTTTTTATTTACAAACCCAAAGGCAAGTTACTAAGATATTTTATTAACCTTGCAAAAAAATAAGTTTATTTTGTGAAAATTTATAATTAATGACTGATTATTTGGTAGAATATCAAGATGGCGTTTTAATATTTGGTCAAATCGTAGTTTTTGAAAACCATTGCTGCAGCAGCTTTTGAACTAAAATAACGCCCTAAGTGTGATACTTCTACACGGCAGTTGGCGAGAGAATCAATGAGGCTGGTTTTTTTTAAGCCCATTTTGAGGGCATCAATGAAGAAATCTTGAATCATTACTATCTCGCCACCAATGACAATTAGATCTGGATTGAGCAGATTGACAATATTTCCGAGGGCTTGCCCCAGTTTATCGGCTTGGTTAAGTACGAGTTTGAGGGCAAGGGAATCACCATTGAGTACTGCTTTAAGTATATCATGGTATTGATAGGTGTCTATGTTTTCTGACTGAAAATGGTTAGAAATTTCACCTTCTGCGAGTGCTTCTTTCAAATCTATTTGCAAGGCTCCGCCCGATACTTCGGTTTCTAAACACCCTTTTTTACCACAAACACAAAGCCGCCCCATTTTACCAAACTGCAAATGTCCAAATTCGCCCGCTTGACCCGTGCCACCCACAATCATCTTTCCGTTCAGAATTACGCTCATACCTATACTTCGGCTTACCTTCACAATCAATACATTTTCGATGCCTTGGGCTTTGCCCATCACTTGCTCGGCTATGCCAATGGCTCGGGTATCAGTATCGACGATTACGGGTATTTTAAGGGCATTTTCTAAGTATTTTTTGAACGAAATACCCATGAAATTAAAATGTTTCGTTTCGCCCGTATGTACATTTACTGTACCCGCAAGGCCAACGCCCAAGCCTATGATTTGATCGTTTTTGAGTTGATTTTTGGTAATTGCATTTTTAATAAACGATACAACGTATTGCAATCCTTCGGGCGTGTTTTCTAATATGAATTGGTTGTTGCTCGTTTCGTATAATAATTCTGAGTCTATTCGTACGATACTTACGTGAATGAATTTGAGCAATATCTCAACGCCAATGGCATAAAAACGCTCCTTGTTGAGTCCATAAAATTCGGGACGGCGACCGTTTTCTGTTTCCTTTTTTCCTTCCTCGATGATGTACTTTTTTTCGACGAGGGTTCTGACCAACTTTGTACACGTAGGCACGCTTATCTTGACGTATTCGGCTATATCAGGAATTGTGAAGGCGGAGTCAGATTTGGACAAACACCGAACGATGTTTCTGAACTGCTTTTGTTGGCGTTTTTCGGTATGATCGTTTGCTTCTTTGAGGGGCGAGTTAAGGATATTCACCATCGTTATTGGGGGGTTGATTAATCGTGAGAGCAACCACAATAGCTACAAATCAACATAAAAAAGGCAAATTTTACAAAAAAACTTCTAAGGAATCACGGCATTTTCATAAAAAAATATTTGAACACTGATGTCACCGATTAAACCGATTTACGCTGATTTTTTGTTCGATTATTCTGTAAAGATCAGTTCAATCTGTGTTATCAGAGTGCTATTCAATAGGTAAATATTTTTATGAAAATGCCGTGGCTACGTACGTTAGTAGCATAATTGATTACTTGACGCAAAACTATGTGAGGCCACAGGAAGAAAAGGAAGCCTTCCTGAAGTGAAACGTTCGATTAATGGGTTAGGTATATTTTTAAAAAAGGACCTCAAACACAGAAAACTGGGGCATATTTTCGCCAAAACTAATGTAGAGAAGCAAAGCGATTATTTGAAAAATACCCTTATCACCATTAATTAGGATTTGCTCAAAGCAACGAAATCTACCTATTCATCGTCAGTAAAAACTCCTCGTTGGTGCGAGTGCCTTTCATTTTATCTAACAAAAACTCCATTGATTCCATAGGATTCATATCGGACATATATTTACGGAGCAACCACACCTTTTGTAGCATATCTTTGTCCATCAATAAATCTTCTCGGCGAGTACCCGATGCCAAAATATCAATCGCAGGATACACCCGCTTATTAGATAACTTTCGGTCGAGTTGGAGTTCCATATTACCCGTTCCCTTAAATTCTTCAAAAATTACCTCGTCCATTTTCGAGCCAGTGTCAATCAAAGCCGTGGCAATGATTGTCAATGATCCACCATGCTCCACATTACGAGCCGCACCAAAGAAACGCTTGGGCTTGTGCAAAGCATTGGCATCAACACCACCCGAAAGGATTTTACCTGACGATGGTATAACTGTATTGTAGGCCCGAGCCAAACGGGTGATGGAGTCGAGCAGAATCACCACATCGTGTCCGCACTCTACGAGTCGTTTTGCTTTTTCCAAAACCACACCCGATACCTTCACGTGGCGATCGGCCGTTTCGTCGAAAGTCGAGGCAATCACCTCCGCCCGCACGCTGCGTTGCATATCGGTTACTTCTTCTGGGCGTTCGTCGATGAGCAGCACTATCAAATATATTTCGGGGTGATTGCGGGTGATGGCGTTCGCAATTTCTTTGAGTAACACCGTTTTACCAGTTTTGGGTTGTGCTACAATCATTCCACGCTGACCTTTACCAATGGGAGCAAATAAATCAAGTACTCGGCTGGCATAAATATCGGGACGACTACTCAATTTTATTTGTTCTTCGGGAAACAACGGCGTGAGGTATTCAAACGGAATACGGTCACGGATTTCTTCAGTCGTTTTACCATTGACTGAAAGCACACGAAGCAAAGCAAAATACTTTTCACCTTCCTTCGGCGGACGAATCGCTCCCTTGACGGTATCACCAGTTTTTAGTCCAAAAAGCTTGATTTGTGAGGGCGACACATAAATATCATCGGGGCTGGCCAAATAATTATAATCGGCCGAACGCAAGAATCCGTAGCCGCCTTCTTGCATGATTTCGAGTACACCTTCATTTTCGATAATACCATCAAACTCTTTGATGAGGTTATTGAACTGTTTCTTGATGTCTTTGGTGTAGGTATCAACGTAGCGTTTGTCTTCTTTTGGCTCTGGACTTTCGGGGAGAATATCGTCAGTAAGGCGAGCAAACTCGCTCATTTCGGCATCAATTTCTGCCAAATCAAAGTCGGGTTGCTCTTCTAAGTCTAAAATAGGCTCCTCATCTTGGGCTTTCATATCCGAAAACACTTCGGCCTGCATCGGTGTAGATTGTATGTTTTTAGACTTTTCGAGTGGCTTTCTTTCGCCTATTTTTTTGTAGGGTTCTCGCTCAATTTTTGATTTTTCGGCTACGAGTGATGGTGCTGTTACGGGTAACGGTTCACTAACAACTTCGATAGCAGGCTTATCATCTTTTGATAATCTTTTTCTAACCTTCAAGCCTTTATCTTCCTTAAAAAGTGGCTGTTCGATAACGTTTTCTTGGGGCGAAGGTGAACCGACTTGGACACTTTCGCTGGGATTATCAAAAATAGTAGTTGAACTTTGCTGCTCTAATACTTTTTCAATCAATTCATTTTTGGAGGCTGCACGGACATCTTTGATGCCTATTTCAATACAAATTTTTCTTAACTCGGAAAGGAGTTTCAGATTCAGTTCTTCTGATGTGTACATAGGAGAGAATTAACAATACGTGACAAAGCTACGGTAAGCGATTAGAATGGTAATTAAGAATATTGATGGAAAAGACACTTATAAGATTTTTTGAATTTATTTTAATACTCGGAGAATAACTATTTGAATGTACTCGAAAAAAACAGAAATTTTGTCGGGAACAATTGGCTGAATCAAGAAAAATCTGAGAGTAGATAAGCCGATTGAAGTATTTTGCTGGATTTGAATGCAATAATAAATACTTTCTTTGATAATAACAAGTATTTTATCGAAAATATTATCGTTTTGAAAAATTTCCATGCCAAAACCACATTTTTTTCAAAATCAATAGTCCGCATCAATATTTTTTTCGTCAGTGATGCCAAAAAGTGTAGTCGTTGGGGTGGCTAACTCAACGGTATTTTTTTCTAAAATATTGGTAATCAAATAGTTAATCTCCTCCCGAATCGCTTTACTCTCCCAATAGTCGGGCGTTGCTGCAAAGAAAACAACCAACAAATTAATCGAATAGTCACCGATGGTATCAAACTTTATGTGTCCTTCGTGGTTGCTCGTAAACTCGTGTGCATCAATGAGTTGCTGAATTTCGGTGATTACATTTTTAATTTTTTCGGTCGGAGTATCTAATTTTAATCTAATAAAAAACTTGTGGCGGCGGTCTTGCCTTTGGCTCAAATTATTGAGGCTTTGCGAAACCAATACAAGGTTTGGCACAACTATCAAACTCCCGTCCACGTGCCGAACACGGGTACTGCGAAAGCCGACTTTCTCGACCTTGCCAACCATACTGCCCACCTCAATATCATCTCCAACGATAAAGGGTTGCTCCGTAAAAAGCGTAAAAGACGCAAAAAGATTTTCGAGCGTAGCACGAGCCGCCAGAGCCAAAGCCACCCCTCCAATACCCAAACCAGTAATAAGACTAATAACATCTTGGCGAAAAACAAAGCCCAAAATTAACAAAAATGAACAAAAAACAACCAATGCAATGGCAATATCTCGAAAAAAAGGCACTAAATGCTCATCGGTTTTGGATTCGGTAGCTTCGGCTTTTTTCAAAAAAACAAGAGCAAAGAATTTTACCAATCTAATGATTATCCACGTGATGGCTATGACGAAAAGCGTATCGAGCAGTTTATCGGCAAAATCAGTTGCCCGCATTTTTCCGAACGGAATAATTCGCCATTTGCGGGGAAAAGTAAGCTCGTTCACTGCCGAATAGATAATGAGCAGCGTAAGCACAAACTCAACGGGGCGTTTGAGCAACTCAACAAAATTTGCCACGGGAACATTCTGGCTTTCTTGCTTAATTAGTCGGTAGGCGATTTTGCTGACCAACTCCGAAAAAATTCGCTTGAAAAGAAACCCCACCAGCAAAATTCCGAAAAACCAAAGCCAGTTTTCGAGTGGGTTAAATAAAAAATTAGTGCGTAAGATTCGGTCTAAACTATTCATTTATAAATTCTTGGTTTTATGCTCATCAATAAACAAAATTGCTTGACGCTCGACCCACGTTTCGTTGGCGTTGGCCAGCATAAAACCCACGTGACCGCCGTATTTTAATAGTTGCAAATATACGTTTGGGTTTTGCTCGGCTTCGCCCAAATTCAAACACTCGGGCGACAAAAAAGGGTCATTTATTGCTTGTACAACTAAGGTAGGTACTTTAATGTTTTTCAAGAATGGCTTTGCCGCCGCCTGACGATAAAAATCATGGGCATTTTTGAAGCCAAACATTGGGGCAGTGTATCGCCCATCAAATTGCTCGAAGTTCTTTATTTTATCGTAACCCTTATAGTTCAGCAAACGATTATTGGGGTGTTGTGCCGCTTTTGCTTTGATTTTTACACCTAATTTTTTTATAAATCGTTTCATATAAAACCGCCGACCAGGCTTATAAAGTTCATATACCGACGAATATAAATCTAACGGAACCGAAACAGCGATGCCATATTTCACGGCCTTCGGCAAGTCATCAGCGTATTGACCCAGTAGCCTGATAGTCATGCTTCCGCCCATGCTAAACCCGACCAAAACAACCTCTTCGTAGTTGTGCTTTTGCGTAGCATAATCAACCACAAACCGAATATCCTCAACATCGCCGTGGTGATAAAATCGGGGCAAACGGTTCATTTCTCCGCTGCAACTTCGGCAGTTCCAAGCCAAGCCGTCGAAGCCATTGTCATTAAATTTCTTAATCATACCCGTAACGTAGTGGCGAGTAGAATCGCCTTCCAGTCCGTGCGTGATAATGACCAATTTTCGGCTGGGCGAGTCACCTACCGACGACCAGTCAAAATCTAAGAAATCACCATCGGGTAATTCTACTCGCTCACGCTTATAATCAACGGGGATTTTACGAAAAAGACTCGGAACAATCGTTTGAAGGTGGGCGTTAAATTGCCATAAGGGATAAAAAACTTCGGTATTTGTAGGTAAAACGGGCATCTATTGTAAAAGTTGATGAATAGCTTCGGGGAAATATTGGTGTTCGAGTGCTTGTACTTTACGGGCCACATCATCGGCCGAATCGGTTGGTAAAACTACACATTTTGCTTGAAAAATCACCTTTCCTTCGTCATAATGTTCATTAACGTAATGAATCGTGATGCCCGACTCGGTATCATTTGCCGCCACTACGGCGGCATGCACATAATGCCCCCACATACCCTTTCCGCCGTATTTAGGCAGCAAGGCTGGGTGAATATTAATGATTTTATCAGGAAAAGCCTTGACCAAGTTTTCGGGAATTAACCACAGAAAACCCGCCAAAATCACCAAATCAATGGCTTGATTTTGGAGCAAATGTACGATTTTATCGGTCTGAGTAAATGTTTTTTTATCAAACAAAACCGTTGGAATACCCAATCTTCGGCCACGCTCAATAACGCCCGCCGTGGGATTATTACTCAAAAATAATTCAACGCTAATAGCCTGATTATCAGCAAAGTAAGTACTTATTCGTTCGGCATTACTGCCCGAACCCGAAGCAAAAATAGCAATTCGTTTCATGGAGGGGGAATGAATGAATGAATGAATGATAGAATGAGTGAATGAATGAATGATAGAATGAATGAGTATAATATTCTATCATTTTATCATTCATTCATTCAAAATTAACATGACCTGGGGTGTACGAAACTTTGCCGATTTTAACCTCACCCCCAACCCCCTCTCCACTGGAGAGGGGGCTTTCTACCCCTTGAAAAGCTCCCCCCTCTCTTTTGGAGAGGGGTCGGGGGTGAGGTCATTTCTGCAAAGTTTCGTACACCCCATGACCTGCGAATCACGGCATTTTTTTTTAAATTTCCTTATTTTAAAACAACAAAAAGTCGCTGAAAATTTTCAGCGACTTTTTGTTGTTTTAAAATAAGGAAATTTAAAAAAAAATGCCGTGATTCGCAGGTCATGGG
>JANNEN010000077.1:0-6174 GCA_031378715.1 Emticicia sp.
AAAATTAATATGTACCAACGAAAGCAAACGTCGGCTGGAATACAAATAACAGCATTATTAAAGTATTTGGAGAATTTACCTTTAAATAAAAATAGCTCAAAAGGTTTCTGAATAAAAAATCTATGAGTCATTATTTGAGTACTTACACCCAACCAAAATCAAACCTTCACCCCCGCAATAAATTCATCAAATTCTTTCACTTTTTCACGGGCAATCGGTGCCGAAAAACCATTATCAAACTCAATCATTGCTCCATCTTTTTTGTTGTATTTCATGATTTGATGGGTATTAATCAAATACGACCGATGAATACGGTAAAAGCGGGCATCGTTTGATAATAATTCATCAAATTCTTTGATTTTTTTGCTTACCAAAGTTTTACCTGATTTAGTTATCACGTTTGTATATGACCCATCGGCTTCAAAAAAATAAATATCTTCAAGTTGCATAAATATCAAACTATCGGCCATCGGTAGGGCGATTTTTTGGAGTGTATTCACGCTAAGGTTTTCTTTTAACACATTTACTCGCTGAATAATCTGATTCTGCCCGATTACTTTAATGGCTTTTTCAACGGCCAAAATTACCTTCGATATACTGATGGGCTTCAAGATATAATCTATGGCTGACACCTCAAAGGCTTGCAGGGCAAAGTCGGAGTAAGCCGTGCAGAAAATCGTTTCAAACGTGGGGGCATTGAAATAATCGAAGAGGGCAAAGCCGTTTTCTTCGGGCATTTCGATGTCCAGAAAAACGAGGTCGATGGCGTGTTTGTTGATGAGTTTTACGGCTGATTTTACATCGGGGGCTTCATCAACGAGATTAACCATTGGGCAATGGGCGGAGAGAAGCTGACGAAGCATCGAGCGAGCGGCGGGTTCGTCATCTACGATGATGGCATTGAGTGTCATATTTTTTGGGAAATAAAAATTAGTAACAGAACGCAATATACTCAAAACGCTTCATGTAGCCAAATGCCCCGTTCGTGCGGTTTGAAGTACATTTGATGAGGTTGGAGAAAATGGCGAAACCGATACATATAGATTTGTATATTATTAAATAAACGCAACCACAGCGATGACTTTAATAGCCAATAAATCTAATTATTTAACAATTAAATTATTATCAAAATGCGTAAAATTTTCACATTATCAATCTGTTTGAGTGCCATGGTTGGCGTGTTGTCATGCAGTAAAGTTGAAGTACTACTTGCCCCCGTTCCGATTGACATCTTGACTGGCGGTAGTGCAAAAAGTTGGTTGTTGGTCAATACCAAAACAAACGGTAAGAGCGATATTGATGCCTGCGATATGGACAATGTAGTTACCTACACTAAGGCCACCTCAAAAGCACTAACTGAAGTAGGGGCCAAGAAGTGCGACCCAGATGACACCAACGCTACCTCTACCTTTAAGTTGTCGGACGATGGCAAAACCCTTACATTGGATACCTTTGTTTTTACGGTAGTAAAACTTACCGATACCGAATTGGAGATAAAGACCGATTTGTTTGGCGATACGGGCGAGTTCTTCTTCAAGGCTAAGTAGCAGTAAATTCCGCTTGTGAGTTTTTGAGGTTATTTGAGAGTTCATGTTACGCATGGTTAATTTCCTTCCCTTTTTTCAAGGGGAGGCGACCGACGCTCGGTGGCAAAATTCTGACATAGTCGAATTTTGACGGAGGGGTCGAAGGTCGCTGAAATCCTTTTCAAACAAGTTCTACGCTAAAAACCCCTCCGTCGGAATGCCGCACCGCCGACTTCGTCAGGACACCTCCCCTTGAAAAAAGGTGAGAAAATTAACCATGCGTACCATAAGTTACATTAGGAAAAAAACTCACTCAATCTTATACAGTTCGTGAACCCAAAATAACGATTTAAAGCTCAAAAGCTACACTTCGTGAAATGATAAAAAATAATAGAATTTTCAATGATAATTTTGAATCATCAAATAACCAAAAAATAATTCCCCCATGAAAAAATTATTTATCACTCTCGTCCTACTAATCGCCTCATTATCAGGCTTTTCGCAATCTTTTTCGGTAGATTCTAAGAGTTTGAGCGTACCACGCTACGCCAATCAAGCGGCTATCACGGCAGCCAATCCATCACCCACTGAGGGTAGAATGGTTTATAACAGTGCCCTCGACCAGTTTGCCTACTACAATGGCACAGCTTGGGTAAATCTTTCGACTGGAACAAGTGGTCCAGTTCTTTGGACTGCCGATCCTACCACCTTTCGCATAACAGCAAATCAAGGTTATACATATGGCATTGAAGCAAGTCGCTTTACCTCAAATGCTCCCACTTCATTATCACTTCCTTTAATCAACTCAACTGGTGATGCAAAAACCTTTCTTCGTTATGGGTTAGACCCGCAATCAACAGCGGCAATTTTTCAAGAATCAACTACAAATTGGAACTTCAGTGGTTCAAGTATCAATTGGAAACACAGTGACGAATCAAACCCGCAAGTCATTACCAATATGTTTGGATATAATGGAGGTACTTTCAGTGTGAATGGTTTTACGAAATTAGGCGATGAAGCCACGACTACTACATCGGGCGTTACGAAGTCCTCGCCTGCCATAAAAACGATGTTGCTAACTGGCTCGATGACACCAGGATCTAATCCAGAAACGGCGGCATCTCTCACTACAACAATAACTCATGGCTTGAATTTTAGTAAAATAGTAGATATGAAAGTATTGGTACTTGGAGTAAGTAATGCTGGTGGTAGATTGGTTGCGGAGGGATTTACTGACCCCATTGGTGTAGTTACTGGCTATCTGTTTTCTACATTCACTGATGGTGTGAGTGTTCATATCATAAGAAGCAATGCTTCCAGTACCAGCAGTAATAATATTCGGCCAAGTGCAAGTGTTACGGCAACTTATAAAATTTATATTACATACATCCCATAATACAAAGACATGAAAAAAATATTTATCACTTTCATTATTTCAATCGCCTCATTATCAGGCTTTTCTCAAAGTGTAACGATCTTGCCTACGAGTACGCTCGGGGGTAGTGGTAGTAGCCAATGGACAACTTTGGGCAACAACATTTCCTACGGTACACTTGGCGGTAACGAAGGCGTTTCGATTGGCTCAAATGCTGCCCCATTTACACCGCTTCATGTTTTTTCAACATCAAATGGGCGAACTGCTACCTTTGAAAACTCAAACAATGGACTTCCAGGTATTTCAATGGTAAAATATGGCGGAACTTTCAGTGCAAAAACAGCTATTGGTACAGGTCTTTTTGGAATCATTTCTTTTGATGGTGCGACCAGCCCAAGTGGGACTTCAACGGCAGCATATATTACAGCCAATGCAAAAGCTGCTTTTAGCTCATCAAACAGACCTACATCACTTGAATTTGCTACAACGCCACCAAATGGTAATGTGGGTGTTAAAATGATTTTGAGCGAAAATGGTCGTTTAGGCGTTGGTGATGCAACTGACCCACAGGGAACATTACACATCAATTATGCTGGAAATGGAAACGTAAGCCAACCTATTCTGAATTTGGTAAATACCAGTAATCCTTCAAATCCGCCCGCCTTACTTACTCGATATTCGGTTGCAAATACCACTGATTATGGCGTTTATAATGAAGTAATACCGGGGGTGAATATACCTGGTACGAGCGTAAGATGGAGATACCGAGATAATGGAAGTCCTTCAACAATGACAGAACTTTTTGGTTATTCAAACAACCTCTTCAGCGTCAACGGAGGGCAAGCCATTAGTGGAAGCAGCACTGTAACAGGTACAAGTGGCTTGACGGGCAAAGTTACCGTTGGTTCATCAACGGCTACCACGGCAGGGGTAGAAATTCGGTCACAAACCAGCACCGATGCTAACCCCGATATTTATCTAAAAGGCACAAACAATGTGGTGCGTTTTGGCAATAATGTTGATGGCACGAGTATCATTCAAACGACTACTTCTGCTAACGTACCAAACACCGCCAACCTTACTTGGAAACACATCACGAATGCAAACCCTGCCGTGGCAACGCCCATGATGTCGATTCAAGGCGATGGTGATTTGACGGTGAATGGTTTTACAAAATTAGGTGAACTAACAACCGCTACCACGGCTGGCGTTACGAAGTCATCACCAGCCATGAAAACTATTCTTTTGACGGGAAGTATGCCTAATGCAGCAACAACAACCGTTGCGGTGCCTCATGGCTTGACGGAGAGTAAGATTATTGACGTAAGGGTTTTGGTAACTGGGTTTACTAATCTTATTGTTTCTGACAACTATACACCAACTATATCAAGTGGAAGCACAATTTATGGTTTTTTATTTAACACCAATATAGATGGGGTAAATATAAATATTGTGAGAAATACCTCAACAACTTCAAGTAGTAATGGTATTATTACGGCTGGAGGTATTACGGCATCATACAAAATTTTTATTACCTATATTCCATAATCCAACGCCATGAAAACTATACTTATTACTTTCACAATCATAATCGCCTCATTATCAGGCTTTTCGCAGTCGTTTTTGGTAGATAATAAGAGTATATCAGTACCACGCTATGCCAACCAGGCGGCTATTACGGCAGCATTTACCACCCCAAACCCAGCCCCCACCGATGGTATGTTGGTTTTTAATAATGCCCTTGATGTATTTGTTTATTGGAATGGCATGGCTTGGATAAATTTTCCTGCGGCAAGTGGACAAACAAATCCCATTGATTCGACTCGTATTATTAGTGCGGCAAAGATTCCATCTTTGCAAGCACTAAGAACATCGGGAACTATTGCAGCACCAGGTGCTACCCCCGCAGGAAGATTATTTAACATTCAATCTTACGGGCGTTCCTCAACGGCTACACTTTTAAGCGGCGAAATTTCGTTTCGAGTACCACAGGCATTTACGCTCAATAGCGACCCTGCCTCATCTGAAATCGTTTTCTCAACAAAAGGTGTAGCTGCCCCTTTGACTGACAGAATGATAATAACCGAAAACGGAAGGTTTGGGTTTGGGTCTATTTCGAGTGCAGGTTTTGTACCAAGTGGGTTTATGGATTTGAATCCTCCATCATTTACAACGGAGGCAACGCCAACCCTTCACCTCAGGGGGACTTCTTCTTCCTACATTAGATATAGTCGAAACAATGCTACCAATGGGGCAGGAGTAGGAATTGTGCAAACGAATACCATTGGCAATAACTCGCCTGCAAATGCCCTCATTGCGTGGAAGCACTACGACGATACTGGCAGTCCAATATTGCAAACAAACATGATGTCAGTAACAGGGCAAGGAAACTTGACAGTTCATGGTTTTACGAAATTGGGTGGTTCGAGTGCTTTTGTGCCAGCTATTAAGCAATTATTACTGACTGGTACTACTGCTGGGGCAGGGGGAAATAATACTACTTTATTAATAACAACAGTACCTCACAGTCTTCCAGATTTTGATAAAATATTATCTACTGAGGTTTCTGTTAAAGGATACGATGGTTCGACTTCGACAGAACTATGGTTTTCCAATGGCTACACAGGAACTAAAAATTCAGCAACAAATGGGAATACTTTTAGCACTTTTTATGATGCAACCAATGTCTATATTGAGCGTCCATCGGGGGTTACAGGAGGGAATTTAGCTGGCCGACCGTATCGCATTTTAATTACTTATACCAATTAATTTAAAAATCATGAAAACGAACATAATAACCGATAATACAATTGTAAACGTAGGCGGGCGAAAGAAATTACCTACCAAGAGCATCATCAACATGGATGCTGATGTAAACTATACCATTATTACGATGAATACGGGGCAGAAAATAATCGTAGCCACGACTTTAAAAAAAATCGAAGCCAAAGTTTTGGCTTATAAAAACTTTGTAAGAGTCAATAAATCAACGATTTTGAATACTGATTATGCCCGTTTGCACGAAAATACGTTCGTGCTACCCAACAAGCGAGTGGTAGAATTTTCGAGAAGAAAATGGAAGCGATACCAAGCAGAAAATCTTTGAATGTAATATTCATGGGGATAGACACCGAGAGTTGGAGCATATCATTTGCTCCGACTCTTTTTTGTGAATCGGTATTCAGGAAACTTGGGTATGTGTGTAAGTCGCTTTTTGAGGATTTATTCGATAAACCAAACAATATTCCTTCAAAAAAGTGTTAATTTGTAATT
>JANNEN010000105.1:0-6016 GCA_031378715.1 Emticicia sp.
GTTTCGAGTTTGGAGAGGGCATTTTGTTTATCAACAAACAAAAAAGCGATATTTGAGCGAGTAAAAACCTTGCGTTGCACCGCCACCACGGAGTAGTTGGCAGCCGCCAAACCTAATTTATCGTTGTACTGGGCCTCACGGGTTTGCATATTCATCAAGCCCACTCGCAAGTTATTGGTCAGTTTTCCACTGATGCGGAGGCCGCCCAAAATCTTCACTTGGTCGTTTGCTCCCGTTAGCGGGTTGCGACTAATACCGATGCGGCGGGAGAAAAATGGCGAAATATTATCGGTGCCAAAAGTACCAAAAAGGTCATTGTTTTCGATAAAAAACTGTCGTCTTTCGGGAAATTGAATCTCAAATCGGCTCAAATTCGTGACTTGTCTATCAACTTCTACTTGTGAGAAATCGGGGTTTACGGTCAAGTCCAGATTCAGTGAGGGCGTAAGTGCAATCTTGGCATCAAAGCCGATATTTGCACTTTTGGTAAGGGCTTTTTGGTTGATAAAATCCTGCCCAACCGAACCAATCGTGTAAGGAATCAGCACGATGTTTGCCCCTGGTTTTGGCGGAGCATCGTCCCAGATTAACGTTCCCGAAAATGCAATATCGTTTCCTCTGGCACTCCGAGGCATCGTAGCCCACGCCGAACGCTCATTGAGAAACAAATTATTTCTAAAAAACTGAATATTCCACTCATTTTTTCCACTTTCGGCTAATTTATAGCGGAGCGTCTTGAACGGAATGGCACACTCAACCACCCAACGGTCGTCGTAGTTTTTTACTTCGGTGTACCATTTATTATCCCAATCGTTTGAGATTTCGTTGCCGTTGGCTATCAAAGCCTCCCGCTGCACGCCGTACGGACTCACGGCAAAGTGAAACGCATTTTGTTTGTCCTTGAAAGTATCCAAATTTACGAAAACCAAATCCGTTCCGCCGCCTTGCTGAAAATCACGTTTGAGCGACTGCACACGGTACTGACGGGGTTGATAAACCACGAAGCTGTAATAAAAAAACTCATCATCGAACGTGATTTTGGCCTGCGTCTGCTGCACCGCCAGCGAGGTATCGTACGGAAATTGTTGGTTGAAGGGCGTAGTGGCATTGGCCGATTGCCAAGCGGCATCATCGAGCAAGCCATCAATTTTTATCTTGGAAGTAGCTTTTTTTATATGAATCTTAAACTTCTGCTCATTGACCGTTTGGGCAAAAACGCTTTGAAAACCGAACAAAAACAGCGTAAAAACGAGTAATAAATTTCTCATAAAGTGGTAGCGATACGTACGAATAGCTACAAAATTAGGCTATTTTCGTAGGAAAATAGCCTAATTGAGAACAAAACCCAAAAATATGCGATGATTGGCTTTGATGTGGCGATGAGGAAAGGGGGTGGTTAAATATGAAAGTGAAAGCTATTTTTGTCTTTTCAAGACTACTTGACAATTTTCGCACTTGATAAAAACACCATTTTTGTCTTTTGTAGCCAAATAGCCACCGTCTAAAAATAGCATATTTTCATCAAGTTTGTAATTCCATCTGCTGAACATCAGAAAATCAAATTTGTCCCTGATTTCTCCTAAATCATTTATCATCAAAGTTTTATTTTCATCAATCAGCCACGTAGTGGGAGTAAACGAGCCTTTTTGGGTTTCAATACTCATTGAGCATAATGGCGATTGTTCACAAATGCCCAGCCTTATCTCTCGTTTTTCAACCAAGGGTAGATTGCTTTCTGAGTTTATTTTGTCAATTTGCCAAGTACCACTTATTTTTTTTTGATTTTTGATGACTTCATTTTTGCACGAAAAAACGAAAATGATTAGTAAGATATACAAGTGTTGCTTTTTCATATCCTTATATTGTTTTATTGCCCAAGAACTATGTGAGTACCTGCCAAATCACCATTGTAACAACTTTTATTATCATTAATGTTTGGTGGGCATGGATCTTGATCAACAGTAAATTTTGCTAATATATCATCTTGTGCTTTGTGTGTAAATGTTACTGTTTGTCCGACGGAGATTTCACCAAAATCAGTTCCAAGTTTGTAAGTAGCAGGAAATGAGAGAGTGGTTGTTTGCCCGTAATCATCTACTTCGATTAGAAAAAAACTATAAACTTGGCTACGTACTGAATTATTCCAAAAAAATAACCAACTATCCATTGTCCTCCACGTATTACTTACAGAGTTTTTACTAATATCAGTAATAACCCCAGAGTCTTTTATTTCTTGGAACGAGTTTCCAATAAAACCATAGGCTCTCCATCTTAACTCAATATCTGAATGGTACCAAGACTCTATGGAATTTACATTATCAATCTTTAGCTCTTTGAAGTATTCGTAATTGCCGTTTTGCCTGTATGGAGAGCCACTACAAATCGCCATGAGATTAGAAGCTCCACTTTGTTTCAGTCCAAATTGGTTATTAGGTATAGGAATTGCTCGATTTTTCTCAAAAAGATTAACCAGCCCACCGCTTCGGCTCACTTTCACTCTTTCACTGGGACCTACAACAACAACGGGTACATTAGGTTCTTTTTTCGCATCAAGCATAATGATATTCCCATCTTTGTCATACGCCTTAATCCGTTCAACGTCTTCATTTAATGGATCTATCGCAACCATTGGAGTAGTTTCTTTTGTATTCCAATTTTCGGCCATTACTGGAATACAAATATTCAAATTAGGTATTTTCTCTACCAAATTCTCAATAGTAGTAGATGTTAAAGAAATACCATTTTTTTCTTTAACTATCTCAATAACTTGTTTCCCAAGTGAAAGTTTACTTGATTTTAACTGAGTCCACAAAACGTCGTAGTCCCCATCAAATTTTTTGAGGCATTCTTTTTTCAACAGGTTTCTCAATTCTTCATTTTCTAAGGCTTTGGCTAAATATTTTGCAAAAGCATCATAATCTTCGGGTGTAGCCAGTATTTCTCTAAAATTACTTTCTTTTGCCTGCTCAAAATTACTTGAGTTCATATCTGGCAAACTCTGCTGTACTTGAATGTCATTTTTCTTTTCGCAACCTGATATACAAAAGAAAAGAAATAGTAATGACCAAATGAATTTAAAAGAATTTTTCATAAGTTTACATGTTTAATTGTTAAAATGTTAGACGATAAGCCTCCCTCGGTCTGCCAAGAATGTTGGGGGGCTTATTTATACCAAAGGTCAGCAACAAAACAATGCCACGCAATAGCCAAAATCGGCTATTTTTATGAATCAGGCATAGCCAATTTCGGCTATTCTTCGCTACGCCGCCTTATTTCGGCAAAATATTGAGCATTTCGGCGGCTAATTGTTTCAATTCACGTGAGCAAGAGAGGTCTAATTTTTCGATAATCTTGTTTTTGTGGGCATTTACGGTGTTTACACTAATAAACATCAAATCGGCTATTTGTTTTACCGAGTAATGGTAGCCATAATACCTAAAAAAATCTCGCTCTCTGATACTCAATCTGTCTGTAATCTTTCTGTAATTATCAAGTTTGGGGTTTTGCAAAATATTACGGGCAAATGAAGGCGTGATGTACCTTTCACCGCCCTGCAATCTGCTCATACAGTCAATCATGGCATCGTTGGTGCTTGTTTTCAAGAAATAAGCGTCGGCATTGGCAAAAATAGCGTGTACCAGTACGGCATCATCGAAGGCAGCAAAGCACACTATACATTTGGTATAGCAACGGTACATTGCCTTGATGCTTTTGGTGGTGATAAGCCCTTCGGTGCCTTCAACAATAATAAAATCGGGCAGCAGTTCTTGTGTTTTTTGCAGGGCGTTTTGTTCGGGAACAATAACAAATGAAGCAGTCAGCGTAGCCGATAATGTATCAAGCATGCGGGCAGAGTCGTTGGGCCTTCTGAGGGCAATCAGAATAGTTAATGGTTGAATAGGATTCATGGGCTATGCGTATACTTAGTGTGCCAAAAGTATAAATTTATTTATAAAAAATCTATTTTTTCCCTTTCATTTTTTTTGTAAAATACTCATAATTAATCCTTTACGGAGTTTATTTGCAAAATAAGTGTTTTTGGTGTAGGTATTTTTTTCAACCAATCCGCACCAAAAAAACATAATTTTTGGCAGCTTTGAAATAAGCACCACCGCCGTGCGTTATCAATTTATACGCCACAAAAACACTGCTCATCTATGAAAAAACAAATTACGCTTCTCACAATTTTCTGTGTATTACACTCCGTAACTTTCGCCCAAACTCGCCACACAATCAGCGGCTTTATCAAAGAAAAAGGTAGCAAAGAGCAACTCATCGGTGTCAATGTGTACGTCCCGAATACCAATGTCGGTACCTCTTCGAATACCTACGGTTTTTTTTCGCTTACGCTCCCCCGCCAAGATTCACTCACATTGGTCTTTTCGTTTGTGGGTTACAAGCAACTCGTCAAACGTTTTTCGTTAAACAAAAACATTGAGTTTGACATCGAACTTGAATCCGCTAATCAGTTGTCGGAAGTGAAAGTTTCGGCAAAGCGACAAGAAGAAAGGGTCAGCGATAGTCCACAGATGAGCATGATTGAGTTGCCCGTGAGTCAGATAAAGAAAATTCCGACACTTTTGGGCGAAAAAGACGTACTAAAAGTGCTGCAACTCATGCCAGGCGTACAAAAAGGCTCGGAAGGGCAGGCAGGAATCTACGTCCGTGGGGGTGGCCCCGACCAAAATCTCATCATCTTGGACGATGCCATTGTTTATAACGCTAACCATTTGTTCGGCTTTTTCTCGACTTTCAATGGTGATGCCCTCAAAAGTGTCGAACTCACCAAAGCTGGTTTTCCTGCCCGATTTGGTGGCCGACTTTCATCAGTTATCGAGCTAAATATGAAAGACGGCAACAAAGAAAAACTCGAGGGCGAGGGCGGAATCGGACTTATTTCGTCGAGATTAGTATTGGAAGGCCCGCTAAAATTCAAAAAAAATAGCCCCGCCAGGGCCTCTTTTTTAGTTTCGGGGCGGCGGACGTACATTGATGCCCTCACCCGTCCGTTTATTGCCGCTGCCCAAGCTGGCAAAGAGCAAAAAGATAATGGGGGCTATTTCTTCCAAGATTTTAATGCAAAACTCAATTATGAAATCAGTAAAAAAGATAAGATTTATCTGAGTGGGTATTTCGGAAAGGATAAATTTAGTGCAATCAGTAAAAGTAATACCGCAACCAGCGAAAGTACCAATAATGCAGGTATCAACTGGGGTAATTATACGGGTACTTTTAGGTGGAATCACTTATTCAACCAAAAACTTTTTAGCAATACTTCCTTGATAATGAGCAATTACGAGTTCAATATTTTTGTTGAAGAAAGCAGCACCAATAAAGCCAAAAATACAAGCCAAAGCTACCAATTGGATTACCTTTCGGGGATTCGGGACTATGGTTTTAAGTACGATTTGGATTATTTTCCGAACCAATACCACGCCATAAAAATTGGTGTCCAGTCGATTTTCCATCGGTTTCGCCCCAGTGCCACGGTGCTGAAAGATACCCAAAGTAAAATCAGCGAAAGCAAATCAGACGATATAAATACCGTCGAATCAGGTATTTATGTCGAGGACGTTTGGCAGCCAATCAATAATTTGAAATTTAATATTGGTGTTCGGGTCAGTCATTACAAGACTGATGAAAAAACCTACGTCAGACCCGAACCAAGAATTGCGATGGCTCTGAAAATCAATAAAGATTTGGCATTCAAGGCATCGTACGCCCAAATGAACCAATATATTCACTTGCTGTCGAATACTGGGCTGGGTTTACCCACCGACCTTTGGGTGCCTGCCACGAGCCGCATTGCTCCACAAACATCGCAACAAGTAGCCATCGGTTTTGCCCAAGACCTTGATAAACAAGGACTTACGCTCACGCTCGAAGGATATTATAAGGACATGAAAAATATTATCAACTATAAAGAAGGGGCAAGTTTTCTGGAGCTTGACTCGCCCGATGCCAATACGACCAAGCAAGACTGGCAGTCTAAGACCACAAGCGGCAATGGGTATTC
>JANNEN010000128.1:0-1763 GCA_031378715.1 Emticicia sp.
AACAAAATGAGGCGAATATCAAAGCACAAGAATTAAAAAAGGTCGAAGAAAATAACTATTCAGCTTATGATATTGAAAAAGCGTTTGAAGACAATGAAATTTCGGCTGATGAACAATTCAAAGGAAAAACCTTTTACGTAACTGGAATGATAGATGATTTTGACAAAGGACCTTTTGGTGGAGTTTATGTTAATCTCAAAGGAGAAGGTTTTTTACCAATCCGTTGCGAATTCAAGACAGACCAAAAAGAAGTGCTAAAAAAACTATCCAAAGGAACAACTATAACAATAAATGGCAAATGCGATGGTAAAGTAGTAGGTAGTGTTGTGTTTTCAGATTGTAGCGTATTTACTCAATGAAAGCGGTTGCTAACCTTTTGATTTTATTGTAACTTTGCTTTATGGAATCAAAAAAGGAAAAACGCCAATCAAGCCAATACGATAAGATTTTCAAGGAGAATATCGAAGCCGTAATTTCAAGTATCATGCAAAATATACTCGAAATTACGGCTGTTTCTATGGAAGAACTGCCCGATGATATTCAGCACACCAAAGAACGTAAACCTGACACTTTGAAGAAAATTACAGACGACAAAGGCAATACTTTCGTACTTCAAATTGAGTTTCAAGTCAAAGATGAAGATGAAATGGTGTATCGTATGGGCGAGTATTACTTTATGCTCGAACGCAAATACAAGCTACCTGTAAAACAGTTCGTGATTTTTCTTGGGGCGGAAAATCCAAAAATGCCAACTGAACTTGACCGAGAGCGATTAAAATTTAGCTATCCGCTTGTCTCTCTTTCAGCACTAGACTATCATATTTTCTTAAACTCGAACAACCCCGAAGAAATTATCTTAGGTATTTTGGCTAATTTCAAAGGCGAGAACCCTGAAAATGCCCTAAAACAAATACTTGTTCGTGTCAAAGAAACTACCAAGGGAGATTTTTCGTTAAATAGATACTTTAATCAGTTGCGTGTTTTGGCACAACTTCGTAACTTGGAACTAAATTTAAAAAACGCTATGGACAGCATCGCAGAATTTATCAAAGAAGAAAGGGACGTTCTCTATCTTCGTGGACAAGAAAAAGCTCGTCAAGAGGAAAAAACGAGATTTATAACCTTTTTAATTCAAGAAGGTAGTCGAACTTTTGACCAGATTGCCGACATCGCAGGGGCAACGGTGGACTTTGTTAAATCTGTTCAACGACAACTTACTGGCAAATAGACATTTTTAAAATTTCCCCTCATGGACAATTTATTGGCGGACAAAAGCGACTGCCACCAACATAGTATTGTGGCAAGTGGGGGCGGACGGAAGTAATTGAACATTGGGAATTCTTTTGTACTTTTGTTCGGGCGGACGGAAACTGCCAAACATTTGTAAGTAATTGAGCATCAGTAATTTATATCGGCGGACGTTCGGGCGGATGAGTTTCAAATCCCCCACCTGACCACAAGCCCCCGACGTTGGCGGCAAGCTCATAGGGACACTTCACGACATAATATTATGACAGCAGAAGAATTTACAAAAGGTTTTTACTTACAACGTAATTCATTAATAAACGAATATTTTAATCGAAATAGTCAGACCGAAGTAGCATCTCTAATATCGAAATTACGACTTGACGACGAAGGCATGGAACGGTTGAGACAAGTGCTAAACTCTTCGTTACGTGACGCATTGTACACGATACTCTTAGGACTCGACGGAGAAGCTAATATTGGCAACTGTCAAACAGTTTATAAAATCTTAGACGAGC
>JANNEN010000408.1:0-8623 GCA_031378715.1 Emticicia sp.
TCAAAATGCTGCTAATTTAGTAAATACTTATGCTTCGGCATGGACAGAATGCTTGATAAAACATTGTATCGAAAATAAATTCAATCTTATGATTGACAGTACACTTGGGGGAAATATCAACGCTGTTTTTGAAACAATTGATTCGTTTAGAACAAATCAATTTTCTGTTCATTTACGCCTCATGGCTGTTCCTTCATTGATCAGCAAGCTAAGTATCTATCTGCGTTACGAAAGTCAATTAAAAGAAAAAGGTTTTGCCCGATGGACCCGCATGGAAGACCACGACGATAGGTTTGAAAAGATTCCGACTGTTTTAGAGCAAATATTTATAACCAGACCGCCAGATACTGCTTGTTATTGCCAAAGAGTTTTATCCAAAATAGCAACAATTGACTTAAAATCTTCGCAGTTTTTCTTCTTAGACAAAAATGGCTTTCCTACCTTTGCATTTTTAAAGGAATTTAACTCACAAAGAAATAATTTAGACGAAAGTCAAGTGACGTTTATCACTAATATAGCCAAGGTTGTAAGTGATTTTATTCGGTTTCGAGGCGGAAGTTTAGCTGAATTTAAAGCAAATATTATTCGAGAATCCGAAAAATTTCCGAGCAAACAGAAAAAGAAAATTTTGAAATCATTATCAACCATTAGCCATAATGTTTAAAAATCGCACATTTATTGCCTACGCACTCGTCATCACGACTACCGTGGCCGCCACTTTATCTTTTTATTTTTGGCAAGTTGCCAAAAGTGCCAACCTTAACGTTGAAGGCAAAAAAGACTTCGTTTTGTATATTCCGAGCGGCGGAACTTACAAAAACGTTGTCGATTCGTTGCATAAATACAAGGTCATTAATGATGAAATATCGTTTCAGTTTTTGTCAAAGCTCATGAGCTATCCCGAAAGTGTGAAAGCTGGTCGCTACGAGATAAAACCCAATGCGGGCAACAAAGACGTTATCTCAAAGCTCCGCAAGGGCGAGCAAGATGACGTAAAATTGACCTTTAATAATGTTCGTTTAAAGTCGGATTTGGTCAAAAAAATGGCTGGAAAATTCGAGTTTGATACCGAAAAATTAGTCGAATTACTTAAAAATGATGAGGCTTGCCAAAAATTCGGCTTCGACACCACAACGATTATGTGTATGTTTTTGCCGAATACTTATTTTGTTCGATGGACAACTACGCCCGAGAAATTTATGGGTAGAATGCACGACGAATACAAAAAATATTGGACAGCCGAACGCCTCCAACAAGCCGAAGCAATCAACATGACACCTACGCAGGTTGCGATTTTGGCATCAATCGTGCAGTCAGAAACCAACAAAACCGACGAAATGCCACGTGTAGCAGGTGCGTACATCAATCGTTTGGCAGTAAATATGCCCTTGCAGGCTGACCCGACGGTGAAGTTTGCGGTTGGAGATTTTTCAATCAGAAGAATCTTATTTAAGCATTTGGCGGTCGTTTCACCTTATAATACCTACAAAAATTCGGGTTTGCCCCCTGGGCCAATCGCCTTGCCTGAGCCGAATGCCTTGAATGCCGTGCTAAACTACGAACGCCATAAATATATTTATTTTTGTGCCAAAGAAGATTTTTCGGGCTACCATAATTTTGCCGAAACGCTACAAGAACACAACAATAACGCCCGTATTTTTCAGGAAGCACTCAACAAAGCCAATATTATGAAGTAAAATAGCGTTCCATTACAATTTGAAAATCAATTTACTAACGCTGGCAGTGGCTTGAAGCCCTGCCAGCGTTCTTACGTATAAACTAAAACAACACAAAAAAGCGATTAAATGAAGAGTTTACTTCGCTTTTTTGTTAATTTGCCAGTACAAACTAAAACTTACCTCTATGAAAAATGTAATCTCAATATTTCAATTTTTGAAAAAACAATGTTTCATTGATTTCACCCCTCCATTATGGGGAGCGGCAGGGGTGGGGTTAGTACTTCTATTACCGTTTTTGACCTTCGCCCAAAAAACAACTGCCGACCTCATCGTGCATAATGCCGTGGTCTATACCGTTGATAATCAGTTTGTTACGGCCGAGGCCTTTGCCATAAAAAATGGAAAATTCTTGGAAACGGGTACTTCAAAAGACATTTTAGAAAAATACGCAGCCAAGCAAAAAGTTGATGCCAAAGGTAAAGCAGTTTTTCCTGGACTCTATGACCCACACAGCCACTTTTTGGGGCTTGGGCAGATGCTCGGCCAGTGTGACTTGGTGGACACAAAATCGTACGGAGAAATAATCGAACGACTCCGAAAATTTGATGCCGAGCATAAAGACGACCGCTGGCTTATTGGCCGTGGGTGGGACCAAAACGACTGGGATATAAAAATCTTTCCGACCAAAGATTTGCTCGATAAGGCTTTTCCAAACAAACCAGTGGTGCTTACTCGGATTGATGGCCATGCGGCACTTGTTAATTCAAAAGCGATTGAGTTGGCAAAAATTTCACCCAAAAGTAAGGTGGACGGCGGCTTAGTGGAGATAATTGATGGGCAACTGACGGGCGTTTTGGTCGATAATGCCATGGGGCTGGTGCGTCGAGTAATTCCGCAAGCTGACCAGAAAGACAAACGAAAAATGCTTTTGGCTGCCCAAAAAGAATGTTTGAAATTAGGCTTGACCACCGTTTCGGACGCTGGACTTAATCAAGATGATATTGAGTTGATTGATAAAATGAACAAAGATGGTTCGCTCAAAATTCGTAATTACGTCATGGTTTCGTTGGGTATCAGAAACTTGGATTATTTTATCAAAAAAGGAATCTATAAAACCGACCGCTTGAATGTGCGTTCATTTAAACTCTATGCCGATGGTGCTTTGGGTTCTCGGGGGGCGTGTTTGCTAAAACCATACACCGATGAGCCTTCAAAAACTGGCTTTTTGTTGCTAAGTGCCAAGGAGTTGGAGCGTAGCCTTACCCAAATCTATAATTCGGGTTTTCAGGCAAATACGCATTGCATCGGAGATTCGGCTAATCGCTTGATTTTGGATATTTATGGTAAATTATTAAAGACAAAAAATGACCGTCGTTGGCGAATCGAACACGCACAAGTAGTTGATAATCAAGATGTTGCGAAGTTTGGTAAGTACTCAATCATTCCTTCGATACAGGCTACCCACGCCACATCGGATATGTACTGGGCAGATGAAAGATTGGGCGATGTACGGGTAAAGACGGCTTATGCCTTCCAAGATTTATTGAAGCAAAATGGCGTAATTGCCAACGGTAGCGACTTTCCCGTGGAGTTTGTGAACCCATTGTACGGTTTTCATTCGGCCGTTGCTCGGCAAGATGCCAAGAATTTTCCCGAAGGAGGTTTTCAAATGGAAAATGCCCTGAGCCGTGAGCAAGCCCTCCGTGCCATGACGATTTGGAGTGCTTACGCTAATTTTGAAGAAAAAGAACGTGGCAGCATCGAAGCAGGAAAAATGGCAGATTTTGTGATTCTGGAAGAAGATTTAATGAAGATTCCGAAAGAAAAACTGAGAAATGTGAAGGTTCTGAATACTTTTGTTGGGGGTGAGCGAGTTTTTTGAAATTAAAACATACAAGTAGCTGGGCTAATCGAACCGTCGAACCGTCGAAACGGTGAGCCGTCTAATTATAAAGACCAACTTAACTCATATTACGCACAAAAGCACTTCGGTCTTTATACTGCGTAATATGAGTCACTTGATTTTGTTGAGGCTGTAAAATGTTGATTTTTTAGACCTAATTTAACCAAAAATTACCTCTTACATTCAACTTACCCTTGCTTTCCAAGCTATCTCCTCACTGCCTAATTCTTGGGTCATTTTGCGAGAAAGTACAAAAAGATAATCAGAGAGTCGGTTTAAATATTTGATAATCAATGGATTAACCTCTTCTTCGGCAGAAAGTCTGATGCACAAACGCTCGGCTCGGCGGCACACCGTACGGGCAAGGTGCGTGTAAGAAACCGACTGATGTCCGCCTGGAAGTACAAAGGCCCGCAGGGGCGGAATCTCAGTATCCATCAAGTCCATTTGGCTTTCTAAAAGCTCAATATCTTCGTTCAGAAGGTCTGGAATTTTCTTCCTTCGAACTTGCTCTGGCTCGGAAGCCAAGTCCGAACCAACGGTGAATAATCGGTCTTGAATTTCCTTCAAAATATCTTTTCTTGACTCATTGATGGCTTGGTCACGCACCAGCCCAATCCAGGAGTTTAGCTCATCGACGGTACCGTAAGATTCGATTTTCAAATCTGCTTTACTAATTCTCGTACCACCCACCAGCGAAGTAGTGCCAGTATCGCCCGTTTTTGTGTATATTTTCATTTGTTTTTTTTAAAGCCCCCATCAGAGAGGGTTGGGAGGGGCTGTTATTCCCCCAAATAATCTTTGTACGTACTACATTCCTTTATCATTTGGTCTTCAAAAGCGGTATTTGCGTATTTTGTTTTCAAGAGATTAAAGTATTTTGCGTATTTTTCTTTGCGGAGCGTTGCCAAAGTTGCTTTATTTTCGGCTTCTTTTCTGACTTGTTCTTCCTCCGAAAGTAAATAAATTCTGTCGTATAATTTGGCATCAACGATGTCATATTTTATCTTCTGACAAGCTGCCGCCAAATAACAAGCCCTTGCTGCTTGCTCAGGTTTTGGGGCAACATTCATTGCTTTATCGAAGTAAAACAATGCTTTTTCGTAAGAATAGTAATCAATACTTGTATTTTCTGCTTCGGTGCTGCTCCAAGCTCGGCGAAGCAAAATCCAACTATTGCCGTGATAACTCATGTTATAAGTACCGCAACCCAATAAAAGCCAGCTCTCAAAATCATTCGGGTCTTGCTTTACTTTCGCTTCCAAATCTGCCATGCGGGTAGCAAACGACTGTGGCGTAAACTTTTGTTTGGCATTGGCATCGCCTTGTTTGTATAAGCTAAACGGATTTACGTCCAAATATGTTTTGTAGGGTTCTTGCTCCCAAACTTTTGGCGAAATACGTTTCCATGCCTCGCTTGCCTCGGCGTAGCGATGTTCGGCTAATGCTCTTTTCCCCAAAATTGTGTATAAATAATTGTTATTGAAACCCGCTAACTTGGTCAATTTTGTGTCAAAATCACTCGGGTTTTTTTTGGAAAAATAAGTTAAAACGGCATTTATCGTAGCCGAAGAGGTTGAGTCTTCTATGGCGTATTGGTCAGTGTTGCTTTCAAACGAAACCGATCCGCCGTATTCGATGGGTTTTCCTTGTTGATAAGAAGATAATACCTTGATTATAAAGCTCTTAGCCATGTTTTCAGGCGAAGTTACGGTTCTTGCTTTCTCTTTATTTTTGCCAAAACAACCCGAAAACCAACCCAGTGATTTTGATTTTTCGGTCGAGGTTTTAGTTCCTAAATTCTCCGAAAACTCATCGTTCACGGGCAAACCTTCATATCTTGCTGCCAAGATTTTGCAAGCGGCATTAAAATTATTAGCGGTACGAAATTTATCCGAACGGGCAAAACGCTCCAAAAGCGGCATCACCGTTGCCTCCATTTTGGGGGTAACTTCGGGCGATTCGCTTACTGCCAAAACCATTTCTTGCATCGCTATTTGATCTTTCAAACCCTTATTTTCAGTCGGTATTGCCTTTGCTTTTTGCAAAAACTCATTGGCTTTTTTATAATCTTTCGCAATAAATGTCAAGTACGAAGCTGAGGTGTACCAAAAAGGTGAGTTTTTTAAAGTAGGATTTTCGGCAGATTCGAGATTGAACGCCAACAATTTTCCAAAATAATTAGAAGCATTTGCTTTCAAATCATTCTTTTTGAGTGAATCCAACGACCAAAAGTCATATTCCAAAGTTTCACGGTCGGAGAAAAAATATTTTTCATTTTTATTAATTTCACGAGCCATCACGAACTCCAAAAGTGGATTTTTTGCGTCTAACGCTTTTATTTTTTCGAGAAAAGCAAGTCCATCTTGTAATGGAATAACTGCCGTTGCGGCATAAACGTTGGCCTTTTCGGTGTTGTTTTGGCAAAGTTTTATTGCTTCTTTGTGAAGTTTTGGTAAATAATGTTGAAGACTCTGATAAGCCGCCGACTGCCGAGTAGGGGCATTAACAAATATTTGTGCAAAATGGTAATAGGCTTTCGTCGAATCACCGACCTGCACACAAGCCCCCGCCACACGTGACATCGCCCAATCTGAAATGAAAGTCTTTTTGGCAAGCGGTTTGACTAATTTTTCGTACAAATCAATGCTTTTCTTAGGGTTTTCTGCCATATCTGCCACTTTTACGGCTTGATAAGCAAGGCGTTCTTTCAGGAAAGTATCTTCGGTTTGGTTATATTTTGCCAAAATATCCATCAAAATCGTATCAAAGTCGGGCTGTACAACCTGCTGATTTGTGTCAATGGCGGCATCGTCCAAACCACCAATATCAAGAATTTCGATTTGTTTAGCCAATTTCAAATATTCGGTAGCTTCGGTTTTGCCTTTCTTTTTTAAAGCATTGCTCAAACCCGTACCGAGTGTTTCTTCGCTGTACAGCTCATCAGCAACTATTTTCTCCGAAACCCCAGCGTAATTTGCCCATGCTTTCACGTTTTCTCTTTGAGCAGGGTCAATGCCTTGTGCGTCTGCGTTCCAAAAATTATCTCCATAAGAAAATTGGGTAGTAAAATTGCGAGGACGGTAAGTTGCTTCATTCACCGCACTTTCGGGCGAGAAAAAACTTTTAAATTCGTCATAATCAAACGGTTGGGGGCCGCAAGCAATGAGCAGTAAAATAATGACCGATTTGGTGCGATTACTCAAACGAAGCATAGATTTGAGCGAGTTTTTGGTTGCCATAAAAAGTGATATTCGGTTGGTCTAAATGATACAATGCAAAGGTAAGTTTTTGAGTCGAAATTTGCTCACGTAGCGTAACTGAACCCTTGATTATTTTATCAAACGGTACTTCTTCTACTCGGATTAAATCGTGCTTTCTTAACGAAATCCCGAACGCCAAAGTATCGCTCCGAACGGTATATCTATTATCATTTTTTTGCAGGAAATTTTTGGTGCTAAGTGCTTGATTATCAAGGTGATTGATGACGGTTAAGAAACGATTGTTTCGATAAAAAACCGCCCAACGAAATATCGGCATCACCACATCAAGCGGCAGTGGGTATTGGTCGAGTGTAGCCAAGTATTGCGAAGCGGCGTTGAGGTCATAAATTGAGTTGCAAATCTGCGGTTTTTTCCAGTCGGACATATTATAAAACATCAACATTCCACGCTCCACGGGCGGAATGCCAGTTTTGTGGGCAAACTTGATTTGGTGCAGCCGAATAGTGGCCGAAAACACTTTTTCGGGGAAATGTTTTCGGAGTAAAATGAGCAATTTAAAATACTTTCGTTGGGTCGAAATCGTCCAATCGCAATCAAACTGAATCTCTTGAAAAGTATTGCTTTTCCAAACAAAACCCAAGTGCCTTTTGATGAAATCTGCAAGCGTATCTACTTCATTATCAGGGGTTTGTTTCAAAACTTGATTCGTGATAAAAATCGTTGGCACAAGCGAAGTATTTTTCGGTAAAGCCTCTTCAAAACGAATACTTGCCTTCGGAATTACCTGTTTTTTTGTCAAATCCCAGTCCAAATCAAAAGCCTTTACGTAAAGTTTTTGTATATGGCACGAATCAAGCATTTGTCGCTCAACGTTACTCAATTTAAAAATCGATTTCCAGTAATAAATACCCCTCGTAATTTCTTTTGGTGGCGTTTCTTTTTGGCAGGAAAAGCTAAAAATAAGTATAAAAATTAAGCAAAAACGCATGAGGTTAGTTTTCAAAATGAAGCAGTAAATATACAAATTGTGTCATCGAAAACAGTTTTTTCAATAAAAATCTAATTCTATCAATTCTCTACCCTAACTTTGCACCCGCAAACAATCGCTCAAAACGTAGAGTTGATAAAGTAGAACAACATTCTACATTCTTAATTCTTAATTCTACATTAATCAATGTCTATTTCAAACGTATTTTTTAATTTCTGGCGAAAGATCTCCATGCCGCTTTTGGTTTTGTCACTTACGCTTTGCTATTTTGCAATGCCCGACAATGCCGCTATTCACCACGACGAAAAAGGCAACCCCGATGGCTATATCGACAAGCAAACCTTCTTTTATGCCGCCTGCGGTATAATAATCGTATTCAATTTTTTGCTCAATTTGCTCAAATCGCAGGTAATAAAAATTGATTTTGCTAAACTCAATCCTCTTAGTATTTGGGCAAAAAACGCCCCCAAACTCAACGGACTCATCGAAGGTTGGTTCAATGCTTTTTTGGCCCTTACAAATACCTTTATGGTTTTTGTGCTTTTTGGGCTTCGCCGAATCAATAGCGGCGAGGGACAAAAACTTGATTTTGATTATAATTGGCTTCTAATTGCGGGTGCTACTTTGCTGATAATATTGATTTTTTTCTTACCAATGCGGTTGCTTTTCTCAAATCCGAGTAAAGAATAATCGTCTGTGGGCGTAATGTATGGTCGTCAGTGGGGACACCATAGCCGTCAGGTTACGGATTTAATTTATTACCTTTGTCTTCAAAATCGACTAATATGAATCTTGTAGATATTTCAAACTCAGTAGAGTTTTTACAAAT
>JANNEN010000272.1:0-4127 GCA_031378715.1 Emticicia sp.
GATAGTTAAAAAAGAGTTCAAAATACCGAATTTATTCGGGTACTTAAATATAAATTCCGTTGATTATTACAGCAACCGAATTTATTCGGTTTAATCGGAAAAATTGAAATTACTAAACTGTCAATATTTTAGTTCTTGCACTACTAATCAACTAATTATGGAAATAGTAGATGAAGTAGAAATTGAAATTTTCTACACGATTGAAAAAATAAAAAGTATTGAGCAAACGATTTTGCGGCATCAAAGTATTGATGATCCCAATAATTTTATGATTGAACAATACCAAGGTTTAAAACAGCACCTTTCTGACAATTTAGTTGCTTTATTAAGAAAATCTACTAATCTGAATCTCCAAATTGCTACATAAATGACCCAAATCCTCCTCAGCCTTGCCGTCGGAATTGCCCTCAGTGCTTGCTCGGGTTTTCGGGTTTTTGTGCCGATGTTGGTCGCAAATTTGGCTACTCGGTTTCATGTTTTGGATATGTCTAATGGTTTCGAGTGGCTAAGTAGCCCCATGGCTACCTACATTTTGGGGGCGGCAACGGTTGCCGAAATCATGGCGTATTATATCCCCGTTGTAGATAATATGCTCGACACCATCACTACGCCCGCTTCGTTTGTGGCGGGAACAATCCTGACGACTTCGTTTCTAAAAATTGATTCGCCCGAACTCCAATGGACACTCGGAATCTTGGCAGGTGGAGGCATCGCTGGTACGGTTCAGGCAGGAACTGGGCTACTTCGGCTGGCTTCTACCAAGTTTACGGGCGGACTTGGTAATTCAGTTTTTGCTACTTTTGAAAACTCAGTTGCCGTTATTTTCTCCTTGCTCACACTTTGGTTGCCGATTTTTGTGGCAATTCTGGGCGTGTTGCTTTTTGTTTTCTTGTTGAAAAAAGTTACAAAACACTTTCAAACAAAGAAATAAACATGGCCCGCAATTCGTAAAAAAAACCTTTTTGGTTATTTTTTACTAAAAATATTAAGATAGTTATAATTTATCTTAAAAAAAGTATAACTTTCCAGCAATTCTAAACCTCTCATTAGCCTTTTATGGAAACCAAACCTTCGCTGCGGTATGCGTGGTACGTTGTGGGCGTACTGCTGCTTGCCTACATCTCTTCGTTTATCGACCGACAAATTATTTCGCTTCTCGTCAAGCCTATCAAGGCGTCATTTGGCATTTCGGATACCCAAATGGGCGTACTGATGGGGCTAAGTTTTGCGGTACTTTATACGCTCGTCGGGATTCCGATTGGCTTGATGGCCGACCGAATGAACCGCAAACGTATCATCAGTTGGGGGATTTTGGTTTGGAGTATGATGACCGTTTTTTGCGGAATTGCGGGCAATTATTCCCTCTTTTTCCTCGCTCGTGTGGGTGTGGGGGTTGGTGAGGCGGCACTTTCGCCCGCTGCTTATTCAATTATTTCTGATTATTTTCCCAAGAAAAAGTTAGCTACCGCCATGAGTGTCTATAATATGGGCATTTATTTGGGGTCGGGACTTTCGATTTTAATTGGTGCGGCACTCCGAACAATGATAGGCAAAGAGAACATCATTTTGCCTTATGTGGGTGAAATATTTTCTTGGCAAATGATTTTTTTCTACATCGGTTTGCCAGGAATTTTGATTGTTTTATTGGTACAAACCATCAAAGAACCCAAACGAGTAGAGTTTGATTCGGAACGAGAAATGACCGAAAAGAGTACTTTTGGTGAGATAATCACGTATTTCAAGGCAAATAGACAAACGTTTTTGTGCTTAAATTTCAGCATGGCGTTCATGTCTTTTGCAACCTACGCTGGCGTATATTGGGTACCGACAATGTTGGGTCGAGTACACGGCTGGACAGAAACAAAAGCGGGCGTAACCTTCGGACTGCTGGTGACGGTTTTCTCAACTTTGGGTGTGATTTCGGGTGGGCGATACGCCGATTATTTAACAAAAAAAGGAGTCGTTCAGGCCAAAATGTTATCAGGGTTCAGAGGAATGTTAGCCGCAACTTGCTGTACGGTAGGTTTATTACTCCACGACATCAACATCGGGATATATTTCATTGCGGGATTTTGCTTTTTTAGTTCGTTTCCTTACGGCTCGGCCACGGCGGCAATTCAAGAAATCGTACCCAACAAAATGCGGGCGATTTTCTCGGCGTTTTTCTTATTTGTAGTCAATATTATAGGTTTGGGTTTTGGCCCACTTGCCGTCGGATTTCTGAATGATACCATTTTCGACGACCCCAACAAAATTCAGTTTTCTATTTTTATCACGCAGGTTTTTGGCTATTCGTTTGCGGCATTGTGCCTGTATTTAGGTTTAAAACCATTTGTAAAAAGCGTTGATTATTTGAAAAAATATTTATCGACTTAAAACCAAAATTGCCTGATTTGTGTTGATTGATTTTATGGTCTTTAAACATTACTTCGGACTGCCGACCATCGTCCATTGACTAAAAAAAATGACTGAAATAAAAATTTGTTGCCCAAAATGTAAGTGGCAACCCGACGGCGGAGCATATTGGCAGTGCAACTGCGGTCACGTCTGGAATACATTTGCAACCATTGCCCGCTGCCCCGCTTGTCGCAAGCAGCACGAATACACCGCTTGTGTACCGCACGTGGGCGGCTGCGATGCCCACTCACCCCACCTCGACTGGTACGAAGGTTTAGATAGAATTATCGAAGAACTAAAAGAAGAAGTACTCGAAAATCAAGAGGTTTTTGTTTGAATTTGTTTGTATTACGATACTTTTCAAAGCGAGTGTCCAATGCTAAAACCCGCACCAAATCTAAAACTTTGTGCCGAATAAATCGGTGTAAGATTAATTTTGTAGAAAAATACGCTCGACGTTCCCCATTTCATTAGATGTTTTCTGATACCGATAATAGGAGCGACATAATAGATTGGCTCTTGCCCTAAGAAGGAAATGTAACTCGCTCCGAAACCGACTTCGGCAAAAGTTTCCTTGAGGTATTGCTGCGGTGCGGCATCACAGTTTTTTTTGTTTTTAAGCCAAACATTATAAGTAATCGCCACTGGCACCGAAACCCCCTGCGAACCATTCGAGATAAAACCCGCTCCTGCCCGTATGACATAAAAAGTGGTCTTGGTTCGGTAAGGTACAAACTCAAAATTAGCCGACACAAAAGGACTAACTCCGCCTGCTTCAGCCGATAAAGCTATGCCGTAGTACGTCTGAAAACGATTTTGAGAATAGGCTTGAAAAAACAGAAAAAACGTAGTAATAAAACTAAAAGCAAATTTCACTCCGAGGGAATTTGGGTTATCGTAACCGCAAAGGTAGTGATTTTAGAGCGAAACCCCCAAACTTACCCCCCCACGCATCTCGAATTTGCCAATATAGTAAGAAGGAGTAAGGTTTACTCTCAAAAAAACAACCCTTGGGTGTGGCGGAATATCAAAAATTACGTGCTGACGTAAACCTATGATGCCAAAGGTATAAGCCCTCGTTTCGGCACTGCGATACGCCACGGGTGTAACTCCCGCACCTGCTTCGAGAAACCATTCAGCCGCAATTTTTGATGGGGCAGACTTACACTTAACCGTCACCCGCTTATTGATTCCTTTACGAAGATTATTAATAAGATAATTATAAGTCATTGATACGGGCAACGAGATTCCTCCACCGTTGGCAACCTCCCCAACACCCGTCGGGCTTCCGCCTGGCAAAAATCCAAGCCCCATACGAATAGCTAAAAAGCTATTTTGCCACCGAACTGGCAGGTATTCAACATTTATTGACCCCAACGGACTAATCGCAAACGACTCGGCCATAATAGCGGTTCGGTAGCGGGTTCGGTACATAATTTGAGATTCAGCACGCTCAAAAATCAGCAATGTAAACAGTAAAATTAAAATGTATTTCACAGGCATTAGGGTTACGTAACCTAACGTTAAGATAAAAACGTGCCAAAATGTATCCGCTTAATAATTATTTTGAAAATCATAAGGTTTCCGACAATTTAACAACGAATTTTTCTCGCAAAAATTACGCTTCTGTTTACTGACTGAAAAGTTAGGGCTTACGCACACTATAATCTCAAGTTGCATAAATGAATTTGTCAGTAAAATTATTTTCACCATAAAATCATAAAAATCTG
>JANNEN010000285.1:0-20401 GCA_031378715.1 Emticicia sp.
AGTTTTCAGGTTCTCACTTTCTTATCCGAAACAAAAATTTGCTTTAACTGGTCGAAAATCTGCCCACCACCCGAAACCGAAATATTATTAACTTTGTCAGCTATTTTTTCGACATATTCCATCTCTTTCAATCGAAACAACATTTCGTTGTCTTCCATTAATTTGGCAGTATTCAATAAGCTACGAGTCGAAGCCGTTTCTTCTCGACGCATAATAATATTGGCTTGGGCTTTCTTTTCGGCAATCAAAACTTGGTTCATAATTTCTTTCATTTCGCCTGGCAAAATTACATCTTTAATACCACCACCCGTTACTTCTACTCCCAATTTTTGGGCTTTTTGACCAATATTTTCGAGGATAAACGACAAAATACTTTCTTTTTTCTCCAATAATTCGTCCAAAGTCAAAGTGCCGATGTATTCTCGCAAGGCCAACTGCACCAATATATATAATTGCTTGTCGTAATCTTTGTTTTCGACCAAAGCCGTAATCAAATCTATGACTTTATACTGTGCGTGAAAGTTTATTCGCAAGGCGGCTTTATCTTTGGTCAATATTTCTTGTCCCGAAATTTCGATTTGCAACTGGCGAATATCGACTTTGGTTACATGAATCGTAGTGCTGTTTTTCCACCAATAATACGTGCCTGCATCTAATTGCTTTTGGAACTTTCCATCAACAAATAAAAGCCCTTTTTCGTAAGATTCCACGGTATAGGTACGCACATAAGGCAAGAGTTGCTTCGAAAGCAAAGTACCCAAATCAATATTCTCGGTGATTTCAATTTTGTTCAAATCGACGTTTACGTAGGTGTAGGCAATGATTCCTTTCCAAAATGTGTGCCGTCCCGCCGTCAAAATATTGCGAAATAAACCTCGCTCATACTGCAACACTATTTCGTTGTCTTTTACCTCCACAATATCCAACATTGAGGCAAGATGTGCATCATTCAATAATATTTCTAAGCGTACTGGGGGCATAAACGGCTGTGTCATGTCGAATCTCATGAAGTTTTCTGAGAAACCCAACCAGTGATTTCCTTCTGTAATTGTACGTCGATACGCACCGTTTTTAATCACTAATGCGGTTTCGTAGGCGTTGATTTTTGTGTATTTCATTGTTTTATTATTTACGTTTTTGATAAAAGGTTAAAAGAAAATAGTCCAAATAAGCTATTCAAAAAATGCGGAAGTTTATTTCAGTAATCCTTCAAGTGGCTATTTTTGGAAGTTTCACTTAGTTTTTAGGCCCTTTTTCGAGAGATTCACTAAATTATTCTCACAAAACACACCACAATCTTTGCTTACGGTATCCACATACTTTCGAGCTTTTCCGAATTGTGTGGCTAATTTTACAATGAGCCAGACCAGTTTATTTTAGACTATTTTCGGAATAGTGACATTTTTTGGAAGTTGTCAGCTTCGATTAAGATGGATTTTGGTCCATTGCTTTACCATTTAGCTACGCCAATCTCTCGACGGCAGGATTCGAACCTGCATTAATCTGTTGCTCTAACCAACTAAGCTACCTCATCGCTGAGAGGGGGAGTCGAACCCCCGACCCACAGGTTTGTTTTGGTATCAAACAATAAAAACTTTGATAGCATATCGGCTGTTACTTCACCGAAACTACGTGGCTATTCAGAAACCAACATTGTAAATCAAGTGTGATTATTAATTTGATGCTACAAAGTAAAATATGCACTACGCAGCCTATTTGCGTAGATGAAAAATAATTTGTAATTTTATATAAATATTTATAAAACCTATCTAAATTGCTTATAATCAGTGATTTATATTTTTAACTCATCAGAAAAAATTCTTAATTCTTAACTCTACATTATCAATTAAAACCAATGCCCGCCAACCGCAACGCCCTTATTCGCTACAAAGTCATTGATAGTTGCCTGCAAAGACGCAACCGAAAATGGACACTCGAAAATATAATCGAACAGGTTTCGGAAACTTTGTACGAATACGAAGGCATGGAAAAGGACATCAGCCGACGCACGATTCAGGCCGATATTCAGATGATGCGGAGTGATAAATTGGGGTATTTTGCTCCGATTATCGTGACCGATAAAAAATATTATAGCTACGAAGACCCCAATTACAGCATCACGAATATTCCGATTTCGGAAGTAGATTTGGGGCGAATGAACGAAGCAGTTGAACTTTTGAAGCAATTTAAGGGCTTTTCGCATTTTCAGCAGCTCAATGAAGTGGTACAAAAACTCGAAGACCACGTTTACTCGGCAACCAACAAGCAACACTCGGTCATTGATTTTGAAAAAAATGATAATCTTCGTGGGCTTTCGCACTTGGATTTACTTTACAGTTCGGTGATTCATAAAAAAACGGTCGAAATGACTTATCAATCATTCAAGGCACGGGAGGCGAGTGTGTTTTATTTTCATGTGTGGTGGCTGAAAGAATTTAAGAATCGGTGGTTTGCGGTGGGCATAAAAAACGACAACAAAACGATTATGAACTTGGCATTGGACAGGATTCAGACCTTGAATATTGAGGAAACCATTGAATACAAAGAAAACAAAAAATACGACCCCGAAAGTTTCTACAAAGATACCATCGGCGTATCGGTCATGGAAAATATGCGACCCGATAAAGTGCAAATTTTCATTACCAACGAACATGCACCTTATGTCGAAACCAAACCTTTGCATCATTCACAAGTTGTGTTGGAAAGGCTTGAAAATGGCATTATTATTCAGATTTGCGTACAATTAAACTTTGAATTAGAGAAGGAAATACTCGGTTTTGGCGAAGGAATGAAGGTTTTAGCCCCCGAAAAGCTAAAAAAGCGTATTTTTTATCGGGCGAAAAAAGCAGCTGAGGGATATAAACTTTCCGAAAGTTAATTTTTTTTAATTCAACTTCACGGCCCAAGCACGCTCAAAAACATCGGCCGCAGCAAGAATATTGATACCTTCTTTTTCGGTTAATTCTTGCGAATGACTGACCGAATCGGCAATGCCGCACCAAGGTTCGATGCACACAAAATCGGCATTCTTGGCTGCCCAAACTCCCAAGTATGGAAACCCTGCAAAGTCAAATTTGAGCGAATGTTTACTATTGGCCGATTTTAAAGTTACGGTAGTCGATTGTAGTTCTTTGAAAACCAACGCATCAGCATAGAAGAGTTCTTTTTTTAGTGGAATAATTTTGGTTTCGGGTGAAAATAGCTCTTCATCTTCTTCAAAAATGCCACTTCCTGCATTTTTTGGGGCTTCAAATAACGGTTCGGGGGTTTCCAAAATCAATCCTTGTTCGTTCAGTCCCCAGCGTTGGAAGTTTTCTTCGTGTTCAAATTCTAAGTAAAAATCATCGTATTTCAAGCCTTTTTGGAATGGTACAGCAAAGGCGGGGTGTCCGCCAATGGAGAAATACATATCACTTTCGCCCAAATTTGTAACATGATAAGTTACGCTCAACAAATTGGCGTAAAGCTCATAAACTATACGAAATTCAAAATCAAAAGGATAGACTTCGTAGGTGTTTTCATCAGAATAAAGCACCAAACTAATGCCATCGTCCCAGTGGTCTTCTACTTCAAAAGCCTTATCACGAGCAAAACCATGGCGGGGCATACGATAGGTTTTTCCTTCAAAAACATAAACATTGTCTTTCAAACCACCCACAATCGGAAACAAAACGGGTGAGGTTTTTCCCCAAAAATTTGGGTCGGCGTTCCACATATATTCAATGCCGTGTTCCTTATGAAAAAGCCCAGTTAGCTCCGCTCCTTTTAGGTTTATCGAAACCCCAAGATATTCATTTTCTATTGTGTACATTACATTCTATCATTCAGACATTCTATCATTCATTCATTCATTCATTCATTGATTCTCACCCAAACAACTCTCCAAAAATCTCTTCGAGCTTGCTTGCTGACTTGATTTCGATTTTATAGAGTTTAGTATCTAAGCCTTTGAGGTTGTATTTTGAGATATAGATTTTCTTAAAACCCAATTTTTCGGCCTCCGAAATTCGGTTATCGATCCGATTGACGGCTCGCACTTCGCCGCCCAAACCTACTTCGGCCGCAAAGCAAATCGAACTCGGTACGCTAATATCTTCGTAAGATGAGATAATTGACACACAAATCGCTAAATCTATGGCGGGGTCTTCAACCTTTAAGCCGCCCGCAATATTCAAGAAAACATCTTGCGTGCCGAGTCTGAAACCGCCCCGTTTTTCCAAGACTGCCAATAACATTTGTGTTCGTCGTGAATCAAAACCGTTACTCGTTCGTTGCGGAGTGCCGTAAGTTGCGATACTAACGAGCGACTGAATTTCTATCAAAAGTGGTCGGTTTCCTTCGAGCATTGCCGCAATGGTTATGCCGCTTAAATCTTCCTCACGTTGTGAAATCAAAATCTCCGAAGGGTTACTCACTTGGCGTAGCCCAGAGCTTTGCATTTCGTAAATTCCTAACTCAGAAGTACTTCCAAAGCGATTTTTGGTTGTTCGCAAGATTCTGTACGTCATGTGGCGGTCGCCCTCAAACTGCAAAACGGTATCGACCATGTGTTCCAAAACCTTTGGCCCAGCCAAGCCTCCGTCCTTGGTAATATGGCCAATCATAAAAACTGGAATATCCGATTCTTTCGAGAATTTCATCAGTTCGGCTGCACATTCTTTCACTTGCGACACACTTCCTGCCCCCGATTCTATCAGCGGCGAGGCAAGCGTTTGAATCGAATCAATGATGACAATATCGGGTTCGATGAGTTCGATTTGGCGAAAAACATTGTCCGTTGAAGTTTCATTCAAGATATAACATTTATCGTTTACGTAGTTCATTCGCTCGGCACGCATCTTGATTTGCTGCTCACTTTCTTCGCCCGAAACGTACAAAATAGTATAATCTTTAAGGCTCAAAGCAATTTGAAGCATCAAAGTTGATTTTCCGATGCCTGGCTCGCCACCAATGAGTACCAGTGAGCCAGGCACGATTCCGCCGCCCAGCACTCGGTTTAGTTCATCGTCTTCGGTTACGATTCGGTAACGCTCCTGCGTTGTGATTTCGGTGAGGGTCTTGGGTTTGTTTGCAGCCTTTTGCACGCCCGACGAGTTGAATTTCCAATTTCCTTTTTCGGGTTCGTCTTTGGTCAATATTTCCTCAACCATCGTATTCCACTCGCCGCATGAGGTGCAGCGACCGAGATATTTTGGTGAACTAAACCCACAACTTTGGCAAAAATATGCCGTTTTTATTTTTGCCATTAATAATTGATATTATTGTTCAAAAAATGAACAACTTAGAAAGTTGTTTTACAAAATTGTTAATCCGTTGTTAATAAAATACGAAATTGCGAATAATCTACGTTAATTCCTCAAAGATATACAAAACCTATTAAAGCGAAACGTCGCACCGATAAGTTTCTAAAATAATCAAAGGGTTTTTACATTCTTGACAAAACGATTAAAATCGTTAAAACCATTCTTCTAACATATATTTTATCAGATATTTATGTCAAAATGTTTATTTTTTTCTAAGTTTACTAATTATTTAACAAAAATTGACATGAAAAAAATCGCAATTCTTTCTCTTTTTACTATTATTTGCTTCGCTTCCGCTACTTTTGCTCAAAAAGGCTTTCAACTTGGCATCAAAGGGGGCGTTACTTTTAATCAAGTAAAAACCGACGCTGGCTCAATCGGGAAAAATATTTCGCAAAGTTTTGATACCAAAACGGGCTTCGTTGGCGGCGTTTGGGGGCGTTTTGGTAACAAGATTTTTATTCAACCCGAATTGCTCATTGCCCAAAAAGGCGGCACGATTGATATTCAAAACGTCGGAAAAGTAAAGTTTTCGTACAGTAATCTTGATGTACCAGTTTTGGTTGGGTTGAGAGTTTTAAAAATATTTCGGGTGAGTGCAGGCCCGGTAGCAAGTTTTAAATTATCGGAAGACCAAAAACTAAAAGATGCTTTGGGCGGACTTACTTCATCAAACGAAGCCATTAAAAATGCCAACTTTGGTTATCATTTGGGCGTTGGTGTCAAGATATTAGGTTTCAATCTTGACCTCCGAAAAGTTGGCAGTTTATCAGAAGTTTCGGCACTCAACATGAGCGATAATCAATTTCGGGATACGGGCTGGCAGTTTACGGTTGGCTTCAAGATTATTTAGAAAATCGAAAACTTATCAAAGAATCTCTCCAAAAAGGAGAGATTCTTTTGTTTTTTAGAGATTTTAAACAAAACTTTTTACATTTGCTCATAATCAAAAGCAAAATCTATTCAAATGACATTACAACAACTCTTTCAACGTATCGGTGAAAACCCTAATTTCCTGCTTTTTTATTTTCTAATCATTCCAATTGCCGCAATTATGGGCGGAGTTTTGGGTAAAGGCGAGGGGCATCTATCCCCGTGGAAATACCTCTACGCAACCTTAATATATTTAGTCAGTGTGCCAGGAATCTTCGCCGTAGCACTCAATGCTTATTTCTTTTTGTTTCAGAGGGGCGATGTCATGCAGACAGATGTTTATTTACAGATTTTGCCCATTATCGTGATGGTCGTTACGATTTTCATCATTCGCCGAAATGTAGATTTAAAACTCGTGCCAGGTTTTGATAAAATCTCGGGGCTTTGGTTTATGCTTTTTGCTACGATGTTTTTGATGTGGTTTCTCGAAAAAATCCGAATCGTTGTATTTTCATACCTACCATTTCAATATTTGTTGGGAATTTTTGCTGTGCTTTTTGCGATGATTTATTTGGGCTGGCGGAGATTTGTGAAATAAAAAAAGTGGCTTCTTGAAATTGATTCAAGAAGCCACTTTAGATAACGAAACACACAAACATCTGATAATCAATTACTTACACAATCAACAAGCGATTTTATCAGCTCTTCGACCGTGGCGGCCGCCTTCAAATTCTGTCGCAAGAAAGGTCTTTGCACAGGCAAGAGCAAGCTCAACATCAATAAATCGAGCGGGCAAACAAATTATATTTGCGTTGTTGTGCTGACGAATTAACTCGGCCACTTCAACATTCCAAGCCAAACCCGCCCGAATACCTTGGTGATGGTTGGCCGTCATACAAACGCCATTGCCACTACCACAAATCAAGATTCCAAACTCATACTGGCCACTCTCAACGGCACTCGCCAAGGCATGAGCAGTATCGGGATAATCAACCGCTTCGGGCGTGTAGGGTCCATAATCAGCCGTTTCATAGTTTTGTTCTTGCAGCCAACCAAGAATCACTTTTTTGTATTCAAACCCTGCGTGATCGCCTGCTATTGCAACTTTCATAAAATCGAAATTGTATTTAGTTCATAAACTTTTTTTTGCAAATATACGTTCTCAATATCCAATTCTAATAAATTCATTTGAGAAGAATTATTTCTAAACAAAAAACACTATTTTAGACATCAAAAAATAATACAACAATAACTATGGCAGAAAAAATGATTGAACAAAACGACGACGAACTAATCCGTGAAGCATTTACCGAAAAAGGTTGGAACGAAATTCAAAGCCAAGATTCTTGGCAAATCCTAAAAACAGTTTCTGAATTTGTAGAGGGCTTCGACCGATTGGCCAAAATTGGGCCTTGCGTAACTATTTACGGCTCGGCACGCACCAAACCCGACCACAAATATTATTTACTTTCGGAAGAAATTGCGGCAAAATTAGTGCATAAAGGCTACGGTGTAATCACGGGGGGAGGCCCAGGCGTGATGGAAGCGGGCAATAAAGGAGCGAGAGAAAATGGCGGAAAATCAGTGGGATTGAACATCAAACTGCCCTTTGAGCAAGTACCAAACCGATTTGTTGATCCCGACAAAAGCATCAATTTTGATTACTTTTTTGCAAGAAAAGTATGTTTTATGAAATATTCGCAGGGATTTGTAATCATGCCCGGTGGGTTTGGGACACTCGACGAACTTTTTGAAGCACTCACTTTGATTCAAACCAAGAAAGTAGCCCGCTTCCCGATTATCATGGTTGGCACCGAATATTGGCAAGGCTTACTCGATTGGATTATAACAACAATGTGCGAAAAGGAGCAAAATATCAATCCCGAAGATATGAAATTGATTAAGTTGGTTGACACCGCCGAAGATGTCGTCAAGGTTATTGACGAATTTTACGGAAAATATCTATTGAAGCCAAACTTTTAACAGTTCTGAATGTAGAGTTCTGAATTCTGAGTTAAACCGAGTAAAAACTCATAACTCATCATTCAGAACTCAGACTTAAAATTAGGCTTCCTCGCCCACAACTTCTTCCAAAACTGCGGTCAAGTGCGTAGCAATCATCTCAGCCGAACGCCCTTCGATGTGATGTCTTTCGATGAAGTGTACAACTTCGCCATTCTTGAAAATTGCAATCGCTGGTGACGATGGCGGAAATGGAATATACCCACGCATCTGCTGCACGGCTTCGGTATCAACGCCCGCAAAAACGGTCACTAAATTTTCGGGTTTTGCTTCCGAACGCTGCAAAGCTAACTTCACTCCCGGGCGACAAGTACCTGCCGCACAACCACATACCGAATTGATGACGACAAGCGAAGTACCCACTTGGTTGGTCATAAAATTATCTACATCTGACGCTGTCAGTAATTCTTGGAAGCCCGCATTGACTAAATCGGCTTTCATTGGTGTTACTAAATGAGGAGGATACATAATATTAAAAGCCCCCTAACCCCCGACGGGGGAACTTTGTTTGATGGTTATGAAATGCCTGGGAGGTATTTATTGGCACTTTTTTGATAAAATTAAAGCCGATTGTCTATCGACCATTGACTGGTTTACATAAAACCAAGCTCCAACTGGGCTACTTCCGACATCATATCGGTTGCGTAGGGCGGGTCGAAAGTTAGTTCGACACTTACATCGCTGACCCAAGTAAGTTCACGAATTTTCTGTTCAACTTCAGAAGGGATCGCTTCGGCAGATGGGCAAGATGGCGAGGTCAGGGTCATTAATATGTAAACATTATTAACTGGAAATATCTTAATGTCGTATATCAAACCTAATTCATACACGTCCACGGGGATTTCGGGGTCATACACTTGCTTGATTGCCGAAATAATTTCTTCTTTTTGTTCTTGTTCGGTCATATTATTTAAAAAATCTTCAATTTAATTATTTTTGTAAAAATCAACGATGTATTGAAAGTTTCCCAGTAATCTGGGTAATTCTTGAATCGAAACTGTATTATCATCATCAGCAATGAGCAAGTTACCGTCAATCTTCATAAAAAGCCATTCCTTGGCCGTTGTCACGATTCCGTAAATGATATTTTGATTACTCTGATGGTTTTGATTAAATAATTTTGCCCCCAACATTTGAGCTGCACACTGGGCTTTTCCCAAGTCTAAGTCTCCTTTTTTAGCCTCAACCACACAAAAAAGTGGTGCATCAATCGTGAGTGAATGGGTTTCTTTGGCTATAATAAAATCACATTCTCCATTTAACCCCTTTGAGGAATCAGCGATGAGCATTTCTCCTGAATAGATTGTAATAAAATCAATATTTCTACGCTTAACTTCTAATAGTATGGGCGAAATAAACGCTTCTGACTTTGCTTTTTCGCTGCGATTGGGTAGCATTTGATAGTTTTTCAATGTTTCCAGTAGCCACTCACTCGGCTCAACGGTAGCAACATTCGCAAATTCGGGCAAGGCTTCTTTTCGGGTATGAATATCAAATTCATCACGTAGTTTTTCGAGTGTAAAGTTTTTATAAGCCATGTTTTCTAAATTTACAAACTCGAATACGCCACTGCATAGGCCCGCATTTGCTTCACCATTGAAGCCAAACCATTAGAGCGGGTTTGTGCCAAATGACTCGCCAAACCTACTTTTTCGATAAAATACAGCTCTGATTTCAGAATATCTTCGGGTGTTTGATTGGTCATTACCTTGACCAACATACTCACCAAACCCTTGACGATGATTGCCTCCGAATCGGCTTCAAAAATAAGTTTATCGTCAATTTTAGTGGCATTCAACCAAACCGTTGATTGGCAACCTTTGATGATATTATCCTCGGTTTTGTGTTCGTCGGCCAGTTTAGGAAGCTTTTTGCCCAAATCAATAATGTACTCGTATTTTCCTTCCCAATCATCGAAGAGTTCAAATTCCTCAATTATTTCGTCCTGTATTTCGTTTATTGTCATATTCTATTTTTCAAAAACTTAAAGACTTTGAACCATGTTTTATTCCTACAATCACTAAAACGGTTTTACCAACCACATACAAAACACGATACCTTCCAACAAAAATTTCTCTAAAATTCCTTATGCTTCCTATTTCTGGAACAATCCGTCCCATATTTGGAAAAGATTCTAATAATTGAACTTTCTTAAAAAAATCATCCTACCAAAAATCTGCATAAGAAGCACTTTCATCATAAAGTAAAGAATATATGTCTAAAAAATCTTCTTGTGCTTCTGCACTTATCTCGACATTCGCCATGCTTCAAATTCTTTTTTAAACTGATCAACTGGCATAGTTTTACCTTCTTTTATTTGATTAATGCCCGTATTAAACTTATCGATTATAACAAGTCTTTCAATAACGTCTTCTCTTTCAAATTCTTCAGGAAGATTATTAATTGATTCAAGTAATTGAGTTTTACTAATCATGATTTTGAAATTATTTAAAGTACCATTTTCTTGACTTTATGAATACCCGCCACTAATTTATCAATTTCGTCGGTTGTGTTATAAACAGCAAATGATGCCCGTGAAGTTCCGGGAAGCCCCAAACGCTTCATCAATGGCTGCGTGCAATGATGCCCCGTGCGAATAGCAATACCTTGCTGATCAAGAATCACGCCCACATCTTGGGGGTGAACGCCGTCTAAAACGAATGACACAACCGAGATTTTCTCCTTGGCTTGCCCCACGATTCGCAGCCCGTCGATGTCGGATAGTTGCTCGGTGGCGTATTTCAGTAGTTCGTTTTCGTAAGCGGCAATGTTTTCTTTGCCCAAATTATTAATATAATCAATCGCAAATTTTACGGCCACTACGTCGGCAATATTTGGTGTTCCCGCCTCAAATTTATACGGAAGTTCGTTGTATGTTGTTTTCTCAAACGATACATCTTTTATCATTTCACCCCCGCCACGGTAGGGTGGCATGGCGTTGAGAATGTCTTTTTTGCCGTACAAAACGCCCATTCCCGTTGGTCCAAAGATTTTATGAGCCGAAAATACGTAAAAATCGGCATCAAGTACTTGTACATCAATCTTAAAATGGCAAATCGCCTGAGCTCCATCAAGCAGCACTTTTGCTCCAACGGCGTGGGCTTTGTCGATGATAAACTTAACGTCATTAATCGTTCCGAGCGAATTTGAAACATGAATAACGGACACAAACTTGGTTTTTTCGGAAAGCATTTTTTCGTATTCCTCCAAAATCAAATCGCCGTTATCATCAATCGGAATCACCCGCAAGATACACCCGTTTTCTTCACAAAGCATCTGCCACGGCACAATATTGGAGTGATGTTCGAGCGTCGAAATGATTATTTCGTCGCCTTCTTTCAAAAACTTTCGTCCGTAAGTTTGGGCAACCAAATTGATACCGTCGGTAGTGCCGTAGGTCAAAATAATTTCTTCACGGTGTTCGGCGTTGAGAAAGTGCTGAATTGCGGTGCGAGAATCTTCGAAAGCCGAAGTTGCTTTTTCGGCCAAATGATGAATACCACGGTGAATGTTGGCGTTATAATGCCCGTAATAGTTAGCCAAAGCGTCCAGCACGACCGAAGGCTTTTGGGTAGTGGCGGCATTATCGAAATAAACTAAGTCTTTTTTGCCTATTTTTTCGTCCAAAATCGGAAAATCTTGGCGTATTTTATTTATATCTAATATTGACATATTTTGTTTTCTTTGGTGAGTGGACAATTCGGAAAAATTGTTTTGCTAATAATAAACATCTTCAGAAAGTTGTCTTACAAAATAACAAACAAGTAGCGGTTTAAGTTTGGAAAAGTGCGAAATCAATTTAAAATTTCAACACAAAATGTTGCTTCGGCTGTTTCTTTCTGAAAAACACAATGCCGACCCAAAACAAATTAATGCTCACCGTTACGGCTTCGTGATTTTGGATTGTATGCCAAGCTGCTTTCATTTCGGCCGACCAATAAATATCATCAAACACAAAGCAACTGCCTTCGTGGGCTTTCAGTAAACATTGCTCAAAATACCGAATCGTAGGTGCGTAGCGATGATTGGCATCGAAGAAAACAAAATCTAAACTCGGTATTTCTTTGAGTTTTTCGGGAAGCGTTTCGTCAATATTTCCGACGACAACTCCGATGTTTTGAAGCAAAAGTTTATCAAAATTCTCTTGGGCAACTTTGGCAGTTTCGGCACAGCCTTCAAAGCTAAACACCTGATTATCAGACATCTCATTTGCCAAATAAGCCGTTGTAAGCCCCAATGAAGTACCCAAGTCTATAATATTTTTGTAGTCATAAAATTTAATTATTCTAAAAAAAAGTTGAGCTAAACTTGGCTTTTTGAGCGATTTTCGGGCAATATCTCCAACCGTTCGCTGAACATCTTTATTGGCTTTTGCCCCCGCCCCAAAATCAGTTACTTTGATGATTCGATTATCGTTTAAAAGTTGTTTTCTCAAATCCTCAATGGCAGTATAGCTCGGATATTGCGTTTTGTCTTTCAGAACTTTCGTATAAAAATCAAACACAAATGGCGAGTGCAGCCAGTGTTCGTTTCGGGCGTATAGTAAATATTTTAGATAATCGTAGTAAATCATGTTGCAAAAATAGCAAAAAAGCACGACAAATAGTTGCCGTGCTTGATTGCTGATTAAGAAACTGTTTTCAATTACAATAATCCAAATAGCCCGAGATATTACGAGTTCTATCATCTGCGGTACGTGCTTGAAAATATTGAGCTTGCGAGTTGTTGGGAAGCGTAACCTCCCAGCCACTATCTAAAATATTAGCTTTGAACCAATTTACCCCATCAGTTGAAAATTCTGCATAAGTATTGATGTCAATATTATGCACAAAAACACGGAAAGTTGTAAAACCGTTATCACACGTTTTGTAGTTTCGGGCTTGGTCGAACTCAAAAGGTTGGGAGCAAGGAGCAACGTTGTTTTGAGCATTTGGAAACTGAACTGGTTTCATTGCTTGGTTTTGAAGTATTTGGTCGCAACCAATAGCACCTTTAAATACAACTGATTCAGTTGCTCCATCTGCTTTGAAACCTTCTTCGATAAAAATAGCTTTCTGTGCTTTTTTCAAAACTCTCGAATTATTTGGGATTGCAGAATTGAGGGTTAGATATTCTGGACAATCAGGATTATTACCGCAAGACGAAACTTTGTTGTTAAATATTTCATCAAGAAACCAGCCTGCTACTTGTTGGTTAATATCAACATGGTACAAATCTTCTGATGGAGCATAAACGGTATCAAAAGGAGTAGTACCTGCACATTTTGAGAGATTTACACCCGTGAAATTTTTATAAATACTGAAAGGTTCATTGTTCGGGAAAGTGTATGCTACCGAACTGACAGTAGGAATAAAATTAGTATTGCTGATAATATTGGTTGGGATTTTGATTTTGCCAGCAAGTACGAGTGCAATATCAGTCATCCAAGTTTCAATGGCATCTAATGGGTCTGCACCAAACCTTGCACCAGGGGCAATATCGTAACTTGTATCATTTTGATTTTGGGTATGACGTGTTCTCGTTGTAAACTGGTCGCCACCAAACACCAATTTTAGAAGCCAAGCATCTTTATTTACCTTAAAATTAAGGGATTCGCAACGAGTAGCTTCTGTTTGGGCTGAACTCAAACTTCTCATTTTGTAGCAAATATTGGCATTACAGTTAGGAAAGATTCTTTTCTTAACAGCAAAATCCAATTCTGTGCCACAAGGAAAGATTGGTTCATAACCAAAAGGATTTGGCGTAACTGTACTTGGTTTAAGCACACCGTTTCGGTTTCCATCAACGATGGCAATCATTCGGCATTGCGTGGGCCAGTTACCAATCGCAGTCATATTATTATCAAAAGTAGTTTTGAAAACATGGGCTTGAATAAACTCGGATTCGGTAGAGGAATGAGCTACTACTAATTGTTTAGCTGCATCGCTTTGGTGGACTGCATTACGAACTTTAGGCGTATTACGCAAGCCTCCGAATTGGGTAATTACATCGGCAAATTGTTGAATACCGAGCGGGATTTGAGCACCAAGTTGGGGGCTATCGAAAGAAACGAAAAGTTTTACATGGTGCGGAATATTGTTATGCTCCATGTGGGTAATGGCATATCGAGCAACTTTACCGCCCATACTCGCACCAACAACGATAAACCCTTGCTGCATCGTAGCACTGTGCTGGGCATAAAAAACTTCTAAAAACCGAGCCAAAGCTAAACCATTATTTTCCATACGACCAGCCCCACCTCGATTAACTCCCTCATCACCTTGGTCAAAGGTAATTATATCGTAGCCACTTCTGCGAAGAGAATCACCTAATCTAACTGTATTTTGATTTCCATCCACAAATCCTTTATTGATATAATTTTCCCAAAGTTCGCCAGCGTGTTGTCCATTGGTCGGGTCAAAACCATCAACAAAAATAATTGGTTTGGTGATTCTTCTTGTGGGACAATTACCATCGGCATAAAAAATAGTAGCAACGCCCCTTGCACTGTAAGCATCGGCGTATCCCGTGCCAAAATTATCGCCAAATACTTCAACTACGTCCGTTCCAGCACAGGGTGTTGCTACGAATGTTTCATCTTTCGTTTTAGTAATTCCTTTGTAGATTCTGATAATAAATCCAGTTATCAAAACAATTTTTATAACTTTGGGTGTTGCATTTTTCAGGATAACAAGGGGAACTACGGTAGTAATAATTCCTGGCACTATTCCCCCGCTCACCAAAACGCCATCTTGAAATACTTGATACTCAGTAACGTCGGCGAGCGAAAAACCCGTATTTGTAAGCACGAACTCGGGAGCGAAATGCAAATAATGCGTACCCTCGGCAAGTCCAGATTCATCAGCCATCAAAATCGAAGCAATAGCCGTACTTTTTGTTAGATAAGGTGATTCTGTTCGCCCCGCCACATCAAATAACTGAGCGTCTGAAACAGTGAACAAATTATTAGTAACGGCATCATCTTTTATCGCATTGAACTGATAATCAATGATTCCGACGGGGTGATGGTATTTCTTATCGGGGTGAAAGTTTTGAATCGCTTTTTCATAATCGGCAGGATGTAAGATACTCTGTCGGTTGATGGTTGAGTTGTGAAGTTCGGAATATGCTTGCAAAAAATGCGAAAAGTTGGTTGTATCCGCATTTTCAGTACCGTCAAAATACTCAACATCTGCCCAAGGAAACACATAATCGTAGAGAACGCCCGTAGGTATTTGTGATTTATCAACATTTTTGAGGATATTATAAGCCTGTTCGTTAATAGGAACGGGGGCATTACAATTTGGAATTTGGGCAAAAGCAGTCACCCCCCATGCCCAAAGGCACAGAATGGTAGTTAATTTTCTCATGTTGTTTGTTTGTTTAAAATTTAGTAAAAATTGTCATTGGTAGTATTTAAATTATAATTTTAGAATCATTTGGAACAAAATCTGACCATCTAAATGGAGCTTTGCTGGCGGATAACCGCTTTTTAAATTACTGTAAAATACATAGCCCAATCCCAAACTAATGGGTAATTCAAAGGTTAATTTTCTTTTATTTGAATGTTTGATGCCAAAAGTAAGCCCAACGGGAGTAGAAAAAGTTGTAAACCGCTTGTTATTAGCAGCAAAAAAATCGTAAATATTTTTGGCATTTGAATTCTGATTTACTTCTCTAATTAAAAACTTCGCATAAGGTGCAATAAAAATCCTTGGCACTTCATTATTAGCATAAAATCGCCTTTCGTAAGCGATATAAAACCCTTCTCTTTTGCTACGATTACCATAATTTAATACAGAATACGCAACTGAAATATTACTACTTTGGTATCTATGAGTCAATTTACTCTCGTAAACCAAGTTCCAATGTACAGTATTATTGGGATTTTGAATCAGATTGGTTTTCAATGAAACTGTGGGTTCGTTTGCCAAATCAATTTTTTGAGAATAGGCAATAAAAGGTGCTAATACCAAGACTATTATCAAGTACGGTTTCAACATAATTTTTTATTTAGAAAGCTGAATAAGTTAGATTGTTAAATTGTCCTTTTGTGATTTTATAGTCTTTATTTTGAATATTACTCCGAGTTGTAAATTCAAATGTACCTGACACTTGTTTGTTTTCAACTTTGGTAATATTTACAAAACCTTGTTGTGAAATTAACTCCTCTCTATCGTTTGGAGATGCGTTTTCATTGTATGTAAAAAGACCAATAGAATTTCCCTTTTGATTGTACAAAGTATAGTTTTTTATTTCTACACCACTATTATTAACTTTTAGAGAAAAGATTATTACTTCTGGGATATTGTAAGCATAAATATTAAATAAACCTTTTTTATTCCATTCCGCTTTGAGATTAGTACCAAGTGAAGTACCATTTTTCTCTGGTCGCCATGCTTTTCCGTTAAGTTTACAATAAAACTTTTCACTTTCGGGTTTTGGCTCGAAAAGTTGGCAAGACGAAAAACTAAAAATTAAGAAAGCAAAAAGTAGTTTTTTCATTGGTATTTTAAGACAATTTGGTTGAATAAATAAGATTAACAAATTTCAAAAAAAAAGCGTGAAACATCGCTCACACTTGTCTTAGAGGCTCGACCAAGAACCCGAACAACAAAGTAAAGCAATGCCACGCATAACGTGACATTTTATGCTTTTACTTCCCCGTTGTTCTAAAATTTGGTCGATTTCTAAGACAGGATTTTCAGCTAAAATGCAATAGTATTATTTATATTTTCCTCTTTTTTTAATTCATCTACGATAGTTTATTATTTAGCTCAAAGTTATAAAATCATTTCTCAAAAAACAATACGTAAAACTACCTAAATCACTAAGTATTTTTACGTAATTCCTGCCAAAACCAAAAAAAGCACGACCGAAGCCGTGCTTTTCTTAAACGCATATCTTTAAATTAAATATTCTCGATTGCTTCTTCTTTTTTAGCTCGCCCGAAGGTTAGTAGTTCGCCTTCACCGCCAAAATCTACTACGATTGTATCGCCTTCTTGTACTTCTCCTTTCAAGATTTCCTCAGCGAGTGGGTCTTCAACGTACTTCTGTATCGCACGGTTGAGTGGCCTGGCTCCGTACTGTTGGTCGTAGCCTTTTTCGGCCAAGAAATCTTTGGCTTTGTCGGTCAGCGAGATATTATAGCCAATGTTGGTAATACGGGCAATCAAACGCCCAAGCGAAATATCAATGATTTTATGAATGTCATCTCGACTCAATGAGTTGAAGACAATCACATCATCGAGGCGGTTCAAGAACTCGGGCGAGAAGGTTTTCTTCAACGCACTTTGAATCGTACTCTTCATTATATCATCTTGGTTATCCGTCCGTGATTTGGTAGCAAAACCAATCCCCGTGCCAAAATCCTTCAAGTCACGCACCCCAATATTTGATGTCATGATGATGATAGTATTCCTAAAATCAACTCTGCGGCCTAAGCTATCGGTCAAAACTCCGTCGTCAAGTACCTGCAAAAGTATGTTATAAACATCTGGGTGAGCTTTTTCTATCTCATCAAGTAGCACCACCGAGTACGGTTTTCTACGGATTTTTTCTGTTAATTGTCCGCCCTCTTCGTAGCCCACGTATCCTGGGGGGGCTCCCACCAAGCGAGAGATGCTAAATTTCTCCATGTACTCACTCATATCGATTCTGATGAGGGCATCTTCTTTGTCAAACAAATAAGTAGCGAGTGTCTTGGCTAATTCGGTTTTTCCGACTCCCGTTGGCCCCAAGAAAATAAACGAACCGATTGGCTTTTTTGGATCTTTCAAACCCACACGAGTCCGCTGGATTGACTTCACGAGTTTCTCCACGGCAATATCCTGCCCCACAATTCGCCCACGCAAAGAATCACCCATGTTGAGTATTTTCTCACCATCGTTCATATTTACCCGCTTCACAGGAATGCCCGTCATCATGGCTACCACATCACCAACGTGATCTTCGGTGACACTGTACCGCTTCGATTTTGCTTCTTGTTCCCACGAAGTTTTGGCCTTATCAAGTTGCTCCAAAAGTTTCTTTTCACGGTCACGTAGTTGGGCTGCCTCTTCGTAGCGTTGGCTTTTCACAACCGAGTTTTTCTCTTTCTTGATTTGCTCAACTTGTTCTTCTAAGAAAACAATGTCTTGCGGCACCGAAATATTACTGATGTGTACCCTCGCTCCTACCTCGTCCATGACATCAATGGCTTTGTCGGGCAAATATCGGTCGGTAATGTACCGCTCCGAAAGTTTCACGGCCGCCTCTAAGGCTTCGGGCGTGTAACTTACGTGGTGGTGATCTTCGTATTTGTCTTTGATATTATTGAGAATCTCAATGGTTTCGTCAATCGAAGTTGCTTCTACCATAACCATCTGAAAGCGACGTGCCAAAGCTCCGTCTTTCTCAATATACTGACGGTATTCGTCCAAAGTTGTAGCTCCGATACATTGAATATCGCCACGAGCCAAGGCTGGCTTGAACATATTGGAGGCATCAAGCGAGCCACTGGCACCGCCCGCACCAACGATGGTATGGATTTCGTCAATAAACAAAATCACGTCGGGCGATTTTTCGAGTTCGTTCATCACAGCTTTCATTCGCTCCTCAAACTGGCCACGGTATTTTGTTCCCGCCACCAACGAAGCCAAATCAAGCGTCACGACACGTTTTCCAAAAAGTATTCTCGACACTTTCTTTTGTACAATTCTCAAAGCCAAACCTTCGGCAATGGCAGTTTTGCCCACACCTGGCTCGCCAATCAAAATTGGATTATTTTTCTTGCGTCGTGATAGAATTTGGGCAACTCGCTCAATTTCTTTTTCACGTCCCACGATTGGGTCAAGTTTGCCAGCTTCGGCAAATTTGGTTAAATCTCTACCAAAATTATCTAAAACTGGGGTTTTTGATTTTTCTGGATTTTTTGGTTCTCCCTTTTGTTGTTGGGAGTAGCCGCCCGTATTGCCCCCGAAAATACGTTCATCGTCGTCATCAGTTTCGGGACGCTCCATAACGGGTTTCTGACCTGTCAGTTGATATTCGAGCATTTCTTTTGATTGTTCGTAGTTTAAGCGGAATTTTTGTAGGATTTGTCCACCGAGATTATCGCCATCTCGCAAAATCGCAAGTAGCAAATGTTCGGTGCCAATGGTCAGCGATTTGAAGATTTTGGCCTCCAAATGCGTAATTTTTAATACTTTTTCGGACTGTCGAGTGAGTGGAATATTCGCCAAATTTTTGATATTATTGGTAGCCGTTCCTTTCGTGGCCTGCTCGATCGTTACCCGAAGTTCGTCAAGAATCACGCCCGAATCTCTCAATAAGTTCAGGGCAATACCTTCACCATCTCTAATCATTCCCAAAATCAAATGCTCGGTTCCGATATAATCATGTCCCAAACGCAAGGCTTCCTCACGGGCTAAGGTGATGATTTCTTTTACTTTTTGTGAAAATTTAGGCTCCATTAAGAATAATTTTGAATGAGTGAATGAGCGAATGAGTGAATTTTGTACTTTGCCAAATACTTTGCGATAGATAAATCAATTAAAAGTTTTTCATTTTTCTCTGGAAAACCATTCACTCATTCATTCATTCACACATTCACTCATTATCTTTACTGCAATATAACGGTTTATTGATAGAGTGTGTTCAAATTGGGGAAGATTTTTTTAAAATTTCCAAAGCCTGATTTCCACGACAGAATAATAAATCTATGATAGAAAGGTTTGGCACAAATTCATTGCCAAAATTTTGTTGGTATGGTACTGCTTGATATAAATCTCTGGTTTCATAAGTTTTTTTGGGATTTATCAAGTTTCGGGCATCAAATACTGACGAATCGACTTGTTTATGGTAGGTGTCGGTCTGACGAATTGTCTTGTTTACTCGCAAAAGTTTCAGACAAATTGTCAGCAATTCTATGTTAGTATCCCACAAAAAAGTATTTTTTTTGTTAAAAACTGCATGAAAATAATCTGAATAAAACTCAAAAAAAGGTGATTTCCCGTAAGCCGCCTTGATGGTTCGCCAATGGTTTACTTGCCAATGTTGGCTGTAATCAATTTTCACATCTCGTATCAGCACTTTTTTGTTGCCATCTAAAACGGGGATAATGAGCATTTCGGTTTTGTTAGCTCCCAAGATATATGCTCGATTTCGGTACGATTGCTTGCTGTAGTTTTCGTTACTTTCTAAAATAACTTCGTCAAAAGCCAGCACACACGTAAAAAATTC
>JANNEN010000289.1:0-2578 GCA_031378715.1 Emticicia sp.
TATTAAAATGACAAATTACAAGAGCAATATTGTAAAAATCTCTCTTTCCTACAACACCTCAAAAACCCGAACCATACTCACTGAAAAGCCAATTTTCTCTCACAAAACTGAAATATGCACTCGATCTAGTTCCATCGAATCACGGTGGCGGATGGTTACGGTATCATCTTCCATCGTTTGATAATCTATTGCAATACAGAAAGGTGTACCAATCAAATCCTGACGAGTATAACGCTTTCCGATTGCTCCGCCATCATCGTAAGTTACATTAAATGAACGCTTTAAGGCATGATAAATGTCCTGTGCTTTTTCTGCCAAACCATCTTTTTTCACCAAAGGCAACACCGCCGCCTTTATTGGGGCAACTGTTGGATGGAATTTTAGATACGTTCTTTGTTTCAGTGTTTCGCCCTCGCCCGTAGTTTCTTCGGTATAAGCATTACACAAAATCGCTAAGAAAAGACGATCTGCACCAACGGAAGTTTCTACGACATAAGGAATATAATTTCCATAAGGTTTGCCATTTTCGTCTAAATCTGCATCAAAATATTGTTGCTTCTTTTTTGATAAAGTTTGGTGAGCCGTTAAATCGAAGTCTGTTCGTGAGTGAATTCCTTCCATTTCTTTGAATCCGAAAGGGAATTTATACTCAATATCCACGGCTGCATTGGCATAATGAGCTAATTTTTCGTGGTCGTGGAATTTTAAATTTTCGGCAGGTAAACCAATGGCTTGGTGGAACTTCAAACGGGTTTCTTTCCATTTGTTATACCATTCCATTTCAGTGCCAGGGCGAACAAAAAACTGCATTTCCATTTGCTCAAATTCACGCATACGGAAGATGAAATTTCTTGCAACTATCTCATTTCTAAATGCTTTTCCAATTTGAGCAATCCCGAAAGGCACTTTCATTCGTCCAGATTTTTGAACGTTCAAAAAGTTTACAAAAATACCCTGTGCAGTCTCTGGACGAAGATAAATCAAAGAAGCATCTTCTGAAACTGCTCCTACTTGGGTAGAAAACATCAGATTAAACTGACGAACTTCCGTCCAATTGGCAGTATTTGAAACGGGACATTTAATGCCTTCATCCAAGATAATTTGGCGTAAACCCGTCATGTCGTCTGCCGTCATAGCCGCTGCCATTGCTTCTAATAATGCTTTGCCTTTTTCGGGTGAACCTTCGGCTTCGTATTGTTCGGCTTTTGCCTCTAATAATTGGTCGGCACGGTAGCGTTTTTTAGAATCCTTATTGTCAATCATCGGGTCATTGAACGAATCCACGTGACCAGAAGCCTTCCACGTAAGCGGGTGCATAAAAATGGACGCATCAATGCCCACAACGTTGTCGTTAAGCATCGTCATAGCTTTCCACCAGAGCGTTTTGAGGTTATTTTTCAGTTCAACGCCATTCTGACCGTAGTCATAAACGGCTTGTAGCCCATCATAAATCTCCGAAGAAGGAAACACAAAGCCATATTCTTTGGCGTGCGAAATAATGTCTTTTAACGTTGAGGCGGTATCTTGTTGTTTTTGTTCTGCCATTGTTTTTCAGTAATTTTATTCTATCTTGAAACATCCCCCTGCCCTCTTCAAAGGGGGATTTTGCACTCACAGTAATTCCCAATTGAAGATGACTACTTGGGGTTCATAGTCCCCCTTTGAAGGGGGTAGGGGGATGTTTCACGGTAAAATTCTATTTTTAAGCTACAAAGTTAGCTTTTTTGCCTTGAATTGCCTGTTTTCCTATTCAGAATAATCATACCAAAGGGAAAAGTAGCATTATTTTGACATATATGAGTATTTATACTATATTTGTCCCTAAGTAGTTTCTGCACATTTCTAATCATCTATTTTTTTATGGTTGATGTGATAAATAGTATGTGCAATTGCTACAATTTCACTATTAAAATCATACTTAACTTTAAAAAACTACCACAGATGAAAATCAAAATTACCGCACTCTTGCTGTTATTTTTCAGCATCTCCACAACCTTCGCACAACGCAACTTCGACAGCGTAATTGAAACCGAAGGAAACATCCAAGATTTAGTCCAGAATGAAATTACGGGCGTAATTGTCATTAAAGTAGGCTCGACCATTCAAGGTATCAGTGCTGAAACCAAACAACAAGTTTGGAAATTGACCAAAGAAGATTTTGGAGCTACTTCTGCCATGGATTTTTTATCCGACCCAGAAGCTGGAAAAATCTTTAAGGATAAAAAAGAATTAACCAGCGTTGCCAGTAGTCCTTATGTAGAGGCTTATGTTAATTCCAAGTACATGATTATCAATACTGAAACGGGTAAAATTGTGTATAATTCTTCAAAAGAATCTTTCCTTGTTTATCAATCTGATTTCATACCAGAATCAGATGAATATCTTCTGACCTTAAAAAAAGGTGCAGATATGACCATTGCATTGTTGGATTTGAAAACAGGAACTTTGAAATGGAACTCAACCATTAGCACAGGAAAATCATTATTAGGTTCTTTGATTAGAGATGCTATGATTGTGAACGCCAATGTCGCCAAAATAAACGGCGAAACAATCTATTATTTGCTTTATGGTAAATTGT
>JANNEN010000301.1:0-11890 GCA_031378715.1 Emticicia sp.
ACCGAAAAGACTTTTTATTACTTAGTAAGAGTAGTTTCGAGAGGCAAATTCGTACTCGGACCAGTTTCAGCCGATGCCATGTATAACGGCGATTATCGCAGTTATAGCGGTGGTGGGAAGCTGGTGGTGGAGTAAGTAACCCCCTCAAAATCATTTTTCCGTTCCCTCAGCGTCTCCGTTTTTCACGGGACTCTGAGGGCATTGGCCTGTCCAACTTAGATGTCTTGATAATGTGTTAAAACTACGAGTTCATTTACTTCATTAAAATCATAAAACTTTGCTGATGAATGTGTATAAATCATTCGTTAATTAAATTTTTCTTTCAACAAAAGTGCTTCAAAATCAATCCAATTGGCAACAGTGTATTTGCTGTTGTCATGCTGTTTTAAGGCTGCCTTCCCTTCCATCATATCTCTCATATACTGCATCCCTTGCCACGGCGGATACAGCTCATTGGGTTGAGCAGCAAAAAACTTGGTGATTTTTATAAGTAGGTTGAATAGACCAATACCGCCTGGGTTTAATAATTTGAACTGTTTTTTAGAAACTTTCGTGAGTATTTGTACGGTTTCGTTAGCACTAATATTTTCTCCTGCGATACGCAAATATCTTGGGCTACTGGCATCTAATGCTACTTTTGCGGTATAAGCTGCTATGTTTTGTGTATGGGTAAAGTCCATTTTTATACTTGGATTACCCCAGCAGAGAATTTTATTTTTTGAAAACAAAATCAGGGGCATTGGTCCCGTTATCAATTCCATGAATGCACCATTAAAAATACTGGTGGTTTTGATATTTTGGTTATTGATATAATCATGGAAGCTACGGCGGATGTCTAAATTACGGTTTTTGCCAGGAATAAGGGGCGTAAAATCTGTACAAAAATCACTGGGAATAAAGCGGGGAACGCCTGCCAAAATAGCGGCATCAACCAATTTTTTCTGAGTTTCAAAAATCACATCTTGTAAACCCGCCAATGCACTTACCACGCAATCTGCACCTTTACAGGCCGCTTTTAAAGCCTCAGAATCGTTGAAGTCTAAGGATATAATTTCAATTCCTTTACTTTTCAGGAGGCTTAGTTTGTTGTCGTTTGCCTCCTTTCTGACGATAGCTTTTACTTTGGCACCGTTCAACACCAATTCATTGGCGATTTGCCCACCTAAGTTGCCCGTGGCTCCCGCCAGAATAATAGTTTTTTGCATATTTGTTTTTATTTAAAATATATTTTTTTAGGCGATTCACTACTTTTTAACCTTTCTATCTCTTCCAAAAGTTTCGGAATATCTTGACGTGCATGGGCAATGAAGTCTAAATCGGCACTGGTTGCTCCAATAATTTCTAAATCTTCACCCCGTTTTTCTTGCCAAATATATTCCCCTTTTGGAATACCTGTCATAATGAAACTACTACCCCCAAGTTCGTGGTCACGACCTTCGATTGATGCTACCCACGGAGCAACACTTGTGGCTTCGTATCGGGCTTTTATTTCGGCTAATTCTTGTGTTGTCATGGCTTGTTCTCTTTTTTTATTTCTCTTCCTAAAGCGTCTTTTTGTTTCTTTCTTGACAGTTCCAAAGCCCCTTTTTTATCTTTCAGAGCTTCCGCTGCGGCGAACCGCATTAAACAACCTCTCACGTCGTCATCATTTCTGACATTTGTAACGATGGGGTTTCTTGGTGAATCGGGCATGATGTTTCGACCCGTGTTTGGTGCTTGATTAGATATTTGTTAGGAAACAACCGCATAATATATAGCTTATAAAATTTTTGAGCTACCCATGCAAATCTTCGATATTTACTTCGGGGTTTTGTAGAAATGGTAGCGTTCAAATGCCCGTTATGAGAGCCTTCCTCAACCATTGGTGGGTGAACCCAAAACATTTTTACAATATTTTGTTCAATAAGTTGGTCATGCCAGCCATCAACTACGGTGGGGCATTTGTTGTATTTTAGTTCATTAAGAATGTCAATTGCACCTTTTTTATCAATTAAATACGAACCCGACATTCGACAAGTAGCAGCTTGATATAAGTGTTTTCCTTTCTCTATATCCCAGTATGATGGTAGCCTAAGTGTGCTATTTTCTAATGAAATCATAAAACCTTTCTCAAGATTTTCTATTTCGCCGACCGTTTTCTTTAATTCTTCAACAAAATTTCCTAAAAAAAAGGGGTCATTTTCAAAAATTAGGGCATAATCAAGGTTTTGTTCTACAATTTTTTCAAGAGCAAAAATATGATTTAGTGTACATGAAAGCACTCCCGCCGACAATATTGATTCAATATCTGGAACGAAATATTTTTCAAGTATTTCCTTTTTGAAATATATTGGGTCTCCGTCGGTAACAAACTCATGAGACATTCTATTTTTGTCAAACAATTCAATTAGTCTTTTTTCGTGGTATTCATAGCCTTTTAGAGCATGAATCACAAAGATTCCATTGGTTAATAGTTCATTAATCATAATAATAGGTTAGGTTGTAGTACGTTTGTGGTACAAATTTAGGCAATTATTGTATTGATTTCAAAATCTGGAATACTCAATAAATCAATCGGGGGATTTTCTTTAGGGATATTGTAAAAAATAAAGTACGTCTATTGTTGGAAAACTTTTTTTTCGTTAAAAATTACCCGTGCAGTTTCAAACAAAAAAAAACCCCCAAGAATATAAATCAAGGGGGATTTTCTTAATCAAGCCGATACAAAACTTACGCATAAGCCAATTCAGCAACTTTATTAAATTCTTCGGCATCAATACTTTTCTTCTCAAATTTGACATTGGCTTTCAAAAACGCACGGACCTTCTTGCCAAATGCACGGTCGGTATAACGACGCACTGCTCCATCTTTGTTTTCATTCAAGGTCTTTTTGGCCATACTCTCGATCATATCTTCTAAACCTCCGTACGAATATGCCCCAAAATAATTACGCATTTCGGCTTTTGCTTCCTCTACAATATCGGTGTATTCTAACTTTATGTCACTATTTGCGGCTACTTCGTTGCGTATCAAATCCATACGTAAGCCCTTCGCAAAGGAAGTATAATCTTTTTCTATGTCTTCTTCCGTGAATTTTCCTTCGTTAATGGTAAGTAACCATTTTTTCAAAAACTCATCGGGTAGCTCAATACTAACATTATCTAAAACTGTTTTTTCTACTTCATAATCAAGCAGATACTCGCTCTCACGGGCGTAGTTTTCGGCAATAATCTTACTAATTTCAGCCCTAAATTCTTCCTCATTACTTACTTTTCCTTCGCCGAGGGCCTTATCAAATAATTCTTGATCAAGGTCAGCGTCGGTCGTACGGGTGATTTTCTCCACGGTTAGTTCAAACTCTCCGCTCAATGCTGCAGCTTCGTCTTCGGTTTTTCCAGTAGCAAAACCTAAATCTTTGATTGTAGCAAAAACGGCCTGAATATCAAACTTCACGCTGCTGCCTTTCTCCAAACCCTTGAAGATATGTAAAGCGTCCTCATTTACTCGTCCCATCGGGATAGTGGCATCTTGCACCTCAAACTCGGTAGATTCTTGCTTCAAAATACCAAAAATCATGTCGTCATTTTCTACCTCTTCGGCTTCAATATCTTTACCAAAACGCTTACGTACATCAGCCACCGCTTTGTTTACGGCATCGTCCGAAGCGGTGATTTCGTAATTAGTTACGGCAGGAATTGTAGCTAAATCAACCGAAAAGTCGGAAGCCGTACCGATGGTGTATTCAAACGAAAACTCCTTCTGATTGTCCCAATCAATATCTTTTGCGGCTTCATTGTCGGGCATCGGGTCGCCCACGATACGCAATTTATTGGTGGTGATGTAGTCATTCACCGATTTTGATACCATATTTACTACTTCGTCAACCAAGATACTCTTGCCGTGTAGCTTCTGAATGTACTCTTTCGGCACCATTCCAGGGCGAAACCCCTTTACTTGGGCGGTTTTGCTGTATTGCTTGATTTTTTTATCAACTTCGGGCTTATAGTCAGCTTCGGTGAGTGTTACTTTTAATCTGCCTTCGGTAGAAGAAATTCTATCTAATGTAGTTTCCATTGAGGATAATTTTGATTATTAACGTCGGCAGGGTTCAAAACCCTGCCGACGTTGATTTGGTTTTGCTTGTTTATAAATTTAAAAAACCCTCCGACCATGTGCTGCTCAGAGGGTTTCTCGTACGGGCGAAGGGACTCGAACCCCCACACCTTGCGGCACCAGATCCTAAGTCTGGCACGTCTACCAATTTCGCCACGCCCGCATATTCAGTTTGCAATTACCAATTTGCAATTACCAATGCTGATACTATTGATAACCAAATTAGTAAATACTTATTGGGCTGCAAAGGTAGTGAGTTTTTTTTATTGTGTCAATCGAAAAAAGAAAAATATTTTTATTGCTCCGTATTTCTCCAAATTAATTTGTTCATAAAGGCTTTAATATTAACTTAGTGTTACGAACGTACAACAAAAAACGCAGCAAATTTGATGGAGCAAAGTATAGTGAGCAAAACGGAAGGCAGCCAACCAATGATTGATTTAGAAAAAGAACGAAGCGAGATATTGGCTCGGTATCGGCGGCTATTGCGGGCAGCCAAGCCGACGCTCAAGGGCGACGATGCGAAGCAGATAAAGAAGGCTTTCACGATTTCGATGGAAGCCCATAAGGATATGCGGCGAAAATCAGGCGAGCCGTATATTTTTCACCCCCTCGAAGTGGCTCAAATCTGTGTTGAAGAAATCGGACTGGGAGCTACTTCGGTCATTTGTGCTTTGCTGCACGATGTGGTAGAAGACACCGAAATGACCCTCAAAGACATTGAGCGAGATTTTGGACCAAAAGTCATGCGAATCATTGATGGCTTGACCAAAATCGGCGGAAACTTTGAGCAAGGCACATCAGCACAGGCCGAAAACTTCCGAAAAATGTTGCTCACCCTTTCGGAAGATGTGCGGGTAATCTTAATAAAACTCGCCGACCGCACCCACAATATGCGTACGCTGGGCAGCATGGCTCGTAACTCGCAACTCAAAATCGCCCACGAAACTATTTTTATTTATGCCCCCCTCGCCCACCGTTTGGGGCTTTATAAAATCAAATCCGAACTCGAAGATTTATATCTCAAATACGCCGAGCCAGAAACCTACAAAGAGATAGCAAATAAGCTCAAAAGCACCAAAGCCACCCGTGACCGTTTCATTGAAAATTTCATCAAGCCGATTCAAAAAAAACTCCACGATGCGGGCATAAACTTTGTGATACGGGGCCGCCCGAAGCATATTTATTCAATCTGGAATAAAGTAAAAACCCAACAAACTGCCTTTGAGGACATTTTTGATTTGTTTGCCATCAGAATTATCATGCAGGAAGTTCCCCCCGAAAAGGAAAAATCGGCTTGCTGGCAGGTGTATTCTATCGTAACTGACGAATATAAACCCAACCCCGACCGACTAAAAGACTGGATTTCGATTCCAAAGGCCAATGGCTACGAGTCGCTGCACACAACCGTAATGAGCCAAACGGGGCAGTGGGTAGAAGTGCAGATTCGTACCGAACGCATGGACGAGATTTCGGAACGGGGCTACGCTGCCCACTTTAAGTACAAAGGCAATGATACGTCGATGGACGCACCGCTCGACCGTTGGATAAACCAAGTACGAGAAACCCTCGAATCGGGCGATAAATCAGCGATTGAGTTTTTGGAGGATTTCAGAGGAAATTTCTATAACGAGGAAGTTTTCGTTTTTACGCCCAAAGGCGACCTCAAAGTGCTGCGTAAAGGGGCAACGGTGCTTGATTTTGCCTTCGAAATTCATACTGATATTGGGCGAAAATGCACCGCTGGCAAGGTAAACGGGCAGTTAGTGCCGATTAGCCACGTAATGCAAAACGGTGATCAAATCGAAATCTTGACCACCAAAAACCAAAAACCTTCGGAAGATTGGCTACGATTCGTGACGACCTCCAAAGCCAAAGCCCGCATCAAAGATTTACTAAAAGAAGAAAACAAAGTCTATTTTAGCGACGGAAAGGACATCATCACGAGGCGATTTAAGATATTGGGTCTCGAAAACAACCTCGAAACGCTCAACCAGTTGCGGGCATACTTCAACAAAAAAGATTATAATGACCTTTATTACAGCTTCGGCAAGGGATACATTCAGCCCGACGAAATCAAGAAATTCAAGTCCGACCGTGACGCTCGAATTAATAAGCAAGCCAAAATCGAAATTGACAACAAGGCTTTTATTGATGCCAAAAGTTTCGAGAAAGAAATCAAAAAAGTCAAGGGCGTTGATACCTTATATATAGGCGATGATTTGCAGGAGATTGATTTCACGCTGGCTCGTTGTTGTAGCCCCATTCCAGGCGATGATGTTTTTGGCTTTCTGACCGTCAATGAAGGCATCAAAGTTCACCGCAATACCTGCCCCAATGCCCAGCAGCTATTGTCACAGTACGGCAATCGGGTTATCAAGGCTCGGTGGTCGTCGCAAGTGGCCAAGGCTTTCGTGGCGAGTATTCATCTCGACGGCCTCGACCGCATGAGTATGATTCAAGATATTTCAAAAGTTATTTCGTCAGAACTACATATAAATATGCGTTCTTTGGCAGTTGATACAAATGATGGTATATTTACGGGCGATATTAAACTTTACGTCCAAGATACTCGCCACCTCGAAACCCTCATGCACCAATTAGAAGCCATTGAGGGCATGAATAAAGTTACGAGGGTAGATTCGGAGTAATTCCAATTTGACAATTATCAATTAAGCGGCTTTCCGCATATCAATTTTAATGAAAAAACTCTTTTTACTCTTTTCTCTGATAGTATTTTATAACATTACCCTTTTTGCTCAAAAAGCAGATTCTTTGTACGCAAAACGAGTATTTTTGGCTACATATATATATAAAGACGGGGCGAAACTTTCCAATAAAAAAATAGTAGAGCTTTATAAAGCCACTTGGCAGCCAAAAATCAAGTATCGCTGGTCGAATATCTTGAAGCCAATCGGCCCAGTAGTAGCAGTTGGTGGCATCGGACTGGCGTACATTGCCCTCAAAGGTGTTGATGCCACGGCACTCGTCGAAGGCAAACCCGTTGATTATAAAATCAGGAGTTTACCTAAGTTATTGATAGGTTTGGGGCTTGTGGTCGGCGGCCTAAGTATGGTCGAATCATCGAATGAACTTGCCCAAAACTCGGTAAATATTTATAATTCGATGCTAACACCTGCATCAAAAATAAGTGGCATTATCAACATAAAGTTCGGCATCACACAAAGCAACGGCATTGGATTCACGGCTTCTTTAAAATGAGCTTGCCCAATTTTGGCGATATTTCATTCACAATATTCTTCTACTCACTCAACGAAACATAACTATCAAAAACCTTCGTTCTTTTAGTATTTATTAAAGAAATCATTGAAATAAAGAAAGCTAAATGTTTCATTAATCTGATAAATGATAAAAGTTCTGTATTTTATTTGTAATTTTATCCTAAAATAAAAGTCAAACACATTCAGCAAAATGGTTTCTACTCCTTCAATTTTTGAGTCGGCAAAAAGTATTTTTATAGCGTACTTAGAAACAAAACAACTCCGAAAAACGCCCGAAAGATACGCCATTTTAGACGAGATTTATTCAAGAAACGATCATTTCGAGGTCGAGGATTTGTATATTTCGATGAAAAATAAAAAATACCAAGTCAGCCGAGCCACGGTTTATAATACCCTTGACTTGTTGGTGGAATGTGATTTGGTAAAAAAGCACCAATTTGGCAAAAACCTCGCCCAGTACGAAAAAGCCTACGGAGCCAAGCAACACGACCACCTAATTTGCGTTGATTGCCACAACGTCATGGAGTTTTGCGACCCCCGTGTGCAGAATATTCAGTCGATGGTCGGTGATATGCTCAAATTTAAGGTCATGCACCATTCGTTGATTTTTTATGGTTCATGCGAACGAGAGAACTGTGAGAACAAAGTTTTAACAGCATAAATGCCAAAATTATGTTAGCAAGTTTAGACAATGGTTTAATTTTCAAAAAAGCCTTTACCGATATGTTTGTCTTTAAGGCTTTTATCAAAGATATTTTAGGCTTAGAAGTGGAAGTTTCCAAAATAGAAACAGAAAAAGCGTTTATTCCTAAAGAAGGTAACATAGCATTTCGCTATGATATTTTTGCCGAAACTATTGATAAAAGATTTATCATAGAAATACAAAAAGTAGATTATGATTATAATTTCGATAGATTTTTGCATTATCATTTATCAGCAATAACGGAATTACAAAAAAATTCGGGAGATTATAGAATAAACAGAGAAGTTTTTACGGTTGTAGTAGTTACAGCACCTTATGTAATTGATGACAAGCAAGGTTTTCCAATCAAAAGTGAGGTTTTAGTATCGAATCTTGACCCAAAAGACTTAGAAGGTAAAATTATTCCTATTTATGGACATCGGCTCGTTTTTCTGAATCCTAATAACAGGAAAATCAGTACACCACAAAACTACAAAGATTGGTTAGATTTATTTTATGAGAGTATCCATCATGCCGAAAATCCTGATATTAATTATGCAAATGAAGGCATCAGACGTGTCGCTGATTTGATAAATTATGATAAAATGGACCCTTACGAACTTAATGAAAGTAAGATTGCGGTTGCCAAAGAAAAAACAAAAATAATTCATGAAGAAAAAACAAAACGAGAGGTTAAAATTGATGTAATAAAGAAGATTTTAGAACAAGATATACTTACAATTGAAAAAATTACAGAGATTTTTGAGGTTTCGGAGGAGTTTGTTATTAAAGTAAAAAGTGGGTTCTTTGATTAAAAAAACACCATGCGTTACAGCGAATTTACATTAGATTTAATTGAAGAAAAACTCGGAGTAAAAAACCGAGTGGAATTGCTATTCAAAAATACTGAACCTTTGCCAGCCAGCCAAAAACTCACCGAAGATTTAGCCGAAGTTGAAGGTTTAGCCATTCGGAGCGAGAAAGCAAAATCAGAGTGGATTGTTGTGCCAATTTTAAAAGAAATTAGACGAACGAATCATAATTTTTTCAAAATTTATTCGGGCGATAACCTAAACGTAGATAAAGAAAAGGGACTTGTCGGAGAATGTGATTTTATTTTGACGCTCGACACAAAGTCATTCAATATCAATTACCCGATTATTCAAATAGTTGTAGCAAAAAAGCGGAACGCCGCCCGAAACGATACTGAATTAGGCATTCCACAATGTGCCGCCCAGATGATTGGAGCGAATCTTTTCAATGAAAAAAAAGGTGTAAAAGTTGCTCGAATGTACGGCTGTGTAACCACTGGCGATGAATGGCTTTTTATGAAATATGAAAACAATGATTTGATAATTGACCAAAAAAAACATTATTTGAGTGAATTAAGCGAGCTTCTCGGCATTTTTCAAGTAATAATTGATTCTTATAAAACGATTTTAGTAGTTTAGAAAACAAACAAAACATTTATTTTTGCATTGAAAATTCTGCATTTTTAGTGCTACATTCTACATTCAATAATGATTGACATTCTTTTAGGTTTACAGTGGGGCGACGAAGGCAAAGGCAAAATCGTTGATGTGCTTGCCCCTGATTATCAAGTAGTTGCCCGTTTTCAGGGTGGACCAAACGCTGGGCATACCCTCGAATTTAACGGCAACAAGCACGTACTACACCAAATTCCGTCGGGCATTTTTCGCTCCGACTGCCTCAATATCATCGGCAATGGCGTAGTGCTTGACCCGATTATTTTTAGAAAAGAGATTGATGCTTTGGGCAAATACAACCTTGATTTGAGAAAAAACTTGGTTATCTCGAAGAAAACCGCCATTATCATTCCGACTCACCGTTTGCTTGATGCAGCTTACGAAAAAGCCAAAGGTGATGCCAAAATCGGCTCGACCCTCAAAGGAATCGGCCCAGCATATTCCGATAAAGTCGCTCGGCAGGGTTTGCGTTTGGGGGATATTCTGTCGCCTAATTTCAAGCAAAAATACCAAGATTTAGTCGCCAAACATACCCAAATTCTGGGCTTTCATAACTTTGAATTTGACCTAACCGAAGCCGAAAAAGATTTCTTCTCGGCCGTTGAGTTTATCAAAAAGTTTGATTTGCAAGACACCGAATACGTAGTAAACGCTTCGCTCAAAAACGGACAGAAAATTCTGGCCGAGGGAGCCCAAGGCTCACTGCTCGACATTGATTTTGGCTCATATCCATTCGTAACAAGCTCCAGCACTACTGCTGCGGGCGTTTGCTCGGGGCTGGGCGTTGCTCCCAACACGATTGGCGAAGTTTTCGGAATTTTCAAGGCCTATTGTACCCGTGTGGGAAGTGGGCCATTTCCGACCGAATTAAATGACGATTTGGGTGAAAAAATCCGTCAAGAAGGACGTGAGTTTGGAGCTACCACGGGTCGCCCACGCCGCACGGGCTGGTTAGATTTGCCCGCCCTAAAATACAGTATCATGCTCAATGGCGTAACGCAGTTGATTATGATGAAAGTTGATGTGCTAAACTTTTTGGACGAAGTAAAAATCTGTACGCACTATCGCTTGTCCGACGGCACACTAACGGAACAAATGCCTTATGACTTGACCGACACCGACGTTGAGCCAATCTATAAATCGTTTAAGGGCTGGGCGTGTTCGCTCGAAGGTATGCGTACTTTCGACCAAATCCCTGCCGAATTGGCTGATTATGTGCATTATCTGGAAGAAGTACTCGAAGTTCCGATCAGCTTTATTTCTACTGGACCTGACCGAGAAGAAATCATTTTACGATAAAATCTTGAAAATAAAAAGGAAGACTTCGCTTTGAGCGAGTGCCGCCCCGCGAAGTCTTCCTTATAATGCACCCAACTCATGACCGCCAACCTCGCCAATTATCTTTTCAGTAAAGAAACCCTCTATCGGACAGCAAGCGTTCAGCAAACTGCAATCGAAGTAGCACCAATAGCAGAAAAACCCGTTGTAGTTGAGGCGAAGGCGGTTGTGCCAGTCGTTGTTTCTCCCCCGATTCCTTCAAAACTTACACCCCCGAATATCATTTTTAAGCACAAAGTTTTGATTTTGACCGATAGCATTTCGGAAAGTGAAAAGGCATTGCTATCAAAAATCCTTGGGGCAATCGGTGCCTCAATTGAGCAAGTTGATTTAGTGGAACTAAGCAAAACACAAACGCTTGATTATCAGTCGTTTATGAGTCAGAATATCACCCGAAAGGTGATTAGTTTTGGGGTAGGTTTGGGTAAAATAAACTGGAATATTCTACTAAATATTTATCAGCCCAAAAATGTTTCGGGCGTTGATTTCTTGCTCTCCGACGAACTGCGAATCTTGGAAACTAACCGAGATTTGAAACAAACCCTTTGGGGAGCTTTGAAGGCGATGTTTAGCAACTAAAAAAGCCAACACGAATGTTGGCTCTTAAATACCTTAAAGTCAGCTAATTACTGGCGGACGTTTCCCCAGAATCATACTAAACTATTTTTCAAAAAGACCTTGGGACTAACAACATTTGCAAATTAGTCACATTTACCTACACAATATTTACTTATTTATCACTTCCAGCCGTCGTCCGATGGTTTTGGTTTAGCAACGGGCTTTTTGGCAGTTGCCGCTGGAGCATTTCCTTTGCCAGGTGCCGCCGAGGCAGTTGTTGAATATCCTCCCCCAACGTTTGATGATACAATTCTCACATCTTTTTCTACTTTCGAATATACCCGACTGACGATTTTCCATTCACCGTTTATTTTCAAGAGATTAAGAAAATCAACAAACTTAAATGTTGGTAATTCTTCTTCCGTCACGGCAGTGGCGGCAGTGCCTGCGTAGCTAAAACTCACTATTTTGCTCGCCCATTTTGCTCCACC